>NZ_JAQKGN010000003.1:0-458604 GCF_027956555.1 Agrobacterium sp. ST15.16.055
CGCCTGGGGATGAGGAAACGAGGCTCATCTTATCTCCCGTTCACCCGCAAAAGACGACAACAAAACGTCATCATCCCGAAAAAGAAAAAACCCGCCGAAAATATCGACGGGTTTGTCAGCGGTCTGAAGAAGCGGCCTTCGGGCCGCTTCTTTTTTATTGTCGTCCTGTCTATGGTTTATGTAGGGCATTGCGAGAGTCAGCAGGCGAGATCGGCCACCACGGCATCGAGAATGAGCATGCCTGATGGTGTGCAGCGCAGGCGGGAATTGCCGATCCTCTCCACGAAACCGTGCTGGAGAAGAAACTCTTCTTTTTCCGGGTCAAGGTCGCGGCCGGAAAGATCGCTCCAGCGGGCGAGGTCGATGCCCTCGCGCAGGCGAAGCCCCATCAGCAGCAATTCATCTGCCTGTTCATCGACACCGAGCAATTCCTGATCGACCATGCCATGGCCTTCCCGCTCTACTGTTTCGAGCCAGGTCTCGGGATGCCGCTCGGTGGCGGTGGCGAGCTTGGAAGCGCCACGCGTCAGGCGTCCATGCGCACCGGGGCCGATGCCGGCGTAATCGCCATAGCGCCAGTAGGTCAGGTTATGGCGGCTTTCGGCGCCGGGCCGGGCATGATTGGAAACCTCATAGGCGGGCATGCCGTAACGCTCGGTGATTTCCTGCGTCGCTTCATAAAGCACGGCCGAATGCTCGCCATCGGGCACGATGAGCTTGCCGGCCTTGTGGAGGCCATAAAAGGGCGTGCCTTCCTCGATCGTCAGCTGGTAGAGCGACAGATGGTCGACAGCATAGGAGACAGCCTCCTTCAGTTCGGCGTCCCATTCGGTCACCGTCTGGTTCGGGCGGGCATAGATGAGATCGAAGGACATGCGCGGAAAAATCTCCCGCGCCAGCCGGATGGCTTTCAAGGCATCGGCAACATCATGCAGGCGGCCAAGGAACTTCAGGTCGCGGTCGTTCAGCGCCTGCACGCCGAGCGAGACGCGATTGACGCCCGCCGCGCGGTAACCGCGAAAACGCTCCGCCTCGACGCTGGAAGGATTGGCTTCCATGGTGATCTCGATACCATCAGGCACATGCCAGAACCGCGCCACGCCATCCAGCAGCGCGCCAACAGTCTGCGGGTCCATCAGCGAGGGCGTACCACCGCCCATGAAAATGCTGGTGACGACGCGCGGGCCGCTCAGCGTCCGCATATGTTCCATTTCACGCAGGAAAGCCGCCGTAAACCGTTCCTGATCCACCGGCCGGTGGCGGACATGGCTGTTAAAGTCGCAATAGGGGCACTTGGCCGCGCAGAAGGGCCAATGCAGATAAATCCCGAAGCCGGGATCGCCCGTATCCGGCAGAAGCGATGCGCCGGGGGCAGAAAGTTGGTGCTCCCCGACCATCGGGTTCATGCCTCCAGGCAGGTTTCTACGAATTTCTTGAAGGCGCGGGCGCGGTGCGACAATGCAAAGGCGTCGCCATGTTTCCAGCCGTGTTTCTCATCCGCGCTCATTTCGCCGAATGTGGTCTCATATCCCTCGGGTTTAAAGATGGGATCATAACCGAAACCGCTCGTTCCGCGCGGCGGCCACACAACAGTGCCTTCCACCTCGCCACGGAAATATTCGACATGCCCGTCCGGCCAGGCGAGACACAGCACGCTGACGAAGCGGCCGGTGCGATCCTCCGGCTTCGAAGCTCCTCGCTCGGCCAGCGCATCCTCGACCTTCTGCATCGCCATGGCGAAATCGCGCGTCCCATCGGCCGTCTCCGCCCAATTGGCGGTATAGACACCCGGCGCACCGTCAAGCGCGTCGATAACAAGACCGGAATCGTCGGACAAGGCAGGCAGGCCTGATGCCTTCGCGGAGGCAAGCGCCTTGATGGCGGCATTTTCCTCAAATGTGGTGCCCGTCTCGTCCGGTTCTGAGAAGTTCAGCTCCGCCGCAGATTTGGCGGAGAAACCGAAAGGGCCGATCAGATCGGCGATTTCGGCGATCTTGCCCTTGTTATGGCTGGCGACAACGATCGTTCTGGTATCGAGCTTGCGCATGGTTCTTTCCCGTCGGCTCAGGCGATCGCCTGTTTCTGAAGGGCGACCAGTTCGCTGCAACCGGCCTTGGCGAGACCGAGTAGCGTCAGGAATTCTTCCTCGGAGAAGGGCGCGCCTTCAGCCGTTCCCTGAACCTCGACGATACCGCCCGAGCCGGTGATGACGAAATTGGCATCGGTTTCGGCCGAGGAATCTTCGAGATAGTCGAGATCGATCACCGGCTGGTTGGCGAAGATGCCGCAGGAGATCGCGGCGATATGGTCCTTCAGAACTTTCTCGACCTTGATCATGTTGCGGGTTTCCATCCATTTCAGGCAGTCATGCAGGGCAATCCATGCGCCGGTAATGGAGGCGGTGCGGGTGCCGCCATCGGCCTGGATGACGTCGCAGTCGATGCTGATCTGGCGCTCGCCGAGCGCCTGCAGGTCGACGACGGCGCGCAGCGAGCGGCCGATGAGGCGTTGGATTTCCTGTGTGCGTCCGCCCTGCTTGCCGGAAGCGGCCTCGCGCTTCATGCGTTCATGGGTGGAGCGCGGCAGCATGCCATATTCGGCGGTGACCCAGCCCTTGCCGCTGTTGCGGAGCCACGGTGGCGTCTTTTCTTCAAGGCTTGCGGTGACGAGCACATGCGTGTCGCCGAATTTCACGAGACAGGAGCCTTCGGCATGTTTCGAGAAATTGCGTTCGAAGGAAACCTTGCGCATCTGGTCGATTTTTCTGCCTGAAGGCCGCATATGATCCACTCTCCATGTTGGTCCCTGCCTTCTAAGGCGAGGTCCGGGCTTTTGCAAAGCCAATTTCCATTTTGCCGCGGCGTTGCAACGCATTATATTGATGCAAGCTGGTTTGAACGACAAAGAACGGACGAAATGGGTTTTTCCGCACCGCTATCACAAGATCAGGCATCGCTGCTGGATGAACGGTCTCGGGAAATTTTCCGGCGCATCGTCGAAGGTTACCTCGATACGGGCGAACCGCTCGGATCGCGCAGCCTGTCGCGACTTCTGCCGATGTCGCTTTCGCCTGCCTCCGTGCGCAATGTCATGAGCGATCTCGAGGAGCTCGGCCTCATTTATTCGCCGCATATCAGCGCCGGGCGTTTGCCCACGCAGACGGGATTGCGCTTCTTTGTTGATGCCTTCATGCAGGTGGGCGATCTGCCCGCCGAGGAGAGGGCTAGTATCGACCGCCAGATCGGGCCGGTCGCCGGTCACGAACAGTCGCTGGAAGGGTTGCTGACGGAAGCAAGCCGCATGCTTTCCGGCATGTCGCGTGGCGCCGGACTGGTGCTGACCGCCAAGAACGATGTCATCCTCAAACATGTGGAATTCATAAGGCTGGAGCCCACCAAGGCGCTCGCCGTGCTGGTGGGTGACCACAATCAGGTCGAAAACCGCATCATCGAATTGCCGGCCGGTATTTCCTCGTCGCAATTGACCGAGGCTGCGAATTTCATCAATGCTCATCTCTCCGGTCAGACGCTGCATGAATTGCGCGGTCAGTTTCAGGCGCAGCAGGCGGAACTGCAATCGGAACTCGGCATATTGGCGCAGGACCTCGTGGAACGTGGTCTTGCGGTGTGGGCGGGAGACAATGAAGAGGGCAAGCTCGGCCGTCTCATCGTTCGCGGTCGCTCCAACCTGCTCGAAGGCCTCGCCGGTGAAGAGGATATCGATCGGGTGCGCCTGCTGTTCGACGATCTGGAGCGTAAGGAAAATCTCATCGAAATCCTCAACCTTGCGGAAAGCGGCTCAGGCGTCAGGATTTTCATCGGCTCGGAAAACAAGTTGTTTTCGCTGTCCGGTTCGTCGCTGATCGTCGCGCCCTATCGTGACGAGGACAATCGTGTCGTGGGCGCGGTCGGCGTTATCGGCCCGACCCGGCTGAATTACGCCCGTATCGTGCCGATGGTGGATTATACCGCGCAGATCATGGCGCGCCTTTCCCGCAAGCAAAGATAGGACAGGCCCGCAAAGGTCAGAGAATGCGGCAAGCTTTTCGCCGCAAGCCTTGATTTTTGCCCGTCAAAGCTCGATATCGGGCGCAACCAACAATATTCAAATCTGGAGAACGTCATGACCGACGATACAAAAAAGCCCGGACCTGACGCGGACGTCGCGGAAGAGTTTGTCGATCCTGCCCTGGTAGGTGAAGAACAGGCCGAAACGGCAGAACCCGATCCGGTCGAGCTGCTCAAGGCTGAGAACGCCGATCTGCGCGATAAATTCCTTCGCCTTGCAGCCGAGATGGACAATCTTCGCCGTCGCACCGAGCGCGATGTCAAGGATGCCAAGGCCTATTCCCTGGCCGGTTTCGCACGCGACATGCTCGCCGTTTCCGATAATCTTCGCCGCGCGCTCGAAGCCATTCCCGATGAACTAAAGACCAACGGCGAAGCCGGTCTCAACGGTCTGATCGAAGGTGTCGAGATGACCGAACGCTCGATGCTGTCGACGCTGGAACGCCACGGCGTGAAGAAGATCGATGCCGAGGGCCAGAAATTCGATCCGAATTTCCATCAGGCCATGTTTGAGATTCCCAACACTAAGGTTCCAAACAACACCGTGTTGCAGGTGGTTCAGGCTGGTTTCACCATAGGCGATCGCGTCCTGCGTCCGGCGATGGTCGGCGTTGCCAAGGGCGGCCCGAAGGCGGACGTTGCAGCATCCTCTGAGCCGGGCACTTCGTCTCTCAATGAAAAGGACGCGTAAGGCTTCTGTCCTTACGTCATAAAAAACGCGCCTTCAGGGCGCGTTTTTTATTGCCGTTAAAACTAAGGCGGAACCCGCGATCAGGCCGCTGTTGCTTGCTCCTGATTGAGGAAAGCGTAGATTGCCGTGTCGGAATCGGTAGCGCGCAGTTTGGCGACCAGTTCAGGGTCGCGCAGGGCGCGTGCGATTCTGGACAAGGCCTTCAGATGATCCGCGCCGGCGCCCTCGGGCGCGAGCAGCAGGAAAACCAGGTCGACCGGTTGGTCGTCCAGCGCTTCGAAATCGACCGGTGTTTCAAGACGTGCGAAGACGCCGGTGATCTGATGGATGCTGTTGAGCTTGCCATGCGGAATGGCGATACCGTGGCCCACACCGGTGGAGCCGAGTTTCTCACGCTGGAGGATGACGTCGAAAACTTCCCGTTCCGAGACTCCGGTAATTCTGGCTGCCTTTGCGGCCAGCTCCTGAAGCAACTGCTTTTTGGAATTCACCTTGAGGGCGGGAATAATCGCATCTTGTTGCAGCAAATCTGCCAACGCCATTCTCTTTTTCCTTCATGCCATCGAGACGATGCAGGAGGCAGACTGCACTTTCGCGCCCTGCCTCCCACGTCTTGTCAGACTGTTCAGCTCTTGATCGTTTCCGCGTCGATCCAGCCAATATTGCCGTCATGACGCCGGTAAACGATGTTGAGATATTCCTTGCCCGGGCTGCGGAACAGCAGAACCGGTTCGTCCGTCATGTCGAGCGCCATCACGGCGCTGGCGACGGACATCGTCTTAATCTGTTTGGAACTCTCCGCAACGATGGTGGGTGCGTAATCGTCAGGAACCTCGTGGTCCTCATCGGGAACAGCATCCATCACCGTATAGGCGATTTCCTGCGACATGCCATTGGCGCCATTATGGTGGTCCTTAAGCTTGCGCTTGTAGCGGCGCAGGCGCTTCTCGATCCGCTCTGCGGCGGCATCGAAGCTCGCCTGCGGATCATTTGCCTGACCCGCCGCGTGCAATACAACGCCGGTATCGAGATGCAGCTTGCAATCGGCGGCAAAACGCGATCCGGATTTCTCCACGGTTACCTGGCCTGAATACCCCCCATCGAAGTATTTGGTAACCGCCAGACCTATATTGTCCTCGATCCGCTGCCGGAAAGATTCACCGATCTCCATATGTTTACCAGATACACGCACACTCATGGAAATTTTCCTTTTTGTAGTGATTTGCGAGTACCAGCTTACGTCAAGCCGCGCGCGCATCCAAGCGTTTCGAAGACCTTAAAAAGCCCTCATTCGAATTTTACGCCCATGGACGGTGGAGATGAATCCGTTACAAATGACCTTGCTGACGTGTGCGGCGGGCTTCTAGCCGCTGCCGTGGCAAGAGTCAATGGTGCGGCAAAAAACCGCCATAAACGTTCTTCGTGGCTACCGCTCAGAATACAGCCAGCTTGGCCAACGCCTTCTTTTCCCGACGCCTCTGCACGGAGGAGGGGATGTTCATCGCCTCCCGATATTTGGCGACGGTGCGCCGGGCGATATCGACGCCGCTCTTTTTCAGGTTGTCGACGATATCATCGTCTGAAAGAACCGCCTCGGCGGCTTCCTGCGCGATCATGGCCTTGATGCGGTGACGCACCGCTTCCGCCGAATGGCTGTCTCCGCCTTCCACGGCGCTGATCGAGACGCTGAAGAAATATTTCAGTTCGAACAGCCCGCGCGGCGTCAGCATGTATTTTTTGGTTGTCACCCGGCTGACGGTGGATTCATGCATCTTGATGGCGTCGGCCACCGTCTTGAGGTTCAGCGGGCGCAGCTGGTCGACACCATTGACGAGGAAGGCATCCTGCTGGCGAACGATTTCCGTCGCCACCTTCATGATCGTCCGGGCGCGCTGGTCGAGGCTGCGGGTCAGCCAATGGGCCGTTTGCATGCATTCGGCCAGAAAATCCTGATCCTCGCCCGCGCGCGCCTTATGTTTCGACACCTCGGCGAAGTAACTCTGGTTGATGAGCACGCGCGGCAGGGTCTCTGGATTGATTTCCACCAGCCAGCCGCCGGTGGAAGAGGGGCGAACGATAATATCGGGAACGATGGTCTCCGAAACCATCGAATCGTAACCGGCGCCGGGGCGGGGATTGAGCGTGCGGATTTCCGCCAGCATGTCGAGGAGATCTTCCTCATCGACGCCGCAGATTTTTTTCAAGGAGGCGAAGTCGCGTTTCGCCAGAAGTTCCAGATTGTCGACGAAAGCCCGCATGGCCGGGTCGAGCCGATCCTTCTGGGCAAGCTGGATCGACAGACATTCGCTTAAGGAACGGGAAAATACACCCGGTGGGTCGAAGCCCTGAAGCGTCTTCAGAACGTGTTCGACCGCCGATGGAGCCGCCCCCAGCCGTTCGGCGACGTCGTCGACGGCATCCGCCGCAATATAGCCGGTCTCGTCAAGCTGGCCGATCAGCGCATCGGCGATCATCCGGTCCTCGGCGGCGGATATGGCGAGCGGCAGTTGCTGATTGAGATGGTCGCCGAGGCTCTGTCTGGCCGCAACGAAATCGTCGAGATCGTAACTTTCTCCCGACTCCTGGCCGGGCATGGATTTCCATTGGCCGGCCAGTTCGGGCGCATCGGCCTTTCTGGGCTCGGCATCGTCGGGAAAGACGTTTTCAAAGCTGGTGTCAAGTTGCTCGCCGAGATTTGCGGCGCGGTCGCCGTACCAGTCGTCACTGTCTGACGTCACCGTGGCGGATCTCTCCGAACTTTCGCTATCGGCGTCGCCAAAACTTTCCGCGTCTACAGGTGTATCGCTGCTTAAATCGCCATCGTTTGCCGCAATTTCCAGCAGCGGATTGCGCTCTACCTCCTGCGCGATGAACTGCGTCAGCTCGAAATGCGTCATCTGAAGCAGCTGGATGGACTGCATCAGTTGCGGTGTCATCACGAGAGACTGGTTTTGACGCAGCAAAAGGCTGGCAGACAATGCCATGGCGGACGCGAAACTCCCCTTACAGCTTCTCCATCGTCTGATTTTCCAGAAATTTTACTGAGACGACAGGACTTGGCCCAAAAATTGCTTTTTTATTTTGTTTGGTCAAGCGTCAGGGCCGGGCGCGATGAAGAATCTTTCGCGTGCCGATCATGATGATTTAAAGCCGAAACGACCTGAAATCCTAAATCATGATATAGATCATATAATTAGAGCCGGATTTCAAGCAAAACCGCACACAGGCTTCGCCGTCCGGCTCCAGGTCTCAAAGGCTGAAATTATTGCCGAGATAGAGGCGGCGCACATCCGGATTGTTGACGATATCGTCCGGACGCCCATGCGTCAGCACTTCGCCGGCATGGATGATGTATGCGCGGTCGATGAGGCCGAGCGTTTCACGGACATTGTGGTCAGTCACGAGAACGCCGATGCCACGCGCTGTCAGGTGCCGCACCAGATTCTGGATATCGCTGACCGAAATCGGATCGACGCCCGCGAAGGGTTCATCCAGCAGCATGAAGGTCGGATCGGTCGCGAGCGCGCGGGCAATCTCCAGACGCCGCCGCTCGCCGCCCGAAAGCGCCACGGCCGGCGATTTCCGCAGTTGCGCGATATGAAACTCTTCCAGCAGCTCATCGAGCTTGCGGTTGCGCTTGGCCGCGTCCGGCTCATGCACTTCCAGTACGGCGCGGATGTTTTCCTCGACCGTCAATCCCCGGAAGATCGAAGCTTCCTGCGGCAGGTAACCGACGCCGAGACGGGCGCGCCTGTACATCGGCATGGTGGTGACGTCATTGCCGTTGATGGCGATCTTGCCGGTATCGACGGGCACCAGGCCCGTTATCATATAAAAACAGGTGGTTTTTCCGGCGCCGTTCGGGCCGAGCAGACCCACGGCTTCGCCACGGCGCACGACCAGCGAAACCCCGTTGACGACGCGGCGCGTATTATAGGTCTTCGTCAGACCATGCGCGATCAGCGTGCCCTGATAGGGGGTCTTGTCCACCGGCGAGGCTGCGTCCGCGGATCGATCGCGCCCGCCGCCGAATATCTTTGAGATCGAGGGTATCTTCACGAGGAAAGACTACTGTTTTTTCTGGGATTTCGGATCAAGCATGATCCGAACAGGGCCGCCGCAGCTTTCCAGCTTGGCCTGCCCCGTATTCATCAGCACGGTCAGCTTGCAGCCGGTGAAGACATTCGTACCTTCAGACAGCACGACCTGCTTGCCCGTCAGAATGAAGGTCTGCGCCGCCATGTCGAATTCACCGTGGTCGGCCGTGGCTTTCTGGGTCTCGGACGTCAGGTAGACATTATTGTCGACGAAGATTTTTTCGATATTGGCGTCGCCGCTGGTGAGCGAAGAACCCTCGCCCTTGTAATTCACCGTCATCTTGCCAGCCTGAAGGGTGGTCGTTCCCTGCACCACTTTCACATTGCCGGTGAAATAGGCCTTGCGCTCCTGATCGCGAATCTCGAGCTGATCGCTTTCAATCGCGATAGGCTGGTCGCCGGAGAGTTTGACGCCCTGCATGTTGCTGGTGGTGTTCTGGGCGAAGGCCACAGTTGCAAGACACGAAAGAACAAGACCTGCGGCTGCAAGGCCGGCGGATTTGCCGAGGGAAACGGGACGGGAAATTTGCATCATCTGGACCGGGCTCTCACTTGCCTTCATTCTTGATATTGGATGCAGCGATACGTGCCCGTACCTGCCCCGAAAATGTAATTGTTTTGCCATTATCGGCGATGTCAATCGATTGCGCAACAATCGAGCCGTCGTTTGTTTTGATCGAAACCGGCTCTTTGCTGCTCATTTTTCCGGCCTTCAGATCGACATCCGCAGACTGGAACTTCGCTTGTATGCCATTGCTGAGATTGATGTCAAAAGGCGCAGTCATCTTCAGCGTGTTGGTCGCCCGGTCGAAAATGCCTTCCTGGGCGATCACCTGCGCAACACTGTCGTTTACCGGCACTGCCGCCAGAACCTTTTCAAGCGTCATGAGATTGGGGTTGGCGATGTCCTGCAACGCACGGTCGGCGTTCATGGAATAATCGATCCCCTTCTCGTTGCGGCCGGCGACAGCAGGCTTTTCCATCACGATCTTGCCGTCTTCAATTCGTGCGCTCTCAAGAGAGACTTCGTCGGGGGCCCAGGTTCGGATAACCGAAACCGCGATGAAGGCGAGCGAAATGATTGCCGCGCCGAGCGGCAGAATGATCTTCAGCCGCTTCACGCGCGTGGAATGCCGCAGCGCGGTGTCATAGGCGCCGTTCTGGTCATTGCGCGGCGAAAATGCTGGCGCGGGTTCGCGGAGTCTTTCGAGCATAAGAGCGGGTCCGGAATGCCTCTAGGGCGCCATAATGGCGCATCATCGAAGCTTGTGTCTCTATCTAAATGTCTTTGGCATGTGTGCTTTGTCCTGCCAATATGGTTTTTGTCTGGATAGGTGCAAGGGAAATGCGAATTTTATCTTAATTCTGGTTTCCTTATTGTTTCCTTGCGGCTTCGCGTTAGAAGAACCATATGGCCTGAAGCGCAAAAGCGGATGACAGGGGTTTTTATGGACAACATGGCGATAGCGGATCGCAGGCGGTTGCGCCGCAAGCTGAGTTTCTGGCGGATTGCCGCCGTTCTGCTGCTTGTCGCCGGCGCTTTCGGTCTTTACCGGTTTTTATGGGATGGACCGCAGCAAAGTGCGAAGCCTCATATTGCCCGTGTCGAGGTTTCCGGCCTGATCACCGACAATACCGAACTGCTTGAGCGGCTCGACAAGATCGCAAGGAGCGAGAATGTCAAAGGGCTGATCGTGTCGATTTCCTCGCCAGGCGGCACCACCTATGGCGGGGAGCGCATCTTCAAGGCTATCAGAGGTGTGGCCGAAAAGAAGCCGGTTGTGTCCGATGTCCGCACGCTTGCCGCTTCCGCCGGTTATATGATCGCATCGGCAGGCGATGTCATCATTGCCGGTGAAACCTCGATCACCGGCTCGATCGGGGTGATTTTCCAATACCCCCAGATCGGCCAGCTGATGGACAAGCTCGGCGTCTCGCTGCAGGAAATCAAGTCGTCACCGATGAAGGCCGAGCCTTCGCCTTTCCATGAGGCGCCCGAAGAGGCAAAGACCATGATCCGCGCCATGGTGATGGACAGCTACGGCTGGTTTGTCGATCTCGTTGCCGACCGTCGCAAATTGCCGCGCGAGGACGTGCTGAAACTGGCGGACGGATCAATTTACACCGGCCGGCAGGCGCTTGCCAACAAGCTCGTCGATACGCTCGGCGGCGAAAAGGAAATTCGCAGCTATTTCGAAACACGCGGTGTTGCCAAGGATTTACCGATCGTCGAATGGCGCGCGCCGTCATCCCGTTCGCCTTTTGCGCTTTTTAGTGTTGCGCAAATAGCGAAACTTCTGGGATATGACGATTTAATTCCCTTCGCAGGCCCCAGCCAGCTCGGTGCGGACAAGTTGTTTCTTGACGGTCTTGTTTCCGTTTGGCAGGTTGAGCCGCGTTAAAAATCCAATTCTTTCAGGGGGCAACCGTGATCAAGTCTGAACTGGTGCAGATCGTTGCTGCGCGTAACCCGCACCTTTATCACCGTGACGTGGAAAACATCGTCAACGCGGTGCTGGATGAAATCACCGATGCCCTGGCGGCAGGAAATCGCGTCGAGCTTCGTGGTTTCGGCGCATTTTCGGTGAAGAACCGTCCGTCCCGCTCGGGCCGGAACCCGCGTACGGGTGAGTCGGTTTTCGTCGAGGAAAAATGGGTGCCTTTCTTTAAAACGGGCAAGGAACTGCGCGAGCGCCTGAACCCGGGTATGGGCGACGAAGAGGACGATTGATCGTTCTTGACGCCGGGCGACTGAAAAGGAGCCTGCGAAACGCCCGCAGCGATGGAGTATTGTCGGATGTCGAAAAAAATCATCAACCTCATCATCCTGCTTCCACTGGCGATCATCCTCGTCATCCTGTGCGTGGCCAATCGTCAGTCGGTAACCCTGGCGCTCAATCCGTTCCGGCCGGAAGACGGCGTTCTGTCCTTCACCGCGCCGTTTTTTGTTTTCCTGTTTCTGGCGGTCATTTTTGGCGTTCTCATGGGCTCGGCGGCCACATGGTTTGCGCAGGGCAAACATCGCAAACGTGCCCGTATCGAAGCAAAAGAGGCCGTTCGCTGGCACGATGAGGCGAACCGCCAGAAGGCGGCCACCACAGGGCAACTGCCGCATGCGGGACAACTCCCGGCAAAGTGATGGTGCCGACAGTCGCTGCGGCTCTAGTCGAGCGGCGTGCGGAATGCTATTTGCTGGCGCAATAAGACGCGGGCAGAAGCGGAAAGATTTCCATTGAAGAAAAAAGACAGCCGGCCGGGCAATCGTGCGCGTGCCGGGAGCGAAAAAAAACAGGTCCATGCCGCAAAGCCGGCGCGGCGCACGGATACGGCGCCGAAGAAGCGCGAGCCGGACGCAGTCCGCAGCGTGCCGAAACCTGCGCCAAGGGAAAAGGCCATTCCGGTGGCGGCCGTTGAACAGGTGCCCGCGCGGCCCCTCAAGCATCGCACCGGTGAACTGCCAGCGGAACAGGTTCCTGTCATTCTGGAATCGAGCGGCGCGGGTGATTTTCACCTGATCGACAGCGGTAACGGCCTGAAGCTCGAACAATATGGCGATTACCGCATCGTTCGCCCCGAGGCGCAGGCTCTCTGGAAGCCTTCGATCCCGGACCGCGTATGGCAGAATGCCGATGCTGTCTTTACCGGCGATACGGATGAGGATGGCATGGGCCGCTGGCGCTTCCCGAAGGCGGCGCTCGGCGAAACCTGGCCCCTTTCCCTGCTTGGCATCGAATTTCTCGGCCGCTTCACGGCCTTTCGTCATGTCGGCGTCTTTCCGGAACAGATCGTGCATTGGGAATGGCTGAAACATGCCGTCGAAAAGGCCGATCGCCCGCTGAAAGTGCTGAACCTCTTCGGTTATACCGGCGTCGCGTCGCTGGTCGCGGCGGCCGCAGGCGCTGAAGTCACCCATGTCGATGCTTCCAAGAAGGCGATTGGCTGGGCCAAGGAAAATCAGGCGCTTGCCGGGCTCGAGCAGGCGCCGATCCGCTGGATTTGTGAAGACGCGATGAAGTTCATCCAGCGTGAGGAACGCCGGGGCAGCAGCTACGACATCATCCTCACCGACCCGCCGAAATTCGGCCGCGGCACCCATGGCGAAGTCTGGCAATTATTCGACCATCTGCCGCTGATGCTGGATATCTGCCGCGAAATCCTGTCGCCCAAGGCGCTCGGCCTTGTGCTGACGGCCTATTCGATCAGGGCCAGCTTCTATTCGATGCATGAGCTGATGCGTGAAACCATGCGCGGTGCCGGCGGTGTCGTCGCGTCCGGCGAACTCGTTATTCGCGAGGCCGGGCTTGATGGCAAGACGCCGGGCCGTGTGCTGTCCACATCGCTGTTCAGCCGCTGGGAGCCGAAATGATGAAAGATATGCGCGAAAATACCACGCGCCGCGTTGGCCAGGTCAAGGAAGTGACCAGCCTTGCCAATCCCATCATCAAGGACATCAAGGCGCTCACACAGAAAAAGGGCAGGGAAGAGACCGGCACCTTCATGGCAGAAGGCCTGAAGCTGGTCATTGACGCGCTCGAACTGGGCTGGACGATCAAGACGCTGGTTTACGCAAAGGCCGCCAAGGGCAAGCCGCTGGTGGAGCAGGCGGCGGTCAAAACGGTCGCGTCGGGCGGACTGGTTCTCGAAGTCAGTGAAAAGGTCATCGCCTCGATCACCCGCCGCGACAATCCGCAGATGGTCGTCGGTATTTTTGAACAGAAATGGAAACCGCTGAAGGAGATCCGCCCGGAAAAGGGCGAGACCTACATCGCGCTCGACCGGGTTCGCGATCCCGGTAATCTGGGCACCATCATCCGCACTGCCGATGCGGCGGGTGCTTCGGGCGTCATTCTTGTCGGCGACTGCACCGATCCGTTTTCGCTGGAAACGGTGCGCGCCACCATGGGGTCGGTCTTCGCCACGCCCGTCGCCCGCGCTTCGGCCGAGGAATTCCTGTCCTGGAAAAAATCGGCGCAGGTCAGCGTCGTAGCCACCCATCTGGCCGGTTCGGTGGACTATCGAAAGATCGACTACGCCGGAAAGCCGGTCGTGCTCTTGATGGGCAACGAACAATCCGGCCTGCCGCCGGAACTCGCCGGCAAGGCCGACCAGTTGGCGCGCATTCCCCAGCAGGGCCGCGCCGACAGCCTCAATCTCGCCATCGCAACCGCCGTCATGCTGTTTGAGGCGCGGCGACATCTCCTCCAACTCGCACCGGTGACGTAATGGCCAAAGCGGCATTGTTCTCGAAAATCGGCCCGGCTTTCGCGTTGATCGCCGCCGCGCTGGTGCTGGACCAGATCGTCAAGCAGCTGGTCGAAGCCTATCTGCCGCTGCAGGAGATGGTTCCCGTTGTCCCGTTCCTGGCGCTTTATCGCACCTACAATCTCGGCGTGGCCTTTTCGATGCTGGAGGACATGCACGGCTGGTTCATCGTCAGCATGCGGCTCGTCATCGTGGTCTTCGTCTTGTGGTTGTGGCGAAAGACGGCGGAGGACCGTACCTTTGCCCATCTCGGTTTCGCCTTCATCATCGCAGGTGCTGCCGGCAATCTGCTCGACCGTTTTTTTTACGGCCATGTCATCGACTATATCCTGTTCCACACGCAGACATGGTCTTTCGCAGTCTTCAATCTGGCTGACAGTTTCATAACCATCGGCGCAGCCTGCGTCATTCTCGACGAGTTTTTGCACGCCCGGACGGCTAAAAAGTAAAATTTTAGGGTTTCAGCCAAACATATCAAAACCGCTGCCGTGGTAGCGGTTGCCTATGAGCGAACTGACAAGACTTCGTCAAAAAGTTTCAGATGATCTGGGCCTGACCGCGACGGCGGCGCAGCCGGCGGATCGTGTCGAGGCAATAACGCGCCATGCGGATGAAGAACATGCGCCCGATGCCAGATCGATCGCATTCTATGTCGCCGTGTCGTTATCGCTCGGGGCTTTTTCCGCCGCCTTGATTGCGCTTGCCATGCCTTACGCGGTTACCGTCGCGCTGGCGACCTTGTTTGGCGCCGTGCTCGTCGGCGTCCTGCTCTACGCGCTCTTCGGCGAAACTTCCCGGCATCCCGCTGCGCTGGATGAAGGTTCCGATCTCCGGCTGAGACAAGCGCAAAACCGCTCGCTGATTGCCGAAATGCAGGAATTCATGGGTGATATCGTCGTGGTCCGCGACATGAACCGGCGCATTGTCGAGGCGAACGGGGTCTTTCGGGAAATCACCGGCTGCGCCGCGCCCGAAGGGCTCAGCTGCGAGGAAATCGGCATCGCTTTCCGTCCGGGCGACAAGGTCCATGCTTATGATGTGGAGATAGCGACCCCGTTCGGCCAGCGCATCTTTTCCTGGCATGATGTCGTGACCCGCGATCTGGCAAGCAGCCGTCTTCTCATCAGCAGCATTGCCCGGGATGTGACCGAGGAGCGGCTTGCGCTGGCCGAAAGGGAAGACGCCAGGCTGCGCGCCGAACAGGCCGATGCTGAAAAAGCGCGGCTGCTTGCAACGGTAAGCCATGAAATCCGCCTGCCGCTTTCCGGTATGCTGGGCATGAACCATCTTCTGTCGAAGACGAGGCTCAACGAAGAGCAGCGAAATTATCTCGATGGCATGCGCCAATCCGGCCAGTCGCTGGTGCAGCTTGTCGAGGATCTTCTGGATTATTCGACCATGGAGGCCGGCCGCTTCAGGCTCAATCCGCGCGCGGAAAACCTGCGCCGGCTGATCGAGAGCATCGTCGAGATGCTGGCCCATCGCGCCCATGAAAAAGGCATAGAGATCACCTCTTTCGTCGCGCCGAATGTGCCTGATCATCTCGATTTTGATCCGGCGAGGCTACGTCAGGTCCTCTTCAATCTCCTCGGCAATGCCGTCAAATTCACGCAGGAAGGCGGCGTCGTCATCCGGGCGCGCATGTCCGACGACGAGTTGCACATCACCGTCGAAGATACCGGCCCGGGCATGAGCCGGGCGGAACAGACCCGTATTTTCGGGGAATTCGAACAGGCAGGCCCTTTGTCGCAACGAAGCGCCGGTACGGGCCTCGGACTTGCGATTTCCGCCCGTATCGTGCGGGAATTCGGCGGCCGTCTCACGGTCTCGAGCCGCAAGAGCAAGGGCAGTACTTTCAAACTGGCGTTTCGCCCGGCGGGCGCCCCTGCCGAAATGGCGGATCCAGGACGGCGTCATTGCCTGAGGCATACAAATGTCCTGCTCATCGCACCAAAAGGCGTGGCGGCGGCGGTGACGATGGAGGCGATCGAGGCTTTCGGCGGTCGATGCACGCTCATTCATCAGCCTGAGGATCTGGAAGAACTGAGGAAGGGGTCTGCCACGCGGCCGGTCGAGCTTACCGATATCATCGTCGACCAGCGCAGTTCGCCGCTGTTCAGGGATGCCCTGAAAGATTGGCCGCAGCAGAATGTCCGCCGCACGCTGTTGGTCAGCCCCGAAGAGCGGCCGTCGACCATGCATGTGGCCTTCGATGCCTGGTTGATTCGGCCGTTGCGGGAAAAATCCCTGATCGACGTCCTGTGCGGCCGTCTGCGCGGCATTGAGCGGCGCGACGCCATAAACGACAACCACCCGGATGTGGGTTTTTCTTCGCGGGTGACGGAAGGGGGGAGCGGTATCGAGATACTCGTTGCCGAAGATGATGCCGTCAATCAGCGCATCATTCGCGTCGTTCTGGAAAAAGGCGGCTACATCGTCCGCGCTGTCGAGGACTTTGAAGCGTTGCGGCAATCTGTGGAGCCGGGGGCATCCCGCCTCCCTGATCTCATCGTCTCAGATCTCAACATGCCGGGCGGCGAGGGGCTCAATGTTCTTCCCGAGCTTCTCCATACGCTGAAGGGCGAAAGAAATATTCCCGTCATCGTGCTCAGCGCAGATGCGAGTGACGCAACCGCCGAAATCCTGCTGAAGGCTGGTGTCGGCGCGGTTTTGGCCAAGCCTGCCGATCCGCGACGGCTGATTGAGGAAATTCGCCGCCTGGTGGGGGTGAAACGGCTGTCGCTGTCATAACTTGACAGACTCGCACTGGCGGCGTTTTGTCACTATTCTGTCGTCAATTAGTGATTTATGACAGGAAAATTGTTTGGTGGCGGAGCGATTCCCCATGGTTGCCGAAATCCTCAATCACGACATTTGTGAAAACAATGTTGTCATTAGCCCCCGTCCCGAGACAACTCAGGACAATGAGGGTCTTTTCGGCCGCATAGGCACGCTTGAAACGCGGCTCGCCAGAAATGAACGCGAAATCGATGCCGCGCAATCCGTGCGTTATCGGGTTTTCGTCGAGGAAATGAAGGCGCGGCTTCCCGCGGAAGCGATGCGCCGCGAGCGCGACATCGATGCGTGGGACAGCGTCTGCGACCATCTTCTCGTGCTCGACAAGGCGATTGAAGGCGATAGTGAGGACCAGATCGTCGGCACCTATCGCCTGCTGCGGCAGGAAATCGCGCTTGCCAATAACGGTTTTTATTCCGCCAGCGAATTCGATATTGCCGGTCTCGTCGCGCGCCATCCCGGCAAGCGCTTCATGGAGCTTGGCCGTTCCTGCGTGCTGCCGGAATATCGCACCAAGCGCACCGTGGAACTTCTGTGGCAGGGCAACTGGGCCTATGCCGTCAAATACCGCATGGATGCCATGATCGGTTGCGCCTCCTTTCCCGGCGTGCAGCCGGAAGCCCACGCGCTTGCTTTGTCTTTCCTGCACCATAATTGTCTGGCCAAAGGCGAGTGGGAAGCTTTCGCCCTTCCCGAGCTTTATCGTGAGATGGACCTCGTGCCGGCAGAGGCGCTGAACGCCCGCAAGGCGCTGAACGCCATGCCGCCGCTGATCAAGGGCTATATGCGTCTCGGCGCCATGTTCGGCTCCGGCGCGGTCGTGGATCATGCCTTCAACACCACGGATGTGCTCGTGGTCCTGCCGGTTTCGTCCATCGCCGGCCGTTACATCAGCTATTATGGCGGCGAGGCCGAACGCATCAACGGCTGACCGGGTTTTGATCGAGACCTTCAGGATGTTCCTGTGGGCAGCGGTGCCGTGTGTGTTGTGTTGGTGCGGGCAAAGCCGCTAGTGTCGGCGCTCTTTTCCGCAACACGATATGACATCGGCAGGCCATTGACGGACGTTCTGACAACCGCTTCCCTGATCTCGGAAGAGAGCCGCGCGACGGCCACTCCGATGATGGAGCAATATATCGAGATCAAGGCGAACAATCCCGGTTCGCTGCTGTTCTACCGCATGGGCGATTTTTACGAATTGTTCTTCGACGATGCGGTGGAGGCTTCCCGCGCTCTCGGCATCACGCTGACGAAACGCGGCCAGCATATGGGTCATGATATCCCGATGTGCGGCGTCCCCGTCCATGCGGCGGATGACTATCTCCAGAAACTCATCCTGCGCGGTTATCGTGTCGCCGTGTGCGAACAGGTGGAAGACCCGGCGGAAGCGAAGAAGCGCGGCTCGAAATCGGTGGTCAAGCGTGATGTGGTGCGACTTGTCACGCCCGGCACGCTGACCGAAGAAAAACTGTTATCGCCGACGGAATCCAACTATCTGATGGCGCTGGCCCGTATTCGGGGTAGTGCGGAGGCGCAGTTCGCGCTCGCCTGGATCGACATTTCCACCGGCGTCTTCCGTCTGGCGGAAACCACGCTGACCCGGCTTCTGGCCGATATCTGGCGCATCGATCCGCGCGAGCTGATCGTCGCCGATAGCCTGTTCCATGATGAAGAGCTGCGGCCGGTTTTCGATGTGCTGGGCCGGGTCGCGGTGCCGCAGCCGGCGATCCTCTTTGACAGCGCCACGGCGGAAGGGCGCATTGCGCGCTATTTTAATGTCTCGACGCTTGATGGTTTCGGCACTTTTTCGCGCGTGGAACTGGCGGCCGCCGCCGCTGCCGTCGCTTATGTCGAAAAAACCCAGATTGCCGAACGCCCGCCACTCGGCGCGCCGGAACGCGAAAGCGCGGCCTCCACGCTTTTCATCGATCCCGCCACCCGCGCCAATCTGGAACTTGTGAAGACGCTGTCAGGCGAAAGGGACGGATCGCTCCTGCATGCCCTCAACCGCACCGTGACGGGCGGCGGTGCTCGGCTTCTGGCCGAACGGCTGATGTCTCCCTTGACCGATCCGGAAAGGATCAATGCCCGTCTCGATGCGGTCGCCTATCTCATCGATGACGTCTCCCTTTGCGATGGCCTGCGCGATGCGCTGAAACAGGTGGCGGACATGCCGCGTGCGCTTTCCCGTCTTGCGCTGGAGCGTGGCGGCCCGCGCGACCTCGGCGCCATCAGGCAAGGCCTTGCTTCGGCAGAAAAGATCGCGGCCATTCTCGATCAGGGATTGTTGCCGGATGAGCTTGCCGCGGCGCTCGCGGATTTGAAAGCCCTGCCGGGTGGTCTGGAAGCCATGCTCGGCTCGATGCTGGCCGATGAACTTCCGCTTCTGAAGCGTGATGGCGGATTTCTGCGCGAAGGCGCTAATTCCGAACTCGATGAGGTCCGGGCGCTGCGAGACCAGTCACGTCGTGTGATTGCCGGGCTGCAGCTGAGATACGCCGATGAGACCGGCATCAAGTCGCTCAAAATCAAGCATAACAATGTGCTGGGTTATTTCATTGAGGTCACGGCGGGCAATGCCGATGTGATGACGACGACGGATGAGGCCAAGGCGCGCTTTATCCACCGCCAGACCATGGCCGGCGCCATGCGTTTCACCACCACCGAGCTTGCGGATCTCGAAAGCCGCATTGCCAACGCCGCTGCGCAGGCTTTGACCATGGAACTGGAAGCCTTCGAGCGCATGGTCAAGGCTGTTGTGCAACAGGCGGAAGCGATCAAGGCCGGTGCGCTGGCGCTTGCGGTGATCGATGTCGCCTCGAGCCTTGCCTATCTCGCCACCGAACAGGCCTATTGCCGCCCGATCGTCGATGCCTCCATGACCTTTTCCATCAAGGGCGGGCGCCATCCCGTGGTGGAGCAGGCCTTGCGGCGCCAATCCGCCGGACCGTTTATTGCCAATAATTGCGATCTGTCGGCCGTCAATAACGGCAAAAACGGTGCCATCTGGCTGCTCACCGGTCCGAACATGGGCGGTAAATCGACCTTCCTGCGCCAGAATGCCCTGATCGCCATTCTCGCGCAGATCGGGTCTTTCGTGCCGGCGGAAGCTGCTCATATCGGCGTCGTGGATCGCCTTTTCTCGCGTGTCGGCGCATCGGACGATCTGGCGCGCGGCCGCTCGACCTTCATGGTGGAAATGGTGGAAACCGCCGCCATTCTCAATCAGGCGACGGATCGTTCGCTGGTCATTCTGGACGAGATCGGCCGCGGCACGGCGACCTTTGACGGTCTTTCCATCGCCTGGGCTGCGGTGGAGCATCTGCACGAGGTCAATCGCTGCCGTGGTCTCTTTGCCACCCATTTCCACGAATTGACGGTGCTGTCGGAAAAACTTGGCCGCCTTTCCAATGCCACGATGCGGGTGAAGGAGTGGGAAGGCGACGTCATCTTCCTGCATGAGGTCGGGCCGGGTGCCGCGGACCGTTCCTACGGTATTCAGGTCGCGCGTCTCGCAGGCCTGCCGGCATCGGTCGTGGACCGTGCCCGTGAGGTACTGACGAAGCTCGAGGATGCCGACCGCAAGAACCCGGCGAGCCAGCTGATCGACGACCTGCCGTTGTTCCAGATTGCGGTTCGCCGCGAGGAAACCCGCAAGGCAGGCCCGTCGAAAGTGGAGGAAGCTCTGAAGGGCTTCAACCCGGACGAAATGACACCGCGTGAGGCATTGGACGCGCTCTATGCGTTGAAGAAAGAACTTGGCAAGGCTTGAAGGGATAGAGTGCCTGTCCATCGGCTTTAAAACTCGCTATAGGACACTCCCATCGCAAGTGGTGGGATTTCCCACAGGACATGGATACCGGCATAGATGGCCATCAAGGACCTGGATTTTTCCGACATTCTCGATGTATCGGCGCTGAAGCGCGAATGCGACATCATCTTCAGGGAAGATGGCAAACGTATTGCCGATATTCGCTCCGATCTGCTGCCGATCTTTCGCAGGGCCAGTACGGAAGGTCGGGAAAAGGCCAGAAATCTGCTGAAAGCCGATGGCAGCGGCATCGATTGCGCCAGACGCCTCTCCTGGCTTCAGGATCGGCTGATCGAAATCCTCTATGATCTCGCGTGCCAATATGTCTATCCGAAAGATGCGCCGCACATTGCCGTCGCTGCGGTCGGCGGTTACGGTCGCGGCACGCTGGCGCCGGGATCGGACATCGACCTTCTGTTCCTGCTGCCGGCCAAGAATACGCCGGATATGCACAAAGCCGTGGAGTTCGTGCTCTATCTGCTGTGGGATCTCGGTTTCAAGGTCGGACACGCCACCCGCACGGTGGATGAATGCATCCGCCTCTCCAAATCAGATATGACGATCCGCACCGCCATTCTGGAAGTGCGGGCGATCTGCGGCAAAAAATCCCTGACCGACGATCTGGAAAAACGCTTCGAGTCGGAAGTCGTCACCGGAACCGGCCCGGAATTCATTGCCGCCAAGCTCGCTGAGCGCGACCAGCGCCACCGCAAGGCGGGCGATACGCGTTATCTGGTGGAGCCGAACGTCAAGGAAGGCAAGGGCGGCCTGCGTGACCTGCACACGCTGTTCTGGATCGCCAAATATTATTACCACGTTCGCGATACGGCGGATCTGGTGAAGCTCGGCGTCCTGTCGAGATCAGAACTGAAGCTGTTCGAAAAGGCCGATGATTTTCTCTGGGCGGTTCGCTGCCAGATGCATTTCATCACCAACAAGGCCGAGGAGCGATTGTCCTTCGACATTCAACGCGAGATTGCCGATGCGCTGGGTTATCAGTCGCGCCCCGGCCTTTCCGCTGTCGAACGCTTCATGAAGCACTATTTCCTCGTGGCGAAGGACGTCGGAGACCTGACTCGTATCGTCTGCGCCGCACTCGAAGACCGGCAGGCGAAGGACGTGCCCGGTCTTTCCGGCGTCCTCAGCCGTTTTGCCCACCGTGTGCGCAAGATTCCCGGCTCGGTGGAGTTTGTTGAGGATCGCGGCCGCATCGCGCTGGCCAAACCGGATGTCTTCAAGAACGACCGGGTCAATCTGATCCGGCTGTTCCACATTGCCGATATCAACAATCTCGAACTGCATCCCGACGCGCTTCGTGTCGTCACGCGCTCACTGTCGCTCATCAATGACGAGTTGAGGGAAAACGAAGAGGCAAACCGGCTTTTCCTGTCGATCCTGACGTCCCGGCGCGATCCGGCGCTGACCCTGCGCCGCATGAACGAGGCCGGCGTTCTCGGCAAGTTCATCCCCGAATTCGGCAAGATCGTCGCGATGATGCAGTTCAACATGTATCATCATTACACGGTGGATGAGCATCTGATCCGCTCTGTCGGCGTTCTGTCGGAAGTGGACAAGGGAACGGCCATTGACGCCCATCCGCTCGCCAACCAGTTGATGCCAAGCGTCGAGGAACGCGAGGCGCTTTATGTGGCCGTGCTGCTGCACGATGTGGCGAAGGGTCGGCAGGAGGATCATTCGATTGCCGGTGCCCGCGTCGCCCGCAAGCTCTGCCAGCGTTTCCGCCTCACCGGCAAACAGACCGAAACGGTTGTCTGGCTGATCGAGCAGCATCTTTTGATGTCCATGGTCGCCCAGACGCGCGACCTGCACGACCGCAAGACCATCACCGATTTCGCCGACAAGGTGCAATCCATGGAGCGGCTGAAGATGTTGCTCATTCTGACGGTCTGCGATATTCGCGCCGTCGGCCCGGGCGTCTGGAACGGCTGGAAGGGGCAGCTGCTGCGTTCGCTCTATTACGAAACCGAACTGCTGCTGTCAGGCGGTTTCTCGGAAGTTTCCCGCAAGGAGCGCGCGCAGATCGCCCGGCAGGCGCTATACGACGCTCTTGAGGATTGGGGGCAGAAGGCGCGGCGCAAATACACCAAGCTGCACTATGAGCCCTATCTGCTGACAGTGGCGCTGGAAGACCAGGTGCGCCACACTCGCTTCATCCGCGAGGCCGACAAGCAGGAAAAAGCGCTGTCGACCATGGTGCGCACCCACTCCTTCCATGCCATTACGGAGATTACCGTGCTGGCGCCGGACCATCCGCGCCTGCTATCCATCATCACCGGCGCCTGCGCGGCGGCGGGCGCAAACATCGCCGACGCGCAAATCTTCACGACGTCCGACGGGCGGGCGCTGGATACGATCCTCATCAATCGCGAATTTCCGATCGATGAGGACGAGACACGACGCGGCAATAATATCGGCAAGCTCATCGAGGAGGTCCTGTCCGGCAAGCAGCGCCTCCCGGAAATGATCGCCACGCGCACCAAAAGCCGCAAGAAGAAGAGCGCTTTCACCATTCCGCCGTCGGTCATCATTTCCAACGGGCTTTCGAATAAATTCACTGTCATCGAGGTCGAGTGCCTCGACCGACCGGGGCTTCTGGCGGATATGACGGCCGTTATCGCCGATCTGTCGCTCGATATTCACTCTGCCCGCATCACTACCTTCGGCGAAAAGGTCATCGACACCTTTTATGTGACTGACCTCTTCGGCCAGAAGGTGACGAATGATAATCGGCAGGCCAGCATTGCGCAGCGCTTGAAGGCTGTGATGAGCGAGCAGGAAGACGAATTGCGCGACCGCATGCCGAACGGCATCATCGCCCATCCAGACGTGGCGGCTCTGCCGGCCGCGCGCACGGCGAAGGCTTGATATCATGAGCCTGATCGGCAAGTTCGCCACCGTTGGCACCGCCACGCTCGGCAGCCGCATTTTCGGCTTCCTGCGCGAAACCCTGATGGCCGCCGCCGTCGGCACGGGGCCTGTGGCCGACGCCTTCAACGCCGCGTTCCGGTTTCCCAACACCTTTCGGCGGCTTTTTGCCGAAGGTGCGTTCAACTCGGCTTTCGTGCCGCTTTTCGCCAAGGAGATCGAGGCGAACGGCATGGAGGGCGCAAGACGTTTTTCCGAAGAGGTCTTCGGCGTTCTGTTCACCGTGCTTCTGGCCCTGACAATTCTGATGGAATTGTCGATGCCGTTCATCGTGCGCACCGTTATTGCGCCGGGCTTTCTGGAAGACCCGGTGAAATTCGAAAACACCGTTCATCTCGCCACCATCATGTTTCCTTATCTCGCCTGCATGTCTTTGGCGGCGATGATGGGCGGCATGCTGAACTCGCTGCATCGTTACTTTGCGGCGGCGATCGCGCCTGTTTTCCTGAACATCATTCTCATCGGCGTGCTCGCCCTGGCATGGTGGAAGAATTACGATCCTTTGCAGGTGGGTTATGCGCTCTCGTGGGGCGTGATGGCGGCGGGTCTGGTGCAACTCGCCATCGTCTGGATCGCCGTGCGCAATGCCGGCATGCGCATCGGTTTCCGCAGGCCGCGGCTGACGAAGAACGTGCAGCGCCTGCTGGTCCTTGCCCTGCCGGCGGCAATCACCGGCGGCATTACTCAGATCAACCTTCTCATCAACACCAATATCGCCTCTGCCGGCGAGGGCGTGATCTCCTCGCTTGCCTATGCCGACCGGATTTACCAGCTGCCGCTCGGTGTCGTCGGCATCGCGGTGGCCACCGTGCTTCTGCCGGAACTGGCGCGGGCGTTGCGCGGCGGGCACATGGTGGAGGCGGGAAGCCTGCAGAACCGTTCGGTCGAATTCGTACTGTTCCTGACATTGCCCGCAGCGGCAGCGCTTCTTGTCATGGCCGAGCCCATCGTTCGTTTTCTGTATGAACGCGGCAACTTCTCGCCTTCGGCCACCATCACCGTCGCGCAAATCCTTGGCATTTACGGTCTGGGCCTGCCGGCTTTCGTACTGATCAAGGCCTTCATTCCGGGCTTCTTCGCCCGCGAGGATACGCGCACACCGATGATCTTCGCGGCGATTTCCGTCGTCGTGAACGTTTCCCTGGCGCTGACACTGTTTCCGCGGCTTGGAGGCCCGGGCATCGCCATTGCCGAAATCACCGCCGGCTGGGTGAACGCCATCCTGCTGTTAGGCATGCTTTTGTGGCGCGGTCACTGGCAGGTGGATATTCCACTGCTCACCCGTATTCCACGCCTGCTGCTGGCTGCGGCCTTGATGGCCGGTTTCGTGCACTATGCGCTGACCTATTTGACTTTCGAATTGTCTTCCGCTTCGTCCATTTTCGTGCGGGCAGGCACCATCATGGCTCTCGTCTTCGCGGCCATGCTGGTTTATTTCGTGCTCGCTTTCGTTTCCGGCGGCGCCGATATCGGCATGGTCAAACGAGCCATCCGCAAGCGCGGCAAGAAGAACATCGAGACGGAGGCGGGCTGATGTGCTTTGCCGAGAACCGCCGCATCGCGCTCGTCACGCTTGTCGTGGACGATTACGATCGGGCGAAGGCGTTTTATTGCGACGTTCTTGGATTTGAGTGCCTTTCCGATCAGCCGCTTGGCGACGGCAAAAGATGGCTGGTGGTGAAGCCACAAGGAACCGAGGGCGGCGGCCTCCTGCTTGCCGAGGCGGATGGTGAGCCGCAGACGCTTGCTATCGGCAACCAGACCGGCGGGCGCGTCGGATTTTTCCTGCATACCGACGATTTTGCACGTGACTATGAAACCATGATTGCGCGCGGTGTGCGCTTTCTGGAAGAGCCGCGCCATGAGATTTACGGCTCCGTTGCGGTCTTTGCCGATCCTTATGGAAATCGCTGGGATCTTCTGGAACCGCGCGGCTGACATGCCCTGAAACCGCTTGATTGCTGGGGGCTGCGGGTGCATAAGCGCGCGTGCAATTCCAACCATGGGGCGGGGCCCTCCACAAGCCTTTTCGAGGACGACAATGAACGCATTCAAGCCGCTGGTTTTCTCGGGCGTCCAGCCGACCGGCAATCTGCATCTCGGCAATTATCTCGGCGCCATCCGCAAATTCGTGGCGCTGCAGGAAGATAACGACTGCATCTATTGCGTCGTCGATATGCATGCCATCACCGCCCAACTCGTTCACTCCGACCTGAAGGCCCAGACCCGCTCGATTGCGGCCGCCTTTATCGCCGCCGGCATCGACCCCGTGAAGCACATCGTCTTCAACCAATCGGCGGTGCCGCAGCATGCCGAACTGGCCTGGGTGTTCAACTGCGTGGCGCGCATCGGTTGGATGGAGCGCATGACACAGTTCAAGGACAAGTCCGGCAAGAATACCGAGCAGGTGTCGCTTGGACTGCTCGCCTATCCGAGCCTGATGGCCGCGGACATCCTTGTTTATCGCGCCACCCACGTTCCTGTCGGCGACGACCAGAAGCAGCATCTTGAACTTGCCCGCGATATAGCCCAGAAATTCAACATCGATTTCGGCGACCATATCCGCAAGGCGGGCCTCGGGCTGGATATCACCGTGGGCGATGAGCCGGTGCACGCCTATTTCCCTATGGTGGAGCCGCTGATCGGTGGTCCGGCGCCGCGCGTGATGTCGCTGAAGGACGGCACCAAGAAGATGTCGA
Organism: Agrobacterium sp. ST15.16.055; assembly: GCF_027956555.1. NCBI lineage: Bacteria > Pseudomonadati > Pseudomonadota > Alphaproteobacteria > Hyphomicrobiales > Rhizobiaceae > Agrobacterium > Agrobacterium sp. ST15.16.055. The sequence goes on from NZ_JAQKGN010000003.1 coordinate 26,370, forward strand.
AGTCCGATCCCTCCGATCTGTCGCGCATCAATCTGATGGACGATGTCGATGCGATCTCGAAGAAGATCAAGAAGGCAAAGACCGATCCGGATGCGCTGCCGAGCGAAGTGGAAGGCCTGAAGGGTCGCCCCGAGGCCGAAAACCTCGTCGGTATCTATGCCGCGCTTTCCGACAGGACCAAGGCGGATGTTCTTTCCGAATTCGGCGGACAGCAGTTCTCGGCCTTCAAGCCGGCCCTGGTCGAGCTTGCCGTCCATGTTCTGGCCCCCGTCAATAACGAGATGCGCCGCCTTCTCGATGACCCGACCCATATCGACGCCATCCTCAGCCAAGGCGGCGAGCGGGCGCGCACCATTGCCGAAAAGACGATGAACGAAGTGCGCGACATCATCGGCTTCCTGCGCTGACAGGTCGCTGCTGCGCGAATGCGGCTGGCGGTTTGCGCCTGCCGTGATTTGATATAATCTCCGCCCGAACCGTCGGGCGGTTTTGCGGATCACGGCGGACCTAGGGAGTGCAGAATGGTTTCAAAACGGCTGTCGCGTCTGGAAGGGCATCGTCGCAAGTTTCTCGCTGTTATCGATGACACACCGGAATGCGAAAGGGCCGTGCACTATGCCGGTCGTCGCGCCAAGAACTCCAATGGCGGTCTGGTACTGCTCTACATGATCCCGGAAGGCGATTTCCAGCAATGGCTGGGTGTCGAGCAGATCATGCGGGCCGAGGCGCGGGAGGAGGCGGAAGCCACGCTTGCGAAGATTGCCCAGAAGGTGCGTGAGACCATCGGCATCGAGCCGGAAGCGGTGATCCGTGAAGGCAGCGCAACCGAGCAGATCCACGGGTTGATCGAGGAAGACCGCGATATCGCGATTCTCGTTCTGGCTGCGGGATCGACCAAAGAAGGGCCGGGACCGCTCGTTTCCTCCATCGCCGGGCGAGGGGCAGCCTTCCCGATCCCCGTCACCGTACTGCCGGATACGCTGTCGGACGAGGAAATCGACGCACTCTGCTGACGCCGGGGTTGGGGCAAGATTTAGGGGCTGACGATTTCTTGAATGTAATTATCATGTCAGGGCTTGAAGTGTAGCTTCGCCGGGCGTATTTTTTGGAAGAATTCTAAATTACGGGGCGTGAACCGCGGCCTCGAAGGAGACGACGATGTTCATTCAGACGGAAGCCACGCCCAATCCCGCCACGCTGAAGTTCCTGCCGGGCAAGGTGGTGCTGGAAAGCGGCACAGCGGAATTTCTCAATGCGTCGCAGGCGCAGGCCTCGCCCCTGGCGGAACGCCTTTTCACCATTCCGGGTGTGACCGGGGTCTATTTCGGTTTTGATTTCATCACCGTGACCAAGGACGATGCGGAATGGCAGCATCTGAAACCTGCCATCCTCGGCTCTATCATGGAACATTTCATGTCCGGCCGGCCGATCATGGGTACGGCGATTGCGGCCGAAGTCTCGGATGAGGAAGGCGAGTTCTTCGAAGAGGGTGACGAAACCATCGTCGCCACCATCAAGGAACTGCTGGATACCCGCGTCCGCCCCGCTGTGGCACAGGATGGCGGCGATATCACTTTCCGCGGTTTCCGCGATGGTACGGTGTTCCTGAACATGAAGGGCGCCTGCTCGGGTTGCCCGTCCTCCACCGCCACGCTGAAACACGGCGTTCAGAATCTGCTTCGCCATTTCGTGCCGGAAGTGCGCGAAGTCGAAGCGGTATAAAAGCGCAAGCCAGGCCATCATGATTGTTCTCGCACTCGACACTTCAGGTGTGGATTGTTCCGCCTGCGTTTATGACAGCACCTTTGACAGGGTGCTCGGCGAGGTCTGCGAAACGATCGGCAAGGGCCATGCCGAAAGGTTGATGGCGGTGATCGACGGCGCTCTGGAGCAGGCGCAACTGTCGCTCCAGAATGTCGAACGCATTGCCGTGACGATCGGGCCGGGGTCTTTCACCGGTATCCGCGTCGGGGTCGCTGCCGCGCGCGGCTTTGCCCTGTCGCTCGGCGTCGAGGCCGTGGGCGTCACCACGCTTGAAACGCTGGCGCTTCATCATCTGCTTGCAAATCCCGGCCGGCCCGTGGCCGTTGCGCTGGATGCCAAGCGCGGCGAAGCCTATCTCCAGACATTCGGTGCGGATGGATCGCCGCTGCGCGATGCCGCGCTTCTGTCTCTGGACGACGCCCGAACGGCCACTAGTTGTTTCGACGGCGTCGTCATCGGTTCAGCCGCGCCGCTTTTGGCAGGGTCGGAGGCGGGTTCGGGGCCGGATCACTTCCCGGTCGCTTCGGTCGCGTTTGCTGCTGCGCGTAAGCCGGCTGGCCAGCCGAAACCTTCGCCGCTTTACCTGCGCGGGCCGGACGCCCGGCCGCAGACCGGTTTTGCGCTGGCACGTCAGGGCGTTGCCTGATAGGGCATTCGTCAGCCTGTGCGAATGATTCCCGTGATGCCCGATTCCTGTTATGTTTGACGACTATCTGACCTGGAAACCCTATTTCGAGATTGTGCCGATGCAGCATGAGGATTGCGCCGCGGTGGCGGAGTTGCATGCGCTGCGCTTTCCGCGCCCGTGGAACGACGGGGAGTTTTCCGGCCTGCTCACGCAAGGGGCTGTTTTCGGTGCTGTCGCACGCCAGACCAACGCCTTTTTCAGCAAGCCGCTCGGTGGTTTCGTGCTGGCGCGGGAAGTGGCGGGCGAGGCGGAAATCCTGACCGTTGCCGTGGCCGACAAGTTCGCACGCGCGGGGCTCGGCTGGCGTCTGATGCAATCGGCTATCCGCGAGGCGATGATGCGCGGCGCGGAAACCATGTTTCTCGAGGTGGATAATAATAACGCCTCCGCCGTCGGGCTCTATAAGAAGCTCGGCTTCAAAACTGTCGCGGAACGCAAGGCCTATTACACCGCCAAGGATGGAACGAAGTCGACGGCGCTTGTCATGCGCCGCGATCTTCGCTAGTTCCCTGCGACAGGCATTTTTTCGGCGAAAGCCGCAAACCGCGAGTCTCAAAAGGCCAGAAGACGTGACAGACCTTTCGAAAACGCTGGAGGAGCTTTGTGCCGAACGCGGCATGCGGATGACGGATCAACGCCGTGTTATCGCCCGCGTCCTTCAGGAGTCAGCCGACCATCCCGATGTCGAAGAGCTTTACCGCCGTTCCTCCGCCGTGGACCCGCGCATCTCGATTTCCACCGTCTACAGAACGGTGAAGCTGTTCGAGGATGCCGGCATCATCGAGCGTCACGATTTTCGCGACGGCCGCTCGCGCTACGAGACCGTGCCCGAAGAACATCATGATCACCTGATCGATTTGAAGAACGGCGTGGTCATCGAATTTCATTCGGCCGAGATTGAGGCCCTTCAGGAAAAGATCGCCCGTGAACACGGCTTCAAGCTCGTGGATCACCGGCTGGAACTTTACGGCGTGCCGTTGAAGCCAGACGAACGTTGAGACCCCGGTGAACGAGCGGGCGTTTTCCCCATGATGTGGCTCCGGACAGCCTATATTGCGGTCATTCTCCTGATCGTCACGCTTGTCTTGCTGCCGCTTCAACTGCTGGGCCTTGCCTTCGACTGGCGGCTTCGCCGTCGCATTCCGCGCCTCTGGCATCGCATCGCCTGCCATGTCCTCGGCATCCGCGTTCATGTGCACGGCGATGTGGAGCGGGCGAAACCGCTGATGCTGGCGGTCAATCATGCCTCGTGGAAGGATATCCTCGTTTTGGGCAGCATTGCCGATGTGGTATTCATTGCCAAGACCGAGGTGCGGGACTGGCCGGTGTTCGGCTGGCTCGCCCGCTTGCAGAAAAGCATCTTCGTTCAGCGTGAGCAGAAGCGCAGCACCGGCGCGCAGGTGAGCGAGATCGCCAGTCGCATGGCGGATGGCGAAATTGTCGTCCTGTTCCCCGAAGGCACCACCTCGGACGGCAACCGCATGCTCGCCGTCAAATCCTCGCTGTTCGGTGCGGCCTCCACCGCCGCTGAACAGGTGCCGGGAAAGCTGGTTTATGTCCAGCCGGTCGCCATTGCCTATACAAGGGTGCAGGGCATGGCCATGGGGCGTTACCATCGCGTCATCGCCGCCTGGCCGGGCAGCATCACGCTCGTGCCGCATCTGCTCGGCATCATCAGGGCCGGCGCCATCGATGTCGACGTGACATTCGGTGACAGCGTTCCGTTCCACAGCACGGATAACCGTAAGCGCTTGGCGACCGATGTTGCCGCCGCCATCCGCTCCATGCTGGCCTTCAGCCTGCGCGGCGGCTGGCGGAATTAGCGAGATCGTAGCTTTTCCGGCATTTTTCTGTTTAATCTGGCCGGGAAAAACACTAGATAGCCGCCATGACCCAGGAAACGCTTGGCCTTGACGCCACACCCATGATCGCCCGCAACGGTTCGAACAGCCGAAAGGTCTTCATCAAGACCTATGGGTGTCAGATGAATGTCTACGATTCCGTCCGTATGAGCGATGCGTTGGCGAAGGACGGTTACGTTCAGACCGAGGATATGGGCGAGGCGGATCTGGTTCTGCTGAACACCTGTCATATCCGTGAAAAGGCGGCTGAAAAGGTCTATTCGGCGCTTGGCCGCCTGCGCGACATGAAAAAATCGCGCGAAGAGCAGGGCCGCGAATTCATGATCGGCGTTGCCGGCTGTGTCGCGCAGGCGGAAGGCGAGGAAATCCTGCGGCGCGCGCCCGCCGTCGATGTCGTGATCGGCCCGCAGACCTATCACCGCCTGCCTGACGCCTTAAAGCGGGTGCGCGGCGGTGAGCGCGTCATCGAGACCGAGTATGCGGTTGAGGACAAGTTCGAGCACCTGCCGGTCGCGGAGAAAGCGACATTGCGGACACGCGGCGTCACGGCGTTCCTGACCGTGCAGGAAGGTTGCGACAAGTTCTGTACCTTCTGTGTCGTGCCCTATACGCGAGGTTCGGAAGTCTCCCGCCCCGTGCGCCAGATCGTCGATGAAGCGATGAAGCTCGTCGATGCCGGCGTGCGCGAGATCACGCTGCTGGGCCAAAACGTCAATGCCTGGCAGGGCGAAGGCCCGAAGGGCGAGAAATGGGGCCTTGCCGAACTGCTTTACCGGCTGGCGGAAATTCCCGGCCTTGCACGGCTTCGCTACACCACAAGCCATCCGCGCGACATGGACGAGCGCCTGATCGGCGCGCATCGCGATCTGCGCATCCTGATGCCCTATCTGCACCTGCCTGTTCAGTCCGGCTCGGATCGCATTCTCAAAGCGATGAACCGTCGCCATACGGGTGAGGAATATATCCAGCTCATTGAAAAAATCCGGAGCGCGCGCCCTGATATCGCCATGTCGGGGGATTTTATTGTCGGCTTCCCCGGCGAGACGGATCGCGATTTCGAAGATACGATGGCGATGGTCGAGACCGTGAAATATGCGCAGGCCTTCTCGTTCAAATACTCCACCCGCCCCGGCACGCCGGGAGCCGATCTCACCGATCAGGTTGCGGAAGAGGTGAAGGCCGAACGACTGGAAAGATTGCAGGCCCTGTTGCTGCGGCAGCAGAAGGAATTTGCTGAATCGCTGGTCGGAAAAACCATGGATGTGTTGCTGGAAAAGCCCGGTCGCATGCCTGAGCAGTTGATAGGTCGCTCTCCGTGGCTGCAATCCGTGAATCTTGATGCAAAGACGTTGAAAATCGGTGACATTGTTAATGTACGAATCACCGCAACGGGTCCAAACAGCTTGTTTGCCGAGGTGGCAGGGAGTTAGAGTGAGGAGCCGACACTGATTGGGACAGGAGCCTGACCGCTTGAACGCACACGAATTGGTATCAAATTCATCGCGCCAGCCACGCCAAGCCGCGACCGACGCCAATCACTTCGTCCTCACGTTCGAGAATAACAGGATAGCGGGAGAGCTATTCGGTCAGTTCGATCAGAACCTGAAGCTCCTGGAGCAGCGCCTCAATATCGACGCTCGACCGCGCGGCAATTCCGTCGCCATCACCGGCGATGTCGTTGCCACCAATCAGGCTCGTCGGGCGTTGGATTTCCTTTATGAACGGCTGCTCAAGGGCGGAACCGCCGAGGTTTCCGATGTCGAAGGCGCGATCCGCATGGCTGTGGCCGCGGACGACCAGTTGACCTTGCCGACGATGGAACGCAAGGCGAAGATTTCCATGGCGCAGATTTCCACACGCAAGAAGACCATCGCTGCCCGCACGCCGACGCAGGACGTCTATATGCGGGCGCTGGAACAATCCGAACTGGTTTTCGGTGTCGGTCCCGCCGGCACCGGCAAGACCTATCTTGCCGTCGCTCATGCGGCGCAGCTTCTGGAGCGCGGTGCGGTTGACCGCATCATCCTCTCACGCCCCGCCGTCGAAGCGGGTGAGCGTCTTGGCTTCCTGCCGGGCGACATGAAGGAAAAGGTCGATCCGTATCTGCGCCCGCTTTACGACGCGCTTTATGACATGATGCCGGGCGACAAGGTGGAGCGCGCCATTCAGGCGGGCGTCATCGAAATCGCGCCGCTCGCCTTCATGCGCGGCCGCACGCTGGCCAACGCCGCCGTCATTCTGGACGAAGCCCAGAATACCACGACCATGCAGATGAAGATGTTCCTTACCCGCCTTGGCGAGAACGGCCGCATGATCGTGACCGGCGACCCGAGCCAGGTGGATTTGCCGCGCGGCGTGAAATCCGGTCTTGTCGAGGCCCTGCAAATCCTTGGCGATGTGGAAGGCGTGTCCGTCGTGCGCTTCAAGGACGTCGATGTTGTTCGCCATCCGATGGTGGCGCGTATCGTCCGGGCCTATGAGTCCCATACGGCGGTGCCGGATGAGAGCCTTCTGAAGGGCGACTGACATAAAGACGATGACAGTTCTGGATATTCAAATCAGCGTCGAGGCCGAAGGCTGGTCCTCGGAAGAGGACTTGGCTGCCTTTGCCACCAGGGTGCTGGATGCGGCGGTCGATTTCCTGAAGCGGGAAGAGGACCAACCCTTCCCGAAAATGCCAGTGGAGCTGTCGCTGGTCTTCACCGACGACGAAAATATCCGGGAAATCAACGCCGAATGGCGTGACAAGGACAAGGCGACCAATGTCCTGTCTTTCCCGGCTTTTCCGCTGGAGCCGGGCGGAATGCCGGGCCCCATGCTGGGCGATATCGTCATCGCGCGCGAGACGGTTGAGCGCGAAGCCCTTGAACTTGAGAAGAGTTTCGAGGATCATCTGACCCATCTGCTCGTTCATGGGTTCCTGCATTTGTTCGGTTATGACCACATGGACGAGGAAGAAGCGGAAGAAATGGAGTCGCTTGAGACTCGCATTTTGGCGGTGCTTGGCCTATCTGATCCTTACGCGGGTCAGGAACCGCTTTAAATATTGTCTGGAGCCATGAACGAACATTCTGCACGACCTGCCAATGAGGGCAGAGAAAACGGCGAGCAGTCCTCTTCGGAGGAGGGCAGTAGTCACTTACGTCAGGACTACAATGCCAAACCGAAATCGACCATCTGGTCACGCATCGCACGGTTGCTGAAACCATCTCAGGGCGAGCGCCTGCGCGAGGATTTGACCGACGCGCTGATGGACGACACCGAAATCGGTGCGGCCTTTTCGCCCGAAGAACGGGCTATGCTCAACAATATCCTGCGTTTCCGCGAGGTTCGGGTCGAAGACATCATGATCCCTCGCGTGGATATTGATGGCCTCGATGAGAATATGACGATCGGCGAGGCGCTGATCCTCTTCGAGGAAACCGGGCGTTCCCGTATGCCTGTCTATGACGAGACGCTGGATAACCCGAAGGGCATGATCCACATTCGCGATCTGCTGGCCTATGTCGCCAAGCAGGCCCGCAACAAACGCCGGGCCGGTTCGCGAAGCGTTGCTTACGGTGAGGTGAAGGCGCCGCGTTCACCGCGGCCGAATTTCGACCTGGGACGTGTCGATCTGGAGCAGACGGTCGCCGATGCCGGACTGGTTCGCAAAATTCTTTTTGCGCCGCCCTCCATGCTGGCCTCCGACCTTTTGAAGACGATGCAGGCCCAGAGAACCCAGCTTGCGCTGGTGATCGATGAATATGGCGGCACCGACGGTCTCGTCAGCCACGAGGATATCGTCGAAATGGTCATAGGCGACATCGATGACGAGCACGACAAGGACGAGGCGATGTTTTCGCGTCTTTCCGCCGATGTGCTTGTCGCGGATGCACGTGCGGAACTCACCGAACTTGCCGGGGCGATCGGTCCGGCATTCGATGTTCGTGAACACCTGGAGGAAATAGATACGCTCGGCGGTCTCATCTTCTTCGCGCTCGGCCGTATTCCGGCCAAGGGCGAGGTGGTTCGGGCCGTGCCAGGTTTCGAGTTCCAGATACTCGATGCCGATAGCAGGCGCATCAAGGGCGTTCGTATCGTCCGGGATCACGGCTCCGAAGGTGAGGATGATCGCGCTCCGGGCGAAGCGGACGCCAATGAGGTGATTGCGCTGCCTGCGCCCGATGTTCGCCTCATCACGCATCAGCAGAATGCCGATTAAGAAAGGTCGACGGGGTTTTCCCCGTCGCGCCCTTTTTCGACATCTCTCAATCCGGCAGCTATGAAGGCCGTGTTCGGCGTCGAAAAGAACATATGGCGCTTCGGTCGCCATGCCTCCTGTGGACTGCGAATCTTTTTTCCTTTACGTCGGGTCTGAGGGAAAATTCCGCGGCGCGGCCTTGTCGGCTGCGGGCTTTTCCCGACGCGCATAAACGGAGATGGCATGGAGCGTCTTGCAGGCAGGGTAATGCTGGCCGGCGGCATGAGCCGCGCAGTTATGGCGATTGCTGCAGGTGCGGTCGGGGCGCTCGCTCTGCCTCCATTCGGCTTTTTCGCGGCGCTGTTTTTCTCTTTCACCCTACTTGTCTGGCTCGTGGACGGCTGCACCGGCAAACCTGGGGGCGGCCTCTTCAGCCGCGTCATGCCGGCCTTCGGCATCGGCTGGTGTTTCGGGCTCGGTTACTTCGTGGCGGGCCTATGGTGGCTCGGCAATGCTCTTCTGCTGGAGGCCGATGAATTCGCCTGGGCGCTGCCGCTCGCCATTCTTGGCCTCCCCGCTTTTCTGGCATTGTTTTACGGTTTTGCGGTCGCGGCAGCCAACCTCCTCTGGTCGGAGGGCCTCGGCCGTATCGCTGCACTTGCTGCCGCGTTCGGTTTTTCAGAATGGCTGCGCAGCTTCCTGGCCACCGGCTTTCCCTGGAACGCGATTGGCTACGGCATCATGCCCGTCCCGATCATGATGCAATCGGTGCATCTGCTTGGCCTTTTCAGCATAACGACGCTTGCGGTTTTCATCTTCGCCTCGCCCGCACTGATAGGCACGAAAAAAGGCATGTGGCCGGGTCTCGCTGTGGCGGGCCTGCTGCTGGCCGGCCATTTCGGGTATGGCTTTTACCGTCTCCAGACGCCGGCGGAGGTGCCCGCAGACGCACTGACCGTTCGGATTGTGCAGCCTTCCATCGATCAGTCACGCAAGATGCTGAACGCGGACAGGGCGGAGATTTTCGGCGAGCATCTGCGGCTCTCGGCTCTGCCGCCGGGCGAAGGGAAAAAGCGCCCTGATATCATCGTCTGGCCGGAAACCTCCGTGCCGTTCATTCTGACGCAAAATCCGGATGCTTTGGCGGAAATCGCCAAAACGCTGGAGGATGGGCAGGTGCTGTTCACCGGCGCCGTCAGAATGGAAGATCAGGGTGCAGGCCGTCCGCCGCGTTACTACAATTCGGTCTATGCGATCGACAGCCAGGGCGAGATCATCGGCGCGACCGACAAGGTGCATCTGACCCCCTTTGGCGAATACGTTCCCTTTGAAGGTATCCTGCGGGAATTCGGCATCGACAATGTCATCGCTTTGCCGGGAGGCTTTTCCGCCGCTTCCTCGCGCACGCCGCTCACGCTTCCTTCGGGTAAGACCTTCTATCCTCTCATCTGTTACGAGATCATTTTCCCGGGTGAGATGACGCCGGGGCTGGCCGGCTCGGCCGCCATCCTGAATGTGACCAATGATGGCTGGTTCGGTGATACGCCTGGCCCCTATCAGCATTTTCTGCAGGCGAGAGTCCGGGCCGTTGAGACGGGCGTGCCGGTGATTCGCGGCGCCAATACCGGGATTTCAGCCGTCATAGACCCCTATGGCCGCATTATTGCGGGGCTCGATTACGGTCGGGTGGGAATTGTTGACGCCACTTTGAGTGGTGGGTCAAACGACGCATTTACTTACGACACACATCGGACGTATTTCTGGTTGATTTTTTCTATCTTGATGATCGTTGCGGTATTTCCCGCCTTGAGTTTCGCTCGGCGCTAGAATTGACCGGGAACCCCTGTAATTGCATAGTGAATACGTCAGTCGTAAAACAAGTTTAGACGCTGTCGAATTGCCGACTCATTTCTTCGAAATGTAATGAAGCGAGATATCAACCCTTTCCGAGTGTCAGGACCGCATGATGACCGAGAATAAGAAAAAGCCTAACCCGATCGACATTCATGTCGGAAGCCGAATTCGCCTTCGCAGAACCATGCTGGGCATGAGTCAGGAAAAGCTTGGCGAAAGCCTCGGAATTACCTTTCAGCAAATCCAGAAATATGAAAAAGGCACGAACCGCGTCGGCGCCAGCCGCCTCCAGAATATTTCCGGTATTCTCAATGTGCCCGTTTCCTTTTTCTTCGAGGATGCACCCGGCGATCAGGCCGGTGGCACGACCGGTATGGCAGAAGCCTCTAGCTCCAATTACGTGGTCGACTTTCTGTCCTCGGCTGAAGGTCTGCAGCTGAACCGCGCCTTCGTGAAGATCGCCGATCCGAAGGTTCGCCGCCGTCTCGTCGATCTCGTCAAGGCGCTCGCCGCTGAGGGTGACGCCGAGTAAGCGCAGCCCGCGCGACGCAGAAAATTTCCGGCACGGGATGCCGGGCACTCAACGGTCCGCAAGGACCGTTTTTTTGTGCGCGATTAGAAAGGAATTCTCACATAAAGATATATTTATGTGGTTGTGTCCTTGTTTTTCACGGCCGAAATGACTAACAAACTCCAAGACCGTTCTTTGAGGGGAATCCCGCATGCGTGCCAATTATCTGTTCACCAGCGAGTCCGTGGCTGAGGGTCATCCGGACAAGGTTTGTGATCGTATCTCCGATGAAATCGTGGATCTCATTTATCGTGAAGCGTCCAAGACGGGCGTTGACCCGTGGACCGTGCGCATCGCATGCGAAACGCTTGCGACCACCAACCGCGTCGTTATCGCCGGTGAGGTTCGCGTTCCCGACACGCTTCTGAAGAAGGACAAGGACGGCAAGGTCGTCAAGGACGCCGCTGGCCACCCGGTCATCAACCCTTCCAAGTTCAAGTCCGCCGCCCGCAAGGCGATCCGCGACATCGGTTACGAGCAGGATGGTTTCCACTGGAAGACCGCCAAGATCGACGTTCTGCTGCATCCGCAGTCGGCCGATATCGCGCAGGGCGTTGACAACGCCTCCGACAAGCAGGGCGACGAGGGCGCCGGCGACCAGGGCATCATGTTCGGTTACGCCTGCAAGGAAACGCCGGACCTGATGCCGGCGCCGATCTATTATTCCCACCGCATTTTGCAGCTGCTGGCTACCGCCCGTAAGAGCGGTGAGGGCGAAGCGGCAAAGCTCGGCCCCGACGCCAAGAGCCAGGTGACCGTTCGTTACGTCGACGGCAAGGCTTCGGAAGCCGTGTCCATCGTTCTGTCCACCCAACACCTCGATGCCAGCTGGGACTCGAAGAAGGTGCGTGAGGTCGTCGAACCCTATATTCGCGAAGCTCTGGGTGACCTGAAGATCGCTGACGATTGCCAGTGGTATATCAACCCGACGGGCAAGTTCGTCATCGGCGGTCCCGATGGCGATGCCGGCCTGACTGGCCGCAAGATCATCGTCGACACCTATGGCGGTGCTGCTCCCCATGGCGGCGGCGCATTCTCCGGCAAGGACACGACCAAGGTCGACCGTTCCGCCGCTTATGCCGCCCGCTATCTCGCCAAAAACGTCGTGGCTGCTGGTCTGGCGGAGCGCTGCACGATCCAGATTTCCTATGCGATCGGCGTCGCCCAGCCGCTGTCGATCTATGTCGATCTGCATGGCACCGGCAAGGTCAGCGAAGATCAGGTCGAAGCCGCGATCCGCAAGGTCATGGACCTGTCGCCGTCGGGCATTCGCCGTCATCTCGATCTTAACAAGCCGATCTACGCCAAGACCTCCTCCTATGGCCATTTCGGCCGGAAGGCTGGCCGCGACGGCTCCTTCTCCTGGGAGAAGCTGGATCTGGTGAAGCCGCTTAAGGAAGCTCTGAGCGCTTGAAGCATTTCCGGTAAAACTGCGTAGCGGTTTTACGTCCGGAGAAGGCGCGGCTCTTTCTAAGCTTGTCATTCGGCGGCGATTGAGAGATACCGACTGCACCTTTTGTAACCCGCACAGTGCCCAACGTGGTGCTGTGCGGGTTAAATCTATTTGTTGTTGAGAGTATGAGATGACGGAAGAACGGCGTTCGCGCGCGACGGAAGCGTTTTTTGGCAGACGCAAGGGCAAGCCTCTGCGCAATCTGCAGGTCGATACAATCGAGAACCTGTTGCCTTTGCTGAAAATCGATCTGGAAAGCGCCCCGCCGCAAAATCTTGCCGCTCTTTTTCCCGCGGATGTGCGGTCGATCCGTCTGGAGATTGGTTTCGGCGGCGGCGAGCATCTCGCTCACCGCGCGGTTGAAAACCCGGAGACGGGTTTCATCGGCGTCGAGCCCTTCGTCAACTCCATGGCCAAGCTGCTCGCCGCCGTGCGCGAACGCGAGTTGATGAATATCCGCCTTTACGACGATGATGCAACGCAATTGCTGGACTGGCTGCCCGAGGGATCGATCGATCATATCGACCTTCTCTATCCTGACCCGTGGCCGAAGAGGAAGCACTGGAAGCGTCGGTTCGTTTCAGACGTCAACCTTGCCCGCTTCCATCGCGTGCTGAAACCCGGTGGAAAGTTCTGCTTCGCTTCCGATATCGATACCTACGTCAACTGGACGCTGCAGCACTGCGCCCGCCATGGCGGCTTCGAATGGACGGCGGCGAGCGCTGACGACTGGCGCACGCCCTATGCCAACTGGCCGGGAACGCGCTACGAGAACAAGGCGAAAAGAGAAGGCCGCAGCTCGGCCTATCTCACTTTCATCCGTCGCTAAAGCATTTCCAGTAAAATTGCGCAGCGGTTTTACGTCCGGAAAATGCGCTAACGAAAATATCCCTCAGAGGGCAGCATCCACTTCCGCTGCAAGCGGAATGGAAGGCTGCGCGCCGGCGCGGGTGCAGGCGAGCGAGCCTGCGACAGCGGCGCGCTTCAGCGCCTTTTCGAAATCCATGCCCTGATCGAGGCTGGCGGCAAGATAACCGCAGAAAGTATCGCCCGCACCGACCGTATCGACCGGCTCGATCTTGAGGCCGGAAGCCCGGAAAACCTTGCCGTTGCGCATGGCGATCACGCCATCGGCGCCAAGCGTTACGATCAATGTCTGGCCGGTCCTGTCGTGCAGGTTTTTCAGTTCATTTTCCCGCTCAGAAGCGGAAAGGCCGTTCTTTCCGACCAGCAATTCGAACTCGGTTTCGTTGGCGATGACAATATCGGCAAGGCCCGCAAGGCGCGGTCCATCCGCGGTCAGTGGCGCAGTATTGATGACGGTGGTGACGCGCTTTGCCTTCGCAGCCGTCAGCGCCGCTTCGATAGCGGACGCGGGTATCTCAAACTGCAACATCAAGATATCACCCGCCGACATTTCAGCCAGGGCTTTCGCGGCGTCGGATGCGGAGACTTCACCATTGGCGGCGGGAATGACCGAGATCATGTTTTCCCCGCCTTCGCCGATAAGGATCACTGCCGTCCCCGTAGGGCCGGGCGTGGTCTTCACCAGTGAGAGATCAGTGCCGGCGTCGCGCAGCAAGGTCAGCGCCGGTGCGGCAAAGGTGTCATCGCCCGCAGCACCCGCCATCTTCACCGTGGCGCCCGCACGTCGCGCGGCCAGCGCCTGATTGGCGCCCTTGCCACCGGCGGCAGTGGAAAAGGCCTCGCCCGTCACGGTTTCACCGGGCTTGGGCAGGCGTTTGGCGGTGGCGACGAGGTCCATGTTGATGGAACCGAAAACAGTAATCATGGGGCGCTGGGTCCGTATGAAATTTGAGCAAGGCGGCGACTTTGCCCGAGACGATCACTCGTCGTCAACTACCCGCAATTTCGCCGCACCGGCCCGGTTTTCCGCAAAGCGCCGGGCCTGCTCGATTTCTCCATGCGAAGCCTCTTTTTCCGTCGGCGAAAAATCGAGGCCTTCGATCTTCTGGCCACGCGCCAGCACCTTGTCGGAGGAGATCAGCATCATGTCGACGTCTTTCTGGGCCAGCCCGAAATGGGCCTGCAGCTTGCGCGTCCTGTCGTCCAGCCGCCGCACATCGTCCATCAGAAGGGCGACTTCACCCTGAATGAGATGCGCCTGCTCACGCATGCGCTGATCCTTGAGCACGGACTGGATGACCTGCACAGACAGCATCAAGAGCGACGGCGAAACGATGACGACCCGGGCGCGATGGGCGCGCTGCACCAGATATTCGAAATGCTGGTGAATATCGGCGAAGATCGATTCGGAGGGCACGAAGATGAAGGCCGTATCCTGTGTCTCGCCGCGGATGAGGTATTTCTCGGCCACATCACGAATATGCACTTCCATATCGCGGCGGAACTGTTGAACGGCGGCGCGTTTGGTTTCGGGTGTCTCATCCGCCTTGATTGCATTCCATGCCTCCAGCGGAAACTTGGCGTCGATGACCAGTGCTGGCGCATTGTTCGGCATCTTGATGATGCAGTCGGGCCGATAACCGTTGGAAAGCGTCGGCTGGAGCTGGAACGCCCCGGCGGGAAGCGCATCGGCGATCAGCGTTTCCATGCGCGCCTGCCCGAAGGCCCCGCGTGTCTGCTTGTTGGAAAGAATGGCTTGAAGCCCGACAACGTCTTTTGCCAGATCCTGAATATTGCCCTGCGCGGCATCGATGACAGCCAGGCGCTCCTGAAGGCGGCTCAGATTTTCATGGGTCGAGCGGGTCTGCTCGGTGAGCGTTTCACCAAGGCGCTGCGACATGCCGTCGAGGCGCTGGTTCAGCGTCTGGCTCATCTCGGTCTGGCGCGTGCCAAGCGTTTCCGCCATGGCCGCGATCCGCCCGTGCAATTCGGACTGTGTTTTCAGGAGATCGGAGATTTCACCGTCAGCTCCAGCCTTTTTCGACCGGTTTGCCGTCACAAGCCACGCCACGGCGAGGCCGAAAACCGCGGCAGCGAGAAGCGCGCCGAAGCTGATATCGACGGAGCCGGCCCGCAGCGCGGGTTGAAGGAGAACTGAAAAGTCTATGCTCATGGCCAAATCTAACAGATTTCCAATGATTCGTAAGATCAAAACAAGAACATTCCTGCGGCAGAAATGAGTCAGGCGGGGCACATGCCGGAGGCGGTTTGAACCTCGTGTTTTTTATTTCCTCCGCGCAAGAGATACGTTATGGGAAGCCATGACCATCAAACCGCTTATCATTTTGCCCGATCCCGTGCTGCGTCAGCAATCCAAGCCCATCGAACAGGTGGATGCTGAGGTGCTGCGCCTTGCCGACGATATGCTCGAAACCATGTATGATGCGCCGGGTATCGGCCTCGCCGCCATTCAGATCGGCGTGCCGCGCCGCATGCTGGTGATCGACGTGGCACGCGAAGGTGAAGAAAAGGCTCCGGTCATTTTCATCAATCCGGAAATCCTCAAAGTGTCGGACGATGTCTCGACCTATGAGGAAGGCTGCCTCTCCATTCCCGACTATTATGCCGAGGTGGAGCGTCCTGCCTCGCTCACGGTGCAATATGTCGGCCGTGACGGCAAGCAGCAGACGGTCGAGGCGGACGGTCTGCTCGCGACCTGCTTGCAGCATGAGATCGACCACCTGAACGGCGTTCTCTTCATCGACCATATTTCGCGGCTCAAACGCGACATGGTCATCAAGAAATTCACGAAAGCGGCCCGCGCAAAGATCTGATCCGGCCTCTTTGGGCTGGAGTGGACGACAGGGAAGGGGGCGACGATGTCTCTTCGCATCATTTTTATGGGCACGCCGGATTTTTCCGTTCCCACGTTGCGTGCACTGGTGGATGCGGGCCACGAGATCGTTGCCGTCTACACCCAGCCGCCGCGTCCCGGCGGCCGCCGTGGTCTCGATTTGCAGAAGTCGCCGGTCCATCAGGCAGCCGACTTGCTGGGGCTGTCGGTGCTGACGCCCGTAAACTTCAAGGCCGAGGAAGACCGCCAGCATTTCCGGGATTTCAACGCCGATGTAGCCGTCGTCGTCGCTTACGGTCTGCTTTTGCCTGAAGCGATCCTCTCCGGCACGCGTCTCGGCTGTTATAATGGTCACGCCTCCCTGCTGCCGCGCTGGCGCGGGGCTGCCCCCATCCAACGGGCGATCATGGCCGGCGATGCCGAAACCGGTATGATGGTGATGAAAATGGAAAAGGGGCTCGATACCGGCCCCGTCGCGCTCACCGCAAAGGTCGCGATCGACGAGAATATGACGGCTGGCGAACTGCATGACAGCCTGATGCTGGCGGGTGCGCGGCTGATGCGGCAGGCGATGGACAAGCTGGAGGCAGGCGACCTGCCTCTCGTTACGCAGGCGGAAGAGGGCGTGCTCTACGCCGCGAAGATCGACAAGGGCGAGACCCGTATCGATTTTTCAAGGCCCGCACAGGATGTCCATAACCACATTCGCGGCCTGTCGCCGTTCCCCGGCGCATGGCTGGAGATGAATATCGGCGGCAAACCCGAACGCGTGAAGGTTCTGGCCTCCGAACTGGCAAGCGGAATGGGAGAAGCGGGCGCAGCGCTCGACGATGCTCTGACCATTGCCTGCGGTAGCGGCGCCGTGCGGCTCACCCGTTTGCAGAAGGCGGGTGGCAAGCCGATGTCGGCGGCCGATTTCGTGCGCGGCACACCGGTTCCGACCGCAACGAGGCTCGGCTGATGCCACGTTTCCGCATGACCGTCGAATATGACGGCACGCCTTATTACGGCTGGCAGAGACAGGATAACGGCCCCTCGGTTCAGGGCGCGCTGGAGGCTGCGGTTCGCTCGTTGACGGGAGAGAGCGTCTCCATTCGCGGTGCCGGCCGCACCGATTCCGGCGTGCATGCCGTTGGACAGGTCGCCCACATCGATCTTTCCCGCGATTGGGAACCCTACAAGCTCCGCAATGCCTTGAACGCGCATCTCGCCATGGCCGGTGAGGCCGTGGCCGTGCTCGATGCTGCAGCCGTGACCGAAGATTTCGACGCCCGTTTTTCAGCGCTGCGCCGCCATTATCTCTATCGCATCATCTGTCGCAAATCCCGGCTGGCGCTGGAGCACAAGCGGGCATGGTGGGTATCGAAGGATATGGACCACGAGCGCATGCATGAAGCCGCACAGATGCTGGTCGGCCGGCATGATTTCACGACCTTCCGTTCGGTCCATTGCCAGGCAAACAGCCCGGTCCGCACGCTCGACCGGCTGGACGTGACCCGCAACGGCGACCTCATCGAAATCCGCGCGACCGCGCAAAGCTTCCTGCATAATCAGATACGCTCTTTCGCCGGCACGCTGAAGATGGCAGGTGAAGGCACTATGACGCCTGATGATGTGCGTGCAGCGCTGGAGGCACGAGATCGCAAGGCCTGCGGTCCCGTTGCGCCGCCGGACGGTCTTTATTTCATGCAGGTCGATTATCCCGATGTCATTCCGCCGCGCCGCCGCCCCGAAGTCGAAGTGACGGAAGACGCGGACTGACCTGAAGCCTCACTGCCTCTCAGGCCGGATAGACGCCGAGAAAACGCTGCAATGCTTCCGACAGCAACATGGCGGGCACCAACAGCGTCATGACGACGGCCGAGACGAGCAGCGACTGGTCGCGGATGAAAAATCTGACGATCCGCGAAAAAGCGAAGACCAGCGACAGAAGCAGTGCCAGCCAGAGAATGGCGATCAACCCCTGCAGCGGCGGCAGGAAGAATGCGATCAGGATGAGAACCGCATAGGCATAAGAAAAGGGCAACGACAGCCAGTTCACGGTGGTGACGAGCGGTGCGAATTTTTCCCGGGCGCCAAAGGCGTAGAGCAACATGCCGATCAGCAACAGCGGCACGATCCAGCAGATGGCCTCGACCATAGCCAGGCGGAAGAAGAAGATGAAGCCTGTTCCGGTTCCCGGCGGATAGCTGGCGAGAAAAGCGGCGCGCAGCCACAGCCAGGAAACCAGCATGGCCGGCAGGCACCACAGCGCCGAATAGAAGGATCGCCACATGCCGCGCTCGGAGAGATCGAGATACCGCGCGCCAGTATGGTCGCCGAACAGCAGCAGCCACAGGCCTGTCAGATAGAGCCTTACTTCACTTGCCGTCGGCATGGGCGAACCAGCGTTCGATGAAGGTCTCGTAAATGCGTGTCAGCATCTCGAGATCGGCAACGGCCACGCGCTCGTCGACCATATGCATGGTCTGCCCGACAAGGCCAAATTCCACGACAGGGCAATAATCCTTGATGAAGCGCGCATCCGAGGTGCCGCCCGTGGTCGAAAGCTTCGGTTCTTTGCCTGTCACGGCTTCCACCGCACCTGACAGCGATGAGATGAGCGCATTGTTGCGCGTCAGGAAAACATGGCTCGGACGGTCCGCCCAGACGATCTCATATTTGACCGGAGCCCGGTCGGGGCGAAGCTCGCCTTCGGCTGCGGCGGCATCGAGGCGGCGGATGATTTCCGCCCGCAGGCTCTCTGCCGTCCAGCTATCGTTGAAACGAATGTTGAAGGAGGCTGTCGCCCGCGCCGGGATGACATTGGTGGCGGCATTACCGGTGTCGACGGTCGTCACTTCCAGATTGGAAGGCTGGAAATCATCCGTGCCGTGATCGAAGGCCGGATGCATCAACGCATGGGTAAGCTGCAAAAGACCGCGAATGGGGTTGTCGGCTAGATGCGGATAGGCGGCGTGGCCTTGAACGCCGTGGACCGTGATGCGGCCGGAGAGCGAACCCCGGCGGCCGATCTTGATCATGTCGCCCAGCTGGTCGGGATTGGTCGGCTCGCCAACCACGCAGGCGTCCCATGTCTCGCCTTTGGCGGCCGCCCATTCCAGCAGCTTGGAGGTGCCGTTGATCGACGGGCCTTCCTCATCGCCTGTAATCAGGAAAGAAACGGACCCCTGCGGCTTGCCGTGTTTTTCGATATGGCGGGCAATGGCCGCCACGAAACAGGCGATACCGCCTTTCATGTCCACCGCACCGCGACCGTACATTTCCCCACCGGCGATGTCTGCCGAAAAGGGCGGATGGCTCCATGCGGCCTCATCACCCACGGGAACGACATCCGTATGGCCCGCAAACATCAGATGCGGACCTTCGGTGCCGAGCCGTGCATAGAGGTTTTCCACGTCAGGCGTTCCCGCCTCGCTCGCCACCATCCTGTCCACCTTAAAGCCGAGCGGCGAAAGCAGGGTGTCGAGCAGGGAAAGCGCGCCGCCTTCCGCAGGCGTTACCGAAGGGCAACGGATGAGGGCGGCGAGATTGGCAACGGGATCGGTCGTGGTCATGGTATCAGCTTTTATCAGTCGCGCAGAAGCTCGTTGATGCCGGTCTTGGAACGGGTCTTTTCATCGACGCGCTTGACGATCACGGCGCAATAGAGGCTTGGGCCCGGTTCGCCGTTCGGGAAAGGCTTGCCCGGCATGGTGCCGGCAACGACGACGGAATAGGGTGGCACTTCGCCATAGGTGATCTCGCCGGTGGCGCGGTCCACGATCTTGGTGGACTTGCCGATGAAGACGCCCATACCGAGAACCGCACCTTCGCGCACGATGCAGCCTTCGACGACTTCCGAACGGGCGCCGATGAAGCAATTGTCCTCGATGATCGTCGGGCCCGCCTGCAAGGGCTCCAGAACGCCGCCAATACCGACGCCGCCCGAAAGATGCACATTCTTGCCAATCTGCGCGCAGGAGCCGACCGTCGCCCAGGTATCGACCATCGTACCTTCATCGACATAGGCGCCGAGATTGACGAAGGACGGCATCAGCACGACGTTCTTGGCAACGTAAGCCGAGCGGCGCACGACGGCGTTCGGCACGGCGCGGAAACCGGCGGCGCGGAACTGGTTTTCACCCCAGTTTTCGAACTTCGACGGCACCTTGTCCCACCAGGTGGATTCGCCCGGTCCGCCGGTCACGATTTCCATGTCGTTCAGGCGGAAGGACAGAAGCACGGCCTTTTTCAGCCACTGGTTCACCTTCCAGTTTCCGTCAGCCTGCTTTTCGGCCACGCGCGCCTTGCCGCTGTCGAGAAGTTGAAGAGATGTGTCCACGGCGTCGCGAACCTCGCCCTTCGTCGATACGTTCACACCATCGCGGTTGTCGAATGCGGTTTCGATGATGGTTTCGAGGGAGGTTAGATCCGTAAGGCTCATGGAAAATTCCTTGAATGTCGCGTGGTGTTCGTGGTCACGGATGGTCCCGCGCCGCTGGAAGGCTTTGGTCATTTGATCTAAGGGAGTGTTGGAAAGGCGTCAATGTGATTTGGATGATTTGGCGCGTCAGACGAAAGGCATGGAAATGACACGACTGAAAAACGGCAAATTGCGGCGCAAGGACGGGGTATGGGACCCGTTGAAGCGCAGCTCTGCGGACAAGCAGCAGGCCGAGGTCATTCCCAGGACGCCACAGTCGGATTCCCCGTCCTACCGGCTTGCCTATGCGGACATGGATTTTCTCTGCCGCGAGGAACTGCGTCCCGTCAGGCTTCAGCTGGAACTTCTGAAGACAGAAATGGCGCTGGCCGAGCGGGGCATCAAATCCACCGTCGTCATGTTCGGCGGCGCCCGTATTCCTGAACCCGGCGGCGAGGCCTGGGCGGCGCGCAACGAGACGCAGAAGCGCAATCTGGAGCAATCCTCGGTTTATTACGACGAGGCGCGCAAATTTGCCCGTCTCTGTACCGATTATGCCGCGAAATCAGATCACCTCGAATATGTCGTGGTCACCGGCGGCGGTCCCGGTGTCATGGAAGCGGGCAATCGCGGCGCTGCCGATGCCGGCGGCCCGTCTATAGGCCTCAACATCGTCCTGCCGCACGAGCAGGCGCCGAACCCCTATGTAACACCGGAGCTGAGCTTCAACTTCCACTATTTCGCCATTCGCAAGATGCATTTCCTGATGCGGGCGAAAGCGGTGGTGATCTTTCCCGGCGGTTTCGGCACGCTTGATGAGCTCTTCGAAACGTTGACGCTTATCCAGACGAAGCGCATGGAGCCCATTCCGCTCGTCCTGTTCGGTGAGAAGTTCTGGCGATCGGTAATCAATTTCAAGTTCCTGGCGGATTTCGGCACCATTGCACCGGATGATATGAATTTGCTGCATTTCGCCGAAACGGCTGAAGATGCATGGAAAGTCATCTCGGCCCACTACGAACACTGATTATGCTTGGCGCGGCGAAGTAATTTTAGGGTTTAATTAGCAATCTTCTTCTAATTTCACCTCGTCGCGCTGCAGCGCACTGTCCCCTGCGGACGGGCCTCCATGACGGAGATTTATCATCCGTTGACGTCAGCCTTCTTCGGGCGGGCGATTTGATCGAGGCCAAAATGTTCAATTTCCAAGTGAAGTCGCTTGCGACGAAGCTGATCCTCGTAACCGGCTGCGCCATCACCACGGTTCTCGTTGCATCGAATTCCTTTCTCATTTCCCAGACGAGTGAGCGCGTGCACGCGCTGACCATGGATCAGGCCAATACCGAAGCGCGCGCCATCGCCAATGTGATCGCCGCCGATGTGGGCGAACTCGGCAGCGCCGCACGCTCCATGGCCGGCGTCATCGGCCGCGCGCATCAGGCGAAATCGATGGACCGGCCCGGCATCGTCAACATCCTCAAGGCCAATGTCGAGCAGAATACTTTTGCTTTCGGAAGCTGGTTTTGCGAGCAGCTCGGCCTTTTTGATGGACAGAGCACGGAGATTGCGGGCAGGCTCGATCTTGGCACCAATGAAAACGGCGCGTTTGCCCCCTATTGGTCGAAGACCCAGAAGGGCGACATCCAGTTTTCGACCTTCAAGAACGATTATGCGGCGGAATGGTATGCGCTCGCCGCCAAATCCGGCAAGGGCGCCATTACCCAGCCTTATCTCGCCGAAGGCACGGAAGTACCCACAACCATGACCTCGCTTGCCTATCCGGTCATGTCGGACGGCAAGATGATCGGTGTGGCGGGTGTCGATATCTCGCTGGCCTCGCTGTCGCAGAAGCTGCAAGCGCTGCATCCTTTCGAAACCGGCCGCGTAACGCTCGTTTCGCAGGGCGGCCAGTGGCTGGTGCCGCCGACGCCCGAGCAGAACATGAAGGCTTACGACGGAGACGGTGCGAGCACCGTGCAGGCGGCGATTACCTCCGGCAAACAGGGCCTCATTGAAAATCTCGGCCTCCATACGGACGCGCCCTATAACCGTCTCGTCTATCCCTTCGCCGTTCCGGGTCTCAACGCGACCTGGGTGGTACTGGTGGATATTCCCCATCAGGCCCTGAACGCACCGGTTCAGGAGCAGACCTACATGATGATCATCGGTGCGATCGTCATTCTCGCTGCCGTCATCACTGCGCTTTATTTCGCCGTGCGCCATTTCGTCCGCAATCCGCTTGCCTCGCTGGTTTCCGACGTCAGGACGCTGAGCGACGGTCGCTACGATGTACCGGTTTCCGGACAGGAGCGCCGGGATGAGACGGGTGCGGTGGCTACTGCACTTGAAGGTTTCCGCGCGAAGCTTGCCGGTATCCGCGAGATGGAGGCCGAAGCCGAGGCCCAGCGTGGTCACGCGGAAACGGCGCGCCAGCGCTCGGAATCCGAGCGTACTGAAAACAGCCGCATGCAGCAGCACATTGTCGGCGTGCTGGGTGCTGGCCTCAATGCGCTTTCGCAGGGCAATCTCACCTACCGTATCGAAGACGAGTTCCCCGGCGAATATGCGAAGCTGCGCGAGGACTTCAACTCGGCGCTCGCCAGCCTCGAGGAAACCGTTTCCACGGTCAACGCAACCGTCGTCAGCATCGGCAACGGCACCGGCGAGATCACCCGCGCAGCCAGCGATCTTTCGCACCGCACGGAACAGCAGGCCGCAAGCCTGGAAGAAACCGCCGCCGCCCTCAATGAGCTGACCGCGCAGGTGAATTCCAGCGCGGAAAACGCCGCAGAGGCGGCCGGAGCCGTCAGCCATGCCTGCGACGATGCGGGCAAATCGGGTGAAGTCGTGCAGCAGGCCGTGAACTCCATGGAAGGCATCGCGCAATCCTCTGCCGAAATCTCCCGCATCATCGGCGTTATCGACGAGATCGCCTTCCAGACCAACCTTCTGGCGCTGAATGCGGGTGTGGAAGCCGCGCGCGCCGGTGATGCCGGCAAGGGCTTTGCCGTCGTAGCACAGGAGGTGCGCGAACTGGCGCAGCGGTCCGCCACCGCGGCCAAGGAGATCAAGGGCCTCATCAACACCTCGGCCACCCAGGTGGACGAGGGCGTCCAACTGGTCGGCAAGGCCGGTGCGACGATGAAAAAGATCGCCGATCAGGTTCTGCAGATCAACCAGTTGATACGGCAGATTTCCGCCTCCGCCAGCGAGCAGGCGGTAGGCCTTAAAGAGATCAATTCCGCTGTCACGCAGATGGATCAGGTTACCCAGCAGAATGCGGCGATGGTAGAAGAAACCACGGCGGCCAGCGTGACGCTGAACAGCGAAGCCGAAACGCTGAAGTCGCTCGTGGCCGGTTTCTCCGTTTCCGGCGGCCATTCCAGCCAGCAACTGCGCGCCACGGCGGCGGCAATGCGCGCCCCCGCCGCTCCGGCAAGGGCGCAGGCTGCGGCTCCTCGCGCCCGTCCGAGAACCAGCGGTGCAAACGCGCTGGCGCAGGATGACTGGACGGAGTTCTGACACGCCTTCCTGACTTCAAATAAAAAGGGCCGCTGGGGATACCAGCGGCCCTTTTTGGTGTTCGTATTCCGTCACAGACGGGCGAAACGTTCCGTCAGTAATTCGAAGAAGCCGTCGGCGTCCACCTTGCGCATCACACGGGCATTGGCGGGCCGTTCGGTAACATTCCACCAGTCCACCACTGTCATGCCCATGGTCAGCTCGGAATGGACCTCGATTTCGACATTGCATTCGCGACCTTCGAACAACTCGGGCTTGATGAGATAGGCAATGACGCTCGGGTCATGCAGCGGACCGCCATCCGAACCGTACTTCTCAATGTCGAAACGTTCGAAGAATTCCAGCATTTCAGCCATGGCGATGGCCGGCCGCGTGCCAATGTCGCGAATGCGGCTGACCCGAGCCTTGGTCGTCAGCAACTGATGGGTGACGTCGAGCGGCATCATGACGATCGGCATGCCGGAGCGGAAGACGATATCGGCGGCCTGCGGGTCGACATAGATGTTGAATTCCGCCGCCGGTGTGATGTTGCCGCCCTCGAAGAAGCCGCCGCCCATCATCACCAGCTCCTTGACGCGATCGGCGATTTCCGGCGCCTTGAGGAGAGCCAGCGCCACGTTGGTCAGCGCGCCAAGCGTGCAGAGCGTCACCGTGCCGGCCGGTTCGCGCATCAGCGTTTCGATGATGAAATCGACCGCATGCTGCTTTTGCGCTTCCATGGTCGGCTCATCGAGAACCGGGCCGTTGAGGCCGGTGCTGCCGTGAACATGCTCGGCGGTGATGGGCTTGCGCACCAGCGGCTTCTCCGCGCCCTCATAGACGGGAATATCGGTGCGGCCGCACAATTCGCAGATGATGCGGATGTTGCGGCTGGTCAGTTTCAGCGGAACGTTGCCGGCAACGGCGCACAGCCCGAGAATGTCGATTTCGTCAGGGCTTCCAAAAGCGAGCATGATTGCCGCCGCGTCGTCCTGGCCCGGATCGGTGTCGATGATGATTTTTCTGCGTTCTGCCATGTCTTGCCCGCCGTTGAGATGAGCGCTTTTTTCGAGCGGCGGGTGCTCACTTGTCAAGCCTCATTCCCCGGTATCCCCTTTGCTCGTCGCCGCGTCTTGCGTATTGCGGTTGTGCTTCCCATATTGCAGGGGCCGGTGCGATTGACCGGCAAGGCTGCCGGAAGCGGGGCCGCGAAACGTCGCTTGGTTGCAAGGACAAAAGAGACATGAGCCGCATGACGCCATTCACCCACCCGCTTTTGCTGGGTTTTGATGCCATGGAAAAAACGCTGGAGCGCATGGCTAAGGCCAATGACGGCTATCCTCCCTATAACATAGAGCGTCTGCCCGGCAACGATGACGTGCCC
Source organism: Agrobacterium sp. ST15.16.055 (assembly GCF_027956555.1). Lineage (NCBI taxonomy): Bacteria > Pseudomonadati > Pseudomonadota > Alphaproteobacteria > Hyphomicrobiales > Rhizobiaceae > Agrobacterium > Agrobacterium sp. ST15.16.055. The sequence goes on from NZ_JAQKGN010000003.1 coordinate 51,756, forward strand.
GAGCGCCTGAGGATTACCATCGCGGTTGCCGGTTTTTCGCAGGACGATCTGGATGTCACGACGGCCGATAACCAGCTTGTCATCCGCGGCCGCCAGCAGGAACAGGAGAAGCGCGATTTTCTCTATCGCGGAATCGCGGCGCGCCAGTTCCAGCGGGTCTTCGTGCTTGCCGACGGCATGCAGGTCAGGGAGGCGCGCCTGCGCAACGGCCTTCTTTCCATCGATCTGGTCCGGCCGGAAATTTCAAACGTGGTGAAGAAAATTAATATTTCCGTCTCAGAGTAGACCATGAACGCCGGAATCCGACACGAATCGCTCGGCGTGAAGAAGGAGGCTGAAATATGCTGTTGAAAGAAGCGCATGCGCGTCTCACCCAATCCCAGCTCGCCCATATCGGCGAAGGAGAAGTGGGATATATCCGCAAGATTCGCGCGGAAGACGTCAGCCGCTGTTTCCCGGAAGCGCCCGATCTCGATCCGCAGTTGGACCTTTGGGCGCTGTTCGGTGCAGATGGTACGCCGATCCTCCTGACGGACAACCGGTCCAGTACGTTTTTCAAGGCTGCCGAAGACGATCTCCAGACCGTCAGCCTGCATTGAAGAAAAAAGCCCGCTTTTGAGCGGGCTTTTCTTTCGCGGGTTAAAGGAACGGGCGGTCCGGCATGTCGTCGATGGAGATGACGCCGTCCTTGTTCTTGTCCAGCCGTTCAAACATCTTTTCGCCGGCGGCGGTGAATTCGGCCTTGCTGACCTGACCGTTCTCGTCGGTATCGGCCCAGCGGATCAGCGCGAAACCTGCGCCCTTGCCGCCATGCTTGCCCCATCCCTGATGGCCGAAACGGCCGCCATGTTCGCGCTCGGCATGTCCTTCGGCGCGCTTGCCCTCGGGGCCCTTGCCGTCTTCGGCTTTGGCCTCCTCACGCTCGGGACGGGGGTTGGCGGCGCGGAAAGCTTCCATTTTCGCCTGGCGATACTCACGCATTTCCTTCGGCGTGATCGAGCCGTCCTTGTCCTTGTCGATCTCGGTGAAGAGCGCGTCCTGACGGGCGGCGAATTCTTCCTTGGAAATCTTGCCGTCCTTGTTGACATCCGCAACCTTTAAGAGGTGAACGAAGGCGGCTTCCTGGCGGATTGGCATGCGATCCTTATGGCCTTTGCCGGGTGCGGCGAAACTTGCCGTTGCGGCCGTGCTGAGCACAAGGGCTGCGCCAAGAGCAGACAGGGCGATTTTACGTGTGGTCATCGTCATTACCTTTCTTTGGTGTCCCTGAAGAGAAGATAGTGACGTCCAGCAAGCCCCACCACTTAAACATCGGTAAGGTGTATGAAGCTTCGGTAATGTTCGCTGCTCAGCCTGCGATGGTTTTCGTCAGGAAGCCGGTCAGATCGTCGGTGATGTAGTCGATATGCGCATCCGTGACGGCCGGGATTTCCCAGCGTTCCATGACGACACCCTCGAGATTGGCGGGGACGAGCAGCACGGTCTTCATGCCAAGCGCCTTGGGCGCCGCGAGATTGCGGGGTAAATCCTCGAACATGGCGGCTTTTTGCGTGTCGAGCTTCGCAAGCGCCGCGAACTTCTCATAGGTCGCGCTGGCCGGTTTCGGCAGATAGCCGGCGGCGACGATATCGAAAATATCCTCGAAATGATCGAGAATGCCAAGCGCACCGGCGGCGGCCTGCGCATGTTTGACGCTGCCGTTGGTAAGGATGAATTTGCGGCCCGGCAGAGCTTTGATCGCCTCGCCAAGTTCCGGATGCGGTTTCAGCGCCGAATAGTCGATGGCATGGGCACGTTCCAGAAACTCGTCCGGGCTGATGCCGTAATGGATCATCAGGCCCTGAAGCGTCGTGCCGTGGTCGTGATAATAGCGCTTCTGCAGCGCCCGCGCCTCGTCGGGATCGAGCTTCAGAAGCTCCGCCACATAGGCCGTCATGTTACGGTCGATCTGCGAAAACAGATTGATGTGATGCGGATAGAGCGTGTTGTCGAGATCGAAGACCCATTCGCTCACATGGGCGAAATCGGCGGCTTCGGGCAGGTTTTTCGGCTTTGTGTCCATGGGCTGCTTTATGCCTGTTTCGAAGGCCGAAGAAAATCGAAAAGACGACGATTGATCAGAAAATCGGGCTTGGCTGCGGGCTCCCGCGCATGATACCGGCAAAGCCATGGAACTCTGGATTGGTATCACTTTCGCAAGCGCGTTCCTGCAGAACCTGCGCTCGACCCTGCAAAAGCACCTCAAAGGCATGATGGGCACCACGGGCGCGACCTTCGTGCGCTTCGTGTTCGGCATGCCTTTCGCTCTCGCTTATCTTGCTTTCCTGCATTTCGGGCTCGGTCGCCCTCTGCCGGTGCCGAACATGTCCTTTGCCGTGTGGGCGACGGTCGGCGCCATGGCGCAGATTGCCGCCACCTTCCTGCTCGTGCACCTGTTCTCCTTCCGTAATTTCGCGGTTGGAACGGCCTATTCCCGCACAGAACCGGCGCAGGCGGCACTGTTCGCGCTTATTTTCATCGGGGAAAGCGTCAATGGCGGCACATTGGCGGCCATCGCCATCTCGGTCGCCGGCGTCATGCTGATTTCGGTGGCGCGCACGGAAGTCACGCCCGCTTCCTTCTTCACCTCGATCTTCAGCCGGACAGCGGGTATCGGTCTTGCCTCGGGCGCTTTCTTCGGCCTGTCATCAGTCGCTTACCGGTCGGCGTCGCTCGCGCTTGCGCCGAGCCTTCCCGCTCTGGACGCGATGATGCAGGCGGGCTTTACTCTGGTTGTCGTCATCGTCATGCAGACGGTGTCGATGTTCCTGTGGATCGTCTGGCGCGAGCGGGAAGAGTTGCGGCGCATCGCCAAGGTGTGGAAACCGTCGCTTGCGGTCGGTTTCGTGGGCGCAACGGCCTCGTTCGGCTGGTTCACGGCGATGACCCTGCAGCAGGCCGCCGTGGTGAAGGCATTGGCGCAGGTGGAGATACTCTTCGCCTTCGCCTCGACCGTGCTTTTCTTCAAGGAGAAGATCAACCGGCTCGAACTGTCCGGCTGCCTGCTGATTGTCGTGGGTGTGCTGTCGCTTTTGGCATTCGGCTGAATGTCAGTTGTGGCGGACAGGCTTGCCGTCCGCCACCTGAAGCACATCAGGGCACGATGAGCGTGCCGGCGCCTTCCGTGAAGATTTCCAGAAGGACGGAGTGGGGCGTCTTGCCGTTGAGGATCACAACGCCTTGAACACCGGCCTTGATGGCGTCGATGCAGGTCTCGACCTTCGGGATCATACCGCCGGAAATCGTGCCGTCCTTGATGAGCGCACGCGCCTGCGAGACGGTGAGTTCCTTGATGAGTTCCTTGTTCTTGTCGAGAACGCCGGGAACGTCGGTGAGAAACAGCAGACGCGAGGCGTGAAGCGCACCCGCAATCGCGCCGGCAAAGGTATCGGCATTGATATTGTAGGTGGCGCCATCGCGGCCGGGCGCGACCGGGGCGATCACCGGGATCATTTCCGACTTGGCGAGCAGGTCGAGCAGGGTGCGGTCGACTTCGGTGACTTCGCCGACGAAGCCGAGATCGAGCACACGTTCGATATTGCTGTCAGGATCGATGACGGTCTTTTTCGCCTTTTCGGCAAAGACCATGTTGCCGTCCTTGCCGCACAGGCCGATCGCCCATTCGCCCGTCTGGTTGATGAGGGCGACGATTTCCTTGTTGATCGAGCCGGCCAGGACCATTTCGACGATCTCGACCGTCTTGGCGTCGGTGACGCGCAGACCGCCCTCGAATTTCGATTCGATGCCCATCTTGGTCAGCATCGCGCCGATCTGCGGGCCGCCGCCATGCACAACGATGGGGTTAATGCCCGATTGCTTCAAAAGGGCGATGTCTTCCGCGAAAGCCTTGCCGAGCGTGGAATCCCCCATGGCGTGACCGCCATATTTCACCACGATGGTCTTGTTCTCGTATTTCTGCATGAAAGGCAGAGCCTGTGCGAGCAGCCGCGCCTGAGTTTCGCTTTCGGAAGACGTCATCTAAAAACCTCGGTCTGTGGTTGCGGCCGTTGAAAGCCTGCCACCGCTCTAAAGCAAGTCTTTGACGGATGAAATAACCTCCTGGCCTTATTGTGTCGGCAACGGTCAAATTTCTTTTTTTTGGCTGTCCCGGCCCCGTAATGAGATTGACATAAAGGTCCAATGGGACCAGCCTTACACCGAAAAGGGGAGGGGTTAATTCAGGGTGACAGGTGATGTCGCGCGCCGCGGGAGCGATGCTGACCTGAACGACCGAGGAGCGAGAAACCACATGACGGCACCCGATCGAGACAAGCAAAGCGGCTTGCAGGATGAAGTGCTTGCGGGCGAATATGTGCTGGGTGCGCTGCCGCCGGAAAGCATGGCGGAGCTTGCCAAGCGCGTCAAACGCGACCGCCAGTTCGCGGCCATGGTCAGGCGCTGGCGGGACAATCTGGCGGAAACCGAATATCGCGAAAACGCAACCGTCGCCGTGCTGCTGGAACGGGACCCGAGCCGCTCCGGCCTGCCGTTCAGGGGCCAGCCGCTACGGGGCGGCAGCATGTTAGCAGCCATATTTTCGGAGGTCTGGCATTCCGTGCGCTTCTGGCGCCTTCTGGCGTTGACGGCGATGCTCTGGACCGCCGTTCTGCTTTTCACCATCGCCTGAGAGGCATGCCCCTCAAAGAGAGATCGTTCTGACGATCTCGGCCCGCAGGCTATCCAGCCCGAATGATTTTTCCGAGGATGTGGCGAGAACTTCCGGATAGGCGGCGGGACGCTTGCGGATTTTCTCCAGCGTTTCACCGATCAGCCGCGGAACGCCGGCATCCTTGATCTTGTCCGTCTTCGTCAGCACGATCTGGTAGGAAACGGCCGCCTTGTCGAGCAGGGTCAGAACCTCCTCGTCATTCTTTTTCACGCCATGGCGGGAATCGATCAGCACGTAAACGCGCTTCAGCGTCGCCCGGCCGCGCAGATAATCGAAGACGAGCTTCGTCCAGGCGTCGACTTGATCCTTGGGGGCCTGCGCATAACCGTAACCGGGCATGTCGACCAACGCCATCGGCGGCAGATCGCCCGCTTCGCCGGAATAACCATCCGGAACGAAATAGTTCAGTTCCTGCGTGCGTCCGGGCGTATTGGACGTGCGGGCAAGCCCCTTGTGGCCCACCAGCGCATTGATGAGCGAGGACTTGCCGACATTCGAACGACCGGCGAAGGCAATCTCCGGCGGCCCTTCGGGCGGCAGGAATTTCATTGCTGGAACGCCGCGAATGAAAATCCAGGGTCGCCCGAACAGGGGCTTTTCGGTTGCCGTGCCGGTCTCACTCATTTCGATTGCACCGGCTTTCGCTTGAACAGCCCCTTAATGTTATCGAACAGCTCGATCTTGGCGCCCTGGCGCTTCATGATGACGGCCTGCTGGGTGATAGAGAGCGTATTGTTCCATGCCCAGTAGATGACCAGACCGGCCGGGAAGGAGGCCAGCATGAAGGTGAAGATCAGCGGCATCCAGTTGAAGATCATCGCCTGCGTCGGATCGGGGGGCGTCGGGTTCATGCGCATCTGCAGGAACATGGTGATGCCCATGACAAGCGGCCAGACACCGATCATCAGGAAGTGCGGCACGTCGTAGGGCAGAAGGCCGAACAGGTTGAACAACGACGTCGGATCCGGCGCGGAAAGGTCGTGGATCCAGCCGAAGAACGGCGCATGCCGCATTTCGATGGTGACGTAGATGACCTTGTAGAGCGCGAAGAAGACCGGGATCTGCAAAAGCATCGGCCAGCAGCCGGCGACCGGATTGATCTTCTCTTCCTTGTAGAGCTGCATCATCGCCTGCTGCATGGCCATGCGGTCATCGCCATGCTTGGCTTTCAGCTCTTCCATCTTCGGCTGCACGCGCTTCATGTTCGCCATGGAGGCATATTGCTTGCTGGCGAGCGGGAAGAAGAGAGCCTTGACGACGATGGTGGTGAGCAGGATCGCCACGCCGAAATTGCCAAAATAACGGAAGAAGAAATCCATCAGTTTGAACATCGGCTTGGTGATGAAGTAGAACCAGCCCCAGTCGATCAGAAGGTCGAACTTCGGAATGGCGTAGGTCGTTTCGTAACGGTCGACCAGCGGCACTTCCTTGGCGCCGGCAAAGACGAGGCTCTTCAGCTCGATCGACTGGCCGGGCTCGACTGTCAGGGCATCGCTCTTGAAGTCTGCCTGGTAGCTCGGCTGATTGCCGGTGATGTGCGAGTAGCGCGTCTCGAACGGTGTCGTCTGCGGCGGAACGATGGCCGCGGCCCAATATTTGTCGGTGATGCCGAGCCAACCGCCGGTCGCCTTTGCAACTGTTACCGGCGCTTCTTCGACGTCCTTGTATTTTTCTTCCGTCAGGCTGCCATCCTTGCCGGAGACGCCGAGGAAACCTTCATGGATGACGAAGACCGGGGGAACCGCGGGCTTGTTGTTGCGCGTCACACGGCCATAGGTGGCGAAGGAGATCGCAGCCTGTCCCGGGTTTTCTACCTTGTCGGCCACCGAGATCATATAATGCTCGTCGATCGAAACCGTACGCGAGAAGATGACGCCCTTGGAATTGGTGTAGGTCAGCGTGACCGGAGTGGTTTCCGTCAGCTTGTCGCCGTTGGCAAGCGTCCAAACGGTGGTCGGGCCGGGCACGCCGCCGACGTCCTGTGCCGCAACGTAACCGAGTTCGGTGAAATAGCCCTCCTTGGTGTCGGAGGGCGAGAACAGCGTGATGATCGGGCTCGAGTCATCGACGGTCTCATGGTAGTCCTTGAGCCGAATGTCGTCGAAGCGGGCGCCGGTAAGGTTGATCGAGCCGGCGATGGCGCTGGTCTCGATGGCGACACGCTGGGTCTTTGCGATTGCCTCTTCGCGGGTCGCGGTGGCGGCGGCCTGCGGGGAGGATGCGGGCGGTGCGCCTTCAACGGCGGCCCCCGGTGCGGCGCCCGGCGCAGGCTGCTGTTGCTGCGTCGTTTGCTGCTGCGCCTGGCGGGCCTCTTCGGCGCGGCGCTGCTGCTCGATACGCGGATTCATATAAAGGAATTGCCAGGCGAGGACGATGACAACCGAAAGGGCTATCGCGATGAAGTAATTGCGGTTCTTTTCCATCATTCTTTCCTGGAGCGGGTCTCCTGGGACCGTTTCGGTTTCGCCGTTCCTTCAATTCGCTCGTTAAGGAGAGACTGAAGTTTCGGGAAGGCTGTATCAAGCACGTCCCTGCGGGCGACAATCACATAGTCATGACCGGGCTTCATTGCGACCCCGGCAGAAAGCCTGACGGCTTCCTTGAGACGGCGGCGCATGCGATTTCGCTCGACCGCGTTGCCTTGTCTTTTCGTTACGGTAAAACCGACGCGAGGCTCGGTTTCCGGGGCTTTCCGGTCAAGCACTTCCAGAAGAAAGCTGCCTCCCCGCCGTTTTTCTCCTGCCTGAACGGCAAGGAAATCCGACCGGTTTTTAAGCCGGCCGGGCAGTTTTCCTGTCTTACTCATGTGCCCGCGACTTTCACCGGGTCACAGAGACGGCAATTAAGCCGAAAGACGAGCGCGGCCGCGCGCACGGCGGGCTGCGAGAACCTTGCGGCCGCCGGCGGTAGCCATACGGGCGCGGAAGCCATGACGACGCTTGCGGACGAGCTTGGACGGTTGGTAAGTACGCTTCGACATTTATTTAATACCGCGGTGTGCGGCCCTTCTTGAATTTGCAATAATTTGCAAGAGCGTTTCGTTTTTTGCACGGCTAACCCCGCCTGGGCGAGCTTTCAATGGCCGAGCGTGCGCGGCTTATAAGGGCATAGGCCGAGCAAAGTCAATTGCCGAAGGGGTTTTCGCGCTTCACCTTTTGCGGAAAACGCATCGCCATCTTCTTCGCCGACAGCCGATAAAGGCCAATTCCAGCGCGTCATCGGTAAAATCCGAAATTCTTTCTTAACGCGGCATTGATAAATCTTGTGACGCGAAAAGTTATGCCAGCTTCCCATTTTCATCGCGCAGCTGGTTTTTGTTGGGGGAACGAAGTTGAGAATTCGCGGTCGTATCAATCTACTTGTCGGGCTGATGAGCCTTGTTGCCTGTACCATTGGCGGGCTGTCCATCTATGCGATCAACGAATTCTGGGTTCGTTCGCATCATTTCGAGAAAGCCGCCGAAAGGGCTTATAAGGGAGAGGCGCTCAACCGACTGGTGACGGCAGTCGTCATGGACGCGCGCGGTATCTATGCGGCCGCCGATGTGGCTGCGGCCACCCCCTTTGCTAACGGCATGGTGAAAAATCTCGACGCCATGGAAAAGCTGATCGCTACTTGGGCCCCGCTGGTGCCGGCCGAGCAAAAAGCGAGTTTCGACAAGCTTGTCAGCCGATCCAAGGAGTTTCGGTCCTTCCGCTTGGAGACGGTCCGTCTCGGTAAGGAAGTCGGGCCCCAGGCGGCCAACCAGCAGGGTAATAACGAGGCTAACCGCACCAACCGCAAGGCTTATCAGGCGGAGATCGACAGTGTCGTGAAAAACGACCTTGCCGAACTCGAAGTCGTGAAGGCGGGGGTCGATTCTTTCAGCACCGCCATATTCTGGGTGATTGTCGCGGTGACGGTTGCAGGTGTCGGCGCGGGAGCGGCCTTCGGCCTGTATATGGGAACGCGGCAACTCAGCGCACCCATCCGCAGGGTTTCGCAGGTGATGAATGCTGTGGCCGACGGAAATCTCGACGCCGCCGTCCCCTATCTCGGCCGCAACGATGAAATCGGCGAAATGGCCGCGGCCGTCGAGGTCTTCAAGAAAAACGGCAGCGAAGTGCGCCGCATGAATGCGCAGGAAGCCGCCATGCGCGCGAAAAGCGACGATCTGCAGGCCGGCATGGCCATCGTCGTCGACGCTGCGGCCCAGGGCGATTTCAGCCGCCGCATCAACAAGGATTATGGCGACGACAACCTCAATCGTTTTGCCGCGACGATCAATTCGCTCCTCATCGGGGTCCATAATGGCGTGTCCGAGACCAGCCGCGTCATTGAAGGCCTTGCGCGGGGCGATCTGACGGAGAGAATGGATGGCGAGTTCCGCGGCGTTTTCGCCGAACTTCAGGTGAACGTCAACCAGACGCTAACCAAGCTGCGCGAGACGATGCGCGAAGTGCGCGGCAGCACGGAAGGCATCAGCGGCAACGCGAACGAATTGCGCTCGGCGGCCGATGACCTGTCGAAGCGGACGGAACAGCAGGCGGCGGCGCTGGAGGAAACCTCAGCCGCTCTGGATGAGATTACCGCCGTTGTTCGCAATTCGACCGATCGTGCGCAGGAAGCCAGCGCCATGGTTGCCGAAACGAAGCAGAAGACGGAGGAGTCCGCCAATGTCGTGCGCGACGCCGTGTCCGCCATGGATCGTATCGAGCATGCCTCGCGCGAAATCAGCCAGATCATCAACGTCATCGACGAAATCGCCTTCCAGACGAACCTGCTGGCGCTGAATGCCGGTGTGGAAGCCGCCCGTGCAGGCGAGGCGGGCAAGGGCTTTGCCGTCGTCGCTCAGGAGGTGCGAGAACTTGCGCAACGATCCGCAACCGCTGCGAAGGACATCAAGGCGCTGATCACCAAATCGGGCCAGGAGGTCGGGCGCGGCGTATCGCTGGTGCAAAGAACTGGCGGCGCACTGAGCGAGATCGAGACCCGCGTTCTGGCAATCAACGAGCACATCCACTCGATCGCCACGGCCGCCAGGGAACAGTCCACCGGACTGCACGAGGTGAATACCGCCATCAACCAGATGGATCAGGTAACGCAGCGCAACGCCGCCATGGTGGAGGAGACCTCGGCCGCAACCCACAAGCTGAGCAGCGAGGCGGACCATCTCGTGACGCTCGTGGCGCGCTTTAACGTTGGCGTGGAGAATGTGCAGCGCAGCCCCCGCATTGAGCAGCCCGCGAGACCGACGGCGGTCTCCGCCGGTCCGGTGGCGGTCTCCGGCAGGACACCGGCAGTGGCGTCTCCGGCCCGTAAATTGATGAACAGCGTCAGCCGCGCGCTCAATGCCCAGCCTGCGGCGGCACCCGCGCATGGCGACTGGCAGGAGTTTTAGACGACAAGCGGTCCGCTTCAGACCGGCTCATTTTCGAACGCCGCCCCTGCCGGGCGGCGTTTGTTTTTCCGGCAATGAAAACCTTTATTTTGCAGTGCATTGGAAAAATATCCATTAGGTCCTATTATCATCACTGCATATAAACCGAGCCGTTCCACGCAAGCAGCGGCGCGCATACAGGATCATGGGCCCGGTGTTTTCTAAAGGCGTAGACAGCTTGGACCGCACGCAAGACGATCGGGTGCATTGCATGCCGGGATTGACCGCCGGTCTTTCGGGGCGGTTGCTGTTGCTCACAGTCATCTTCGTGATGATCGCCGAAGTGCTGATCTTCGTACCTTCCGTCGCCAATATGCGTCTTTCATGGTTGCGCGACCGTCTGAATACGGCTGCGGCCGCCGGGGCTGTCATCGACGGCCTGCAGGCTGAACTGCCGAGAAGCGTGCAGAACGACACGCTGATGGCAACCGGAGCGAAGCTTATCGCCCTGCGCAAGGACGGCACGTCGCGCTTGCTCGCCGTGGCGGAAACGCCGCCGGGCGTCGATGAGCAATATGATCTTTCCGACGTTTCGCAGGTGGCGGCGGTGCGGGACGCCTTTTCCACCCTGCTGTTCGGCGGCAACCGCATCATCCGCGTTTTCGACGTCGTCGGCGACAGCGACACGATCATCGAACTGGTGCTTGGCGAAAACAAGCTTAGGGCGGCAATGCTTGCTTATGCCCGCAACGTTTTCCTGATTTCCATCGTCCTGTCGCTGATCACCGCAGGCCTGATCTTCATCTCCATCAACCGCATCATGATCCGGCCCATACGCCGGCTGACGCTCGGCATGCAGAACTTCTCCGAGGACCCGGGCAATCCCGAGCGGATTTTCGTACCTGATGAGGGAACGGATGAACTATCGGTTGCCGGCCGCCACCTCGCCGATATGCAGACCGAACTGCAGAAGACCCTGCGGCAGCAGAAGAACCTCGTGGATCTCGGCCTCGCGGTCTCGAAGATCAACCACGACATGCGCAATATTCTCTCCTCCGCCCAGCTCATGTCAGACCGTCTGGTGGATGCCAAGGACCCGATGGTCAGGAGCTTCGCGCCGAAACTCTTGCGCACCATCGACCGCGCCGTGGCCTATACCGGCGAGGTTCTGGCCTATGGCCAGGCGACCGAAGGCGCGCCGAAACGCAAGATGGTGCAGTTGAGCCTTCTGGTGCGGGATGTGCGCGATATTCTGGCGGTCGATCCGGATAGTGGCATCGAGTTTCAGGACAGCGTTCCCTCCGATCTCACGGTGGATGCGGATTCCGAGCAGCTCTTCCGGGTCATCCACAATCTCTGTCGCAATGCCGTTCAGGCCTTGCAATCCGATACCGCGAATGCCGGGCTTCGACACCTCTCCATCTCGGCCCAGAGGGCTGGCAGCGTTGTCAGCATCGTCATCGATGACAATGGACCCGGAATGCCGCGCAAGGCGAAGGAGAACCTGTTTTCCGCTTTCAGGGGTTCGGCCCGCTCCGGCGGCACGGGCCTCGGGCTGGTCATTGCCCGCGAACTCGTGCTTGCCCATGGCGGCACGATCGCGCTCGTCGAAAAGCCCGGTCCCGGCACGCAGTTCCGCATCGAGATCGCCGACCGCGCCGCTTCCGTACAGGCGGCTAGAACCGCCTGAAAAACCTGCTCCGCAGCGGGTTCGCACAATCGTTCTCCACACCCAAACGGACATGGTATCTGGCCCGTGGAAAATGATCCTCATGGAATTTCAAATAAAATCAATTAGATACATGAATTGCTGCGGAAAAATGACAATTTCGAAGCGAAATCGCTTGCATTCGGAATGAGGACGTTTTAGAGGATCGCCACGCCACCGGAAACGACCGGAACGGCACGCACCCGTAGCTCAGCTGGATAGAGCACCAGACTACGAATCTGGGGGTCAGGAGTTCGAATCTCTTCGGGTGCGCCATTTCTCTTCCGATAAAATGAAGTCCTGAAACAATCGCTCTCACGCGCGATATCGCTGGTATTGGCAACTCCTTCAGACGGATGCTTCGAGGCTCCGTACGGCCGCGCGAATTCCGAACGTTCCGAATATGTACTAAAATCACCCCTTCATCAGCTGCCCCCGGGGTGAAAGCCGCGTTGGAAACGGACAAGGTGTTTGCGGATTCGATTCCGGAAAATTACGACCGCATGTGATTCTCGCCGCCGTTTAAAACGGCACTGCCGACCCGGTTCTCAGTCTATAAATGCTAGTGGGGAATATTTGAGCAATACCCCCTAAATATTAGTGGTTTTGGTTGAGGGCCTGTACCAAAGGGTTTTCCGATAGTCCGAGATTGTCGGGCTTTCGAGTGTCATCGAACCTTCCTCAAACCTTCGTCATATTGTCATACAATAAAAGCATATGCGCTCCAGAAAAGGAGCGCAGAATGACGCCACAATCACTTGAACTTTCAGGGATCGGCAAGGGCTTCGGGGCCGACGATGTTCTGAAAGAGATCGATCTTTCCATCCGCCCTGGAGAGTTTTTGTCTCTCGTCGGCATGTCGGGCTGCGGCAAGTCCACGCTTCTGCGTATCATTGCGGGGCTGGAAACGCCGGATCGCGGTTCGGTGTCCATCGGCGAACAGGATGTGACGGAGGTTGATCCGAGCGATCGCAATCTGGCGATGGTTTTCCAGTCCTACGCCCTTTATCCACATATGAGCGTGCGCCAGAACATTGCCACACCGCTCAGGATGCGGCGCCTGCCTTTTGCCGCGCGCCTGCCGCTGATCGGACGTTTTGCGGCCCCTGCGGAAACATTGAAGCAGATCGATGCCGCCGTCGAGCAGGCGGCCGAGACGCTGCAGATCGCGCATCTGCTGGATCGAAAGCCGGCGCAGCTTTCCGGCGGCCAGCGTCAGCGTGTGGCGCTCGCCCGGGCTCTCGTGCGTTCGCCCGCCGCCTTCCTGATGGATGAGCCGCTTTCCAACCTCGATGCGAAGCTTCGCGCCCATATGCGTGAGGAACTGGCGGGCCTGCACCGCCGGCTCGGCGCAACATTCATCTATGTCACCCATGACCAGATCGAAGCCATGACCATGTCCGACCGCATCGCGCTGATGTCGGAAGGCCGTATCGAGCAGCTTGGTACGCCGGACGAGCTTTACCGCAAGCCCGCGACGCTGACGGTCGCGCGTTTTATCGGCACGCCCTCGATCAACCTGCTGCCGGTCGAAATCGATGCGCAAGGCAAGATCGCCGCTTTTGGACGCGATCTCGGCATTGAAGGTGCTGGCCGTGATGCCGGCCCGGCGACGCTCGGCCTTCGCGCCGAGGATTTGCGTCCGGGCGAAGAAGGTTTTGCCGTGCGCGTGGTGCGCAGCGAAACCCATGGCGCCGACCGCTTTGTGAGCTGCCGCCTGCTGAGCGACGAGACGGTCGCCATCACCCTGCGTCAGGGCGCCGGCGATGCTGTGGGCGCGGATATGAATGGCGTGATGAATCTCGGCTTTGCGCCGGAACGCGCGCATCTTTTTGCGGCCGACGGTCTGCGCCGCAAGGTGACGGTGCGCGAGCGGGTGCCGGCATGACGGCGGTCGATTTTTCCACGGCCGCGCGCGCGAAGGCTCGCCCGCGGCTGTCAAAGGCGGACCGGCGGATGATCTGGCGCGGCCTGATGTTCGCTGCTCCCGCAAGCCTGCTGCTGCTGGCGATCTATATCGTTCCGATGTTCGTTCTGGCCGGTTTTGCCGTCACCGATTATCAGCTCGGTTCGCTTTCCACCCGCTTTGTCGGCCTTGGAAACTTCGTCAAGGCGTTTCAGGACCCGGTTTTCCTGCGCTCTCTGGCCAATACCGCCATCTATGCGCTCATCGTCATTCCCTTCGGTGTGTTTCTGGCGCTCGGCGTCGCTTTGCTCGTGTATAATCGCAAGCGCAGCCGCGCTTTCTGGGAGGTGGCCTATTTCCTTCCCGTCACCGCAACCCTCGTCGCCATGGCGACCGTGTGGCAGTTCCTGCTGCACCCTTCGCTTGGGCCAGTGAACGCGGCGATCAAATGGCTGGGTTTCGAGCCCGTCGCTTTTCTCTCCAATCCCGTGCTCCTCATTCCCACCATGGCGCTGATGGGCGTCTGGCAGATTCTGGGTTTCAACATGGTGCTGTTCCTTGCCGGCCTCACCGCCATTTCTAAGGATCTGCACGAGGCAGCGCGGCTGGATGGCGCCAAGAACCCGGTTGACCGGTTCCTGACAGTGACCTGGCCGATGCTCGGACCCACGACCATGTTCGTGGTGGTCACCACCTCCATTTCAGCCTTCAAGGTGTTCGAGACGGTGGCTGTGCTGACCAAGGGCCGCTTCGGCTCGGAAACCCTGCTGTTCGACCTCTATCTCGAAGGTTTCGAATATTCCAACACCGGTTACGCCGCCGCGCTGACGATTATCTTCCTTGTGATCGTGCTGGTCCTGTCTATCGGCCAGACGCTGCATATGGACCGGAAGGTGCATTACTGATGGCCGCACTCCGCAAATATTTCCCGCATCTCGTACTGGCTCTCGGCGCTTTCGTGATGCTCCTGCCATTCTACTGGATGGTGCTGACCTCTATCCGCTCGCCGGCAGAGATTTTCGATGTGTCGCTCTGGCCCATCCCGCAGAAATTTGACGCGGCCGACAATTATGCACGGGCGGCGGGTCAGGTGCCGATGGCGCGTTTCATGCTGAACGGCGTCATCGTCTGCGTCGGTATTCTCGTCGTACAGGTCCTGACATCGGTTCCGGCCGCCTATGCGTTGGCGAAGCTCAGGTTTCCGGGCCGCAAGCTGCTGCTGGGCCTTGTTATTGCCGCGCTCTGCGTTCCCATTCAGGCCCTGGCACTGCCGCTCTTTGTCGGTCTGGCCAAGACAGAGTTGCTGAATACCTATTTCGCGATGATGATGCCGTTCTTCCTGTCGGTCTTCGCCATCTTCCTGTTCAACCAGTCCTTCCGCAGCTATCCGAATGAAATCATCGAGGCCGCCCGCATGGACGGGTTCTCGGAAATGGAGATTTGCTGGGGGCTGGTCCTTCGCGGTTCTCTGCCTTCGCTTGCCGCTTTTTCGATCTTTTCGCTCGTTGCCCACTGGAACGACCTTTATTGGCCGATGATCGTGGTCTCCGACACCAATCTCGCCCCGCCGCCGCTTGGCATGATGCTTTTCGCGGATGTCGAATCCGGCGCCAATTACGGTGCGCTGATGGCGGGCGCAACACTGATTACCGCGCCGATGGTGCTGTGCTTCCTCCTCGCACGGCGGCATTTCATCGCCGGTATTACGATGACCGGCGTCAAGTGACGCCGTTCAGATTTCCTCCTCACAACCTTTCTGGAGACTGATATGAAACTCAACCGACGCGCTGTGATGGGCGGTCTGGCTCTTGGCATGGCTTTTGCTGGCCTCGCACAGCCGGTTCTGGCCAACGAAATCACGCTCAATGTTCTTTACAATCTGCCGGGATTCACCAAATTCCATCAGCCGCTGGCCGATGAATTCATGAAGAAGAACCCTGATGTGAAGATCAACTTCCTCGCTCCGGCCGCCGGTTACAATGAAGGCCAGCAGCAGGTTCTGCGCTCCGCCGTCACAGGCAATCTGCCGGATGTTTATTTCTCGGGTTACAACCTGACGGCTGAACTCGTTCACACGCTCGCACCGCGCAACCAGATCACCGATCTCGGCCCGTTCATTGAGGCTGAAGGCGGTCAGGCTTTCCTCGACAAGAACTACAGCCCCAAGATGGCCGCCCTCGGCCAGATCGACGGCAAGCAGTACGGCCTACCGGTCAATGCGTCCTCGCCGATCATCTACATCAACTCCGACCTTGTGACCAAGGCTGGCGGCGACCCGGACAAGATGCCGACGACCTTTGCTGAGCTCATTGCTCTCGCCAAGAAGATCAAGGCGCTCGACCCGAAGTTCGCCGGCATGAGCTACGACATCAACGGCTGGCCGGACGACTGGTTGTGGCAGGCGCTCATCGTCGAACAGGGCGGAAAGCTCGTTGACGAGAAGGCCAAGACCGTTGGCTTCGACAACGAGATCGGCCTCAACGCCCTGAAGATGACCCGTCAGTTCGTCACCGAAGGTGGTCAGAACCTGCTCGACTGGGACCAGTCCCGCCAGCAGTTCGGTGCAGGCCTCACCGGCTTTATCTTCTCGACGCCCGCCCACGTTCAGACCATCCAGGGTCTGGTTGGCGACCGCTTCAAGCTGAAGACGGCGACCTTCCCGCTCGACAACAAGGAAAAGGGCGGTGTTCCGACCGGCGGTAACTCGGCTGTTATTCTGACCCAGGAAAAGGCCAAGCAGGATGCTGCCTGGAAATACCTGAAGTGGATCACCGGTCCAGAAGCACAGAACACCATCGTTCGCATCACCGGTTACCTGCCGACCAACAAGCTGGCCACCGGCCCGGACTTCCTTGCTCCTTATTATGTCGAGAACCCGAATGTGAAGACCGCTTCGCTTCAGGCTGATCGTTCTCTGCCTTGGGCCGGTTATCCGGGTGGCGATTCCGTCCGCATCTGGCGCACCCAGCGCGACATCATCGGCACCGTCATGCGCGGTGAGGTGACGCCGGAAGACGGTCTCAAGCAGATCGTCGAGCAGACCAACGCCCTGCTGAAATAAGCAAAACCATTGAAAAGGCTGCGGGGAAATCCGTTCCCGCAGCTATTTTGCGCAGAAAGCCCTGTTATGAAGATCATCCAGATCACCGACACTCATCTCGTACCCCCCGGCATTGCTGTAAACGGCGTCGATCCGGAAAAGCAGCTGCGCGCGGCGGTGGCCGATATTGTCGAAAAACACGCCGACGCCGATCTTCTTGTGATGACGGGTGATCTCTGCAATTACGGCGAGCCGGAAGCCTATGAACTGCTGCGAGACATCCTCGCGCCGGTCTCCGTGCCTGTGCGGCTGATGCTCGGCAATCACGACCGTCGCCCGGAATTCGTGGCTGCCTTTCCCGAGCAGCCGCGTGACGACAACGGCTATATCCAGTCCTTCATCGACACGGAATTCGGTCGGCTGCTGTTTCTCGACAGCCACGAGGCCGATGTCATCGGCGGCATGTATGGCGCGGATCGTCTGGCATGGCTGGAGAATGCGCTGGAAAGCGCGGACGACCTGCCGGTGACGGTGTTCATTCATCACCCGCCGATGGATTGCGGCATCCGCCATTTCGAACATATCGGTATGCATGATGACGGTGCTGTCATGCGCCGGCTCGCCGCTCATCCGGCCGGAATACGTCACATCATTTTCGGCCATATACATGTGCCGATAGCAGGGACGACCGCCGAAGGCATCGCCTACAGTTCCGGTCAGGCCTGCGCGCATCGTTTCATCACCGATATCGATGTTGTCGATCCGCTGTGGACGGGCGGCAATCCCTGTTACCGGATCATAAGCCTTGGTGCATTCGGCCTGCGTGCCTATGACGCGGAAGTTGGGCAGCTCGTGCTCGGTCAGGCGCCTGTCTGCGAAGGTCCCTGACACCGGCCGTTTCCGTGGTATACGGGGATGACCTTCGCCTCGTGCCTGTTCCCGGTGTAGGGTGCGAGGTTCTTTGCCGATTACAGGGTTGCGGTGGTGAGAAGACCCCCGTTGCTTGTCGCGGGGATGCGCCACTTCTGGTTTGTTGAACGGGATGTGATACATCGGAACCATGGTTCCGTGCGCACCCTTGATCTATGTCAGTTTCATCGATGAAACGGCACGCCATAGTCGCCGAAAGGTGGCCGACCAATGCCGTGCCATCGTGATGACAGATCATGGAGAATTGCATGCTTGAAAAGCGTATCCGCAACGCGTCCCTCTTGAACAGGATCGTCAGCGCCGAAGAGGCCGCCAGTCTCATTCAGGATGGCATGACGGTGGGCATGAGCGGCTTTACGCGCGCCGGTGAAGCCAAGGCAGTGCCGCTGGCGCTGGCCGAGCGCGCCAAGACGAACCCCATGAAAATCACCCTGATGACCGGCGCCTCCCTCGGCAACGATCTCGACAAGACAATGGTCGAGGCCGGCATGCTGGCGCGCCGCATGCCGTTCCAGTCCGATCCGGCTTTGCGAAAAGCGATCAATGACGGCAAGGTGATGTTCATCGACCAGCATCTGTCCGAAACGGTGGAGCAATTGCGCGGCGGCCAGATCCACGGCGTCGATATCGCCATCGTAGAGGCGGTGGCGATTACGGCGGACGGCGGCATCGTGCCTACAACATCGGTCGGCAATTCCGCAAGCTTCGCCATTCTGGCCGATAAGGTCATCGTCGAGATCAACCTGTCGCAGCCCGAGGTGCTGGAGGGTTTGCATGATATCTTCATTCCCGCCAAACGCCCGACCCGTATGCCCATTCCCGTTGTCGCGACGGATAGCCGCGTCGGCCTGCCTTTCATTCCGGTGCCGCCGGAAAAGATCGCCGCCATCGTGCTGAGCGACAAAAGCGACAGTTTCTCCACGGTGCTGCCGCCGGATGACGAGACCAAGGCGATTGCCGGCCATCTCACCGACTTTCTGTTGAACGAGGTGCGTCATGGCCGCATGACCCACGAACTCCAGCCGCTTCAGGCCGGTATCGGCACCATTGCCAATGCTGTCATGCATGGTTTCATCGATACGCCGTTTCATGATCTGAAAATGTATTCGGAAGTCCTGCAGGATTCGACCTTCGAACTGTTCGACGCTGGCAAGCTGACCTTTGCTTCCGGTTCGTCGATCACGCTGTCTTCTGCCATGAACGAGCAGGTCATGCCGCGACTGGCCGATTACAAAAGCAGGCTGATCCTGCGTCCGCAGGAGGTGAGCAACCATCCGGAAGTCATCCGCCGCCTCGGTATCATCGGCATCAACACCGCGTTGGAATTCGATATCTACGGAAACGTCAATTCCACCCATGTCGGCGGGACGCATATGATGAACGGCATCGGCGGCTCGGGCGATTTCGCCCGCAACGCCTATATGTCGATCTTCGTTACCAAGTCGATCGCCAAGGGTGGCGCGATCTCAAGCGTCGTGCCGATGGTCAGCCATGTCGACCATACCGAACACGATGTCGATATCCTCGTCACCGAAATCGGGCTTGCCGATCTGCGCGGGCTGGCACCTCGCGAGCGTGCGGCTGTCATCATCGCCAATTGCGTCCATCCCGATTATCGCGATGCGCTGGCTGACTATTATCACCGGGCGACAGCGCGGGGCGGGCATACGCCGCATCTCATCGAAGAGGCGTTGTCCTGGCATCAGGCGTTGCGGGAAAAGGGCACGATGCGACCCCAGCAATAGGCGTTGAAACAGGTGGTCCTCTTGCCGGTTTTTCGACCGGCAATTGGGTCCGTTTGGACACACCGCTGGGGAAAGTGCCCGCCACTCCGCTTAGGTTGCTGGCGCGACTGTTCCGCCTCCGGTAGAAAATCTTCTCCACCCGGCCGCTATCGAGCTGCCTCAGGGTTGTAGGAGAGTGATGTGATGCCCCTTCGCTTCGTCGCCATGATCGCGATTGTCGCCCTGCTTGCAAGCTGCGGCGGGCGGCCCATCGGGGTCATGACACCGACGGGACAAACTGTGGCCGGTACGACGCCGGTCAATCTCCTCGTTGCGACAACGCGCGCCCCGTCCGAAAATCCCGCGGTTCTTTTCGGCGGCGAGCGGGGAACGGGGCTGAAGGTCGATGCGGTCACGGTCTCCATTCCGCCTGCTGCCAACCGCAAGGTTGGTCAGGTGCAATGGCCGAAAAAACTGCCACCCAATCCGCTGAAGGATTTCACCACGGTTGCGGTTGAGCCCATTCTCTCCGAAGCAGAAACCAGAAGTTGGATCAGTAAGCATATCGCAAAGGACCGCCGTGTGCTGGTCTTCGTGCATGGTTTCAACAATCGTTACGAGGAATCCGTCTATCGCTTCGCCCAGATCGTCCATGATTCCGGCACGGATGTCGTTCCAGTGGTCTTCACCTGGCCGTCGCGCGCGAGCATTTTCGACTATAATTACGATAAGGAAAGCACCAACTATTCCCGCGATTCGCTGGAGGAGATGCTGACGCGGCTGGCGAAAGATAAATCCATACGCGAAGTCACCGTCATGGCCCATTCCATGGGCACTTGGCTTGCGGTGGAGGCGCTGCGCCAGATGGCCATCCGCAACGGCCGCGTTGATCCCAAGATAAGCAATGTCATTCTGGCTGCTCCGGATCTCGATGTCGACGTGTTCAGCCGGCAATTCAGCAGCCTCGGTAAAACGCCGCCGAAATTCACCCTCTTCGTGTCGCAGGATGACCGCGCGCTCAGCCTGTCGCGTCGCATTTCCGGCAATGTCGATCGCCTCGGCCAGATCGATCCTTCCGTGGAGCCCTATCGCAGCCAGCTGGAAAAAGCTGGCATCACCGTTCTCGATCTCACCAAGCTGCAATCCGGTGATCGTCTGAATCACGGAAAATTTGCCGAGAGCCCCGAGGTCGTCCGCCTGATCGGCGACCGTCTTATTGCGGGCCAGACGGTGACGGATTCCGATGTCGGCCTGGGCGAAGCGTTGGGTGCCGTCAGTATCGGTGCTGCGCAAACCGTCGGAACGGCGGCGAGCGTGGTGGTCAGTGCGCCGATCGCGGTCTTCGATCCACGCACGCGGGAAAATTATGGCAGGCAGGTGGAGCGGCTTGGCCGCTCTGTGGAAAACACCGTCGGGTCGGTGGGCGATACAGCCGGTTCCGTGGTGGACGATCAGGCGCTTCAGTCGTCAAGGGTCAACTGCGATGCCGCCGCAAATCGAAACCGGGCGGAATGCCGTAGTCGCTAAGCCACGATACGACCGGGGGTGGCGGAAACGTCAGGCGTTTTTGTCACCACACTCCCGCAGATTTGTATACAGCTTGTATTTTTATCTGTATGGTCGGGCCAACAACCCAACTTCCGGAGTAGACCCCATGCGTTGGAAACGCACCCTCCAGCTTCTCGATGTTCATTGCGAAGGCGAAATCGGCCGTGTCGTCACTGGCGGCGCGCCGAAAATTCCCGGCAACACCGTGGCCGAACAGCTGCACTGGATGAACACCGATCCGCAAGGGGAAGCCTTGCGCCGCTTCCTGACGCTGGAGCCGCGCGGTACGCCCATGGGGTCGGTCAACCTGCTCCTGCCGCCGAAACATCCCGATGCGCACGCCGCCTTCGTCATTCTCCAGCCGGATCAGGCGCATGCCAGTTCGGGTTCGAATTCCATCTGCGCGACGACGGCGCTTCTGGAAAGCGGCATGGTGGAAATGCAGGAGCCGGAAACGGTCATCATCCTCGAAACGGCCGCTGGTCTCGTCAAAGCGACGGCCACCTGCCGCGACGGGCGCTGCGAAAAGGTCAAGCTGACCATGGTGCCATCATTCGTGCATGAGCTGGATATCAGCATCGACACGCCCGAATGGGGCAGGGTGACGATGGATATTTCCTACGGTGGCATTTTTTATGCGCTGGTGGATGTCCGCCAGATCGGGCTCACGATCGAAAAGGCCAATGCCGCCAAGCTGGTCTCGGCCGGCATGATCCTGAAGGACCTGGTCAACCGTGAAATGACCGTCGTGCATCCGGAAATCCCGGCAATATCAGGCGTCGCCTATGTGATGTTCCGGGACGTTGATGCCGATGGCTCGATCCGCACCTGCACCACCATGTGGCCAGGCCGCGCGGATCGCTCGCCCTGTGGCACCGGCAATTCCGCCAATCTCGCCACGCTTTATGCGCGCGGCAAGGTGAAGGTGGGAGATGAATATAAATCCCGCTCGATCATCGGTTCGGAATTCGATGTCGGCCTCTCCGCCGTCACCGAGGTGGCGGGCCGACCTGCCGTCATTCCGACCATTGCCGGACGCGGCTTCACCTTCGGTCTGCACCAGGTTGGCCTCGATCCCTTCGACCCGCTGGCCGATGGTTTTGCCATGACCGATGTCTGGGGTCCGGAAGCGGGCAACATCTGAGGCATGCTTTAAAAAAATGACATTTACAGCCGCCCGATGAACTTTGGCGGCTGTTTTCCCGCGGCAAAAGATGCTAAGCGGGCGCCAATTCCGTCATGCTCCGAGGTATCCCGATGAAGTCGCTCACCCTGCGCCGCCCTGATGACTGGCACCTGCATCTTCGCGATGGCGCCATGCTGGAAGGGGTGATCGGGGATACGAGCCGCCATTTCGCCCGCGCCATCATTATGCCAAACCTGGTGCCGCCGGTTGTTACCACGGCCGACGCTCGCGCCTATCGCGAACGCATCGTCAAGGCAATTCCGGCGGGTGACCGTTTCGAGCCGTTGATGACCCTCTATCTGACCGAGGACACGCAGGCCGACGATGTGGAAGAGGGCAAAAAAAGCGGCCTCATCACTGCCGTCAAGCTCTATCCGGCGGGTGCGACCACCAATTCCCACGGCGGGGTGCGCGATTTCAACAAGGCCATGCCGGTTCTGGAACGCATGGCGAAGATTGGTCTCCCGCTCTGCGTGCATGGTGAGGTGACGACGCCGGAAGTCGATATTTTCGACCGCGAGAAGGTCTTCATCGACACGGTGCTGGAGCCGCTGCGCCAGCGCCTGCCAGAGTTGAAGGTGACGATGGAACACATCACCACCCGCGATGGTGTCGACTATATCAAGTCTTCCAAGGCCAATCTCGCCGGCTCAATCACCACGCATCATCTCATCATCAACCGCAACGCCATTCTGGTTGGCGGCATCAAGCCGCACTATTATTGCCTGCCCGTCGCCAAGCGCGAGGAGCACAGGCTTGCGCTGCGGGCTGCCGCGACGTCGGGTGATGCCCGCTTCTTCCTCGGCACGGATTCCGCTCCGCATGTGGATCCGCTTAAGGAATGTGCCTGCGGCTGCGCCGGCATCTATACTTCCATCAACACCATGAGCTGCCTTGCCCATGTCTTCGAGGATGAGAATGCCCTCGACAAGCTGGAGGCCTTCGCCTCGCTCAACGGCCCGGCCTGGTATGGTCTTGCGCCGAATGAGGAGACGATCACCCTGGTCAAGCGCGCCGAGCCGGTATCATTCCCGGCCAAGATCGAGACGGGCGCGGGGCCGGTCACCGTATTTGACCCGATGTTCCCGCTCCATTGGGATGTAGACTGATTTTATAACCGCCGGCACTGCCGGCGGTTTTGTTATGGTCTGCCAGTACCTCGGCGGGCGACGGCATACCGAACAAAGACGCGTGCTTTCCGAACACCCATCCGGGTATTCGGAGCGAGAAACCAAGGCCTAAAAGGAGAACGCCTATGAACCACTTCACATTCACCGATCGCACCGTCGTTGCGGAACTGGTTGCGAAAATGTTGTGGGAAATCAAGGCTGTCCATTTCAATTCCGAAAGCCCTTATACCTTTGCCTCGGGCATGAAGAGCCCTGTCTATATCGACATGCGCAAGCTGATCTCTTTCCCGCGCATTCGCTCCGCAGCCATGGATTTTGCGGCGGCGGCGGTGATGCGCGAGGCGGGTTTCGAGAAGTTCGACTGTGTCGCCGGCGGTGAAACGGCAGGCATTCCCTTTGCCGCCTTCCTTGCCGAGCGCCTCGGCCTGCCGATGATCTATTGCCGCAAGAAGCCGAAAGGCCACGGCCGCAATGCCCAGATCGAAGGCCATATGCCGGAAGGCGCTCGCGTTCTGGTCATCGAGGATCTGACGACGGCCGGCGGGTCGATGTTCACCTTCATCGATGCTATCCGGGCGGCTGGCGGCATTGTCGATCACGGCATCGCGCTGTTCTATTACGGCATCTTCGAAGAGGCTGAAGCGCGCTTTTCCAACGGCAATGTCAAACTGCATTATCTGACGACCTGGCGCGATGTTCTGGCGGTCGCCCGCGCTGAAAAACTGTTCGACGAAAAGACCCTGTCAGAGGTTGAAGCCTTCCTCGACAACCCACTGCCATGGTCGGCAAAGCACGGCGGCGTCAGCGAATTGCCGCAATCGTGATTTCGGATGTGGCCAGCCCAGCTTGTGGCTGGCCTTCCGATCGATCTTCGTCTAAATCGATTTAAGTTCATTTGATTTGCTGTTTTGAGGAGGACCGTAATGATCCTGTGTTGTGGTGAAGCCCTGATCGACATGCTGCCCCGGCAGACGACGCTGGGCGAGGCGGGTTTTGCCCCCTATGCAGGCGGAGCGGTCTTCAACACGGCGATTGCGCTGGGGCGTCTCGGCGTTCCTTCCGCCTTCTTCACGGGTCTTTCCGATGACATGATGGGTGATATCCTGCGGGAAACCCTGCGCGCCAGCAATGTCGATTTCAGCTATTGCGCCACCCTTTCGCGCCCGACCACCATCGCCTTCGTGAAGCTGGTGGAAGGTCATGCGACCTATGCGTTCTACGACGAGAACACCGCTGGCCGGATGATTACCGAGAAGGAGCTTCCGGCACTGGGCGCGGATTGCGAGGCGCTGCATTTCGGCGCGATCAGCCTTATCCCGGAGCCCTGCGGCAGCACCTATGAGGCGCTGATGACACGCGAGCATGAAAGCCGTGTCATTTCGCTCGATCCCAATATCCGCCCCGGTTTCATCAAGGACAAGCAGTCGCATATGGCCCGCATCCGCCGCATGGCCGCCATGTCTGATATCGTCAAGTTCTCGGATGAGGACCTCGCCTGGTTCGGTCTTGAAGGGGATGAGGACACGCTTGCCCGCCATTGGCTGCATCACGGTGCAAAGCTGGTCGTCGTCACCCGTGGCGCCAAGGGCGCGGTGGGCTACACCTCCGGCTTGAAGGTTGAAGTCGCCTCTGAACGCGTCGAGGTCGTGGATACCGTTGGCGCTGGTGACACCTTCGATGCCGGCATTCTGGCTTCGCTGAAAATGCAGGGTCTTCTCACCAAGGCGCAGGTTGCCTCCCTGACGGAAGAGCAGATCAGAAAGGCGCTTGCGCTGGGGGCAAAGGCTGCGGCAGTCACCGTTTCGCGGGCCGGGGCAAATCCGCCCTTTGCGCATGAAATCGGTTTGTGATGGGCGCGGTTGAACCATTTTGAACGAGTGGTTCAACACTCTTCCCGGCGCTAAAGCCGTAAAAAACCGTTATTTCGATATTATGAAGCTTGTGTCCGCTGTTTTTTCACGAAACAAGCGTCGCATGAGCGTTCCCAAGTCCCATCCTTTTGATTTCGACCCGACCTATGGCATGCAGCGTGAACAACTGCTGGCCATCACCCCGCCCGAGGCGCCACCCGGCTTCGATGATTTCTGGAAAAAGCGCTATCGCCGCGCGCTCGCCACGGATCCCCGGCCGGTGCTGCGCAAGAGCAGGCTCAGCGACCCCCGCTGGCATGTCCTAGATTTGACCTACACATCCACCGACGGTTTTCGCATCGGCGGATGGCTGCTTTTGCCGCGCGAGGGACAGGTGCGTCGCGGCCTCGTTGTTGGCCATGGTTATGGCGGTCGCGAGGCTCCTGATTTTGACGTGCCCGTGGAAGAGACGGCCGTGTTGTTTCCCTGTTTTCGTGGGCTTTCGCTCAGCACCTGTCCGCCGATCTCGTCCGATCCGGCCCTACATGTCCTCTATAATATCGACAGGAAGGACGATTACGTCATCGGCGGCTGCGTTGACGATCTGTGGGTTGCCGTTTCCACGCTCATAAGCCTTTATCCCTGGCTGGACGGGCAGGTGGGTTACAGCGGCATCAGTTTCGGCGGCGGCATCGGTGCCCTGGCCATTCCTTTCGACAAGCGCATTGATCGTGGCCACCTTGTCGTGCCGACATTCGGCCACAGGCCGTTCTGGTTGACGTTACCGACCGTTGGCAGCGCGGATGCCGTCCAGGCCTACTCCAAGACCCACGCCCATGTGCTCGAAACGCTGCGCCTGTTCGATGCCGCCTGTGCTGCCGCCCGCATAAAAGTCCCGATGCTGGTCGCGCCTGCGCTTTTCGATCCGGCAGTGGCGCCACCTTGCCAGTTCGCCGTGGCCAATGCTTTGCCAGAATCGAAATTTAATGAAATCTTCATCCTCGACGCCGGACATTTCGATTACCCTGACAGCGCATCGCAAGATGCGGTCCATAAGGACAAGGTCAGACGGTTTTTCAAGGTGCCATGAAACGCGAATATTTCCGTTGGTATAGTCACAGGCTCCATCGTGACATGGAGCTCCTGATATTCGGTCATGCCGGTGCGAAGGTGCTGATGTTCCCGACTCGCGACGGGCGATTTTTCGAATATGAGGAACTGGGCCTTGTCGGCAGTCTCGCTGACAAGCTGGAGGCGGGCCACCTTCAGCTTTATTGCATAGAGGGGCTGGCCAGAGAGACCTTCTATGCGGCCTGGCATCATCCCGCCGATCGCATTCGCCGCCATGCCGCTTTCGAAGAGTATATTCTGAACGAAGTGCTGCCGCTGATGTCAGAGAAAAATCCTCACGGCAGCACCATTGTGCAGGGTTGCAGTCTCGGTGCATTTCAGGCCGCCAGCCTCGTCTTTCGCCACCCGCATCTTTTTCGCAAGCTCGTCGCCTTTTCCGGTCGGTATGATCTGACGATGAAGGTGGAATCCTTCGGCGATCTGTTAGACGGTTATTACGACGACGACGTCTATTTCCATACACCCAGCCACTTTCTTCCGGGCCTTGACTGCCCATGGCGGCTTGATCACCTGCGGCGTATCGACATGGTCTTCACCATCGGCGATGCCGACCCGTTTCTGGACAACAATCATCATCTGAGCCGTGTCCTGTCGGATAAGCAGGTGGGGCATCGGATGCACGTCTGGGACGGCCGCGCCCACCGTGCGGGTGCGTGGCGCAAGATGGCCGCGCTTTATATTTGAGCCGCCCCATTAAAAAAGCCGGAGGTGTCTCCAGCTTTTTTGGATCTTGGTCGTAACGAACCTCAGCCCGCCAGACCCGCTAGCGCCTTCACCAGTCCCTGCGTCGAGCTGTCATGGCCCGCCGCACTTTCCTTGCCTTCGACGACGGGAAGCAGGCCGGTTGCCAATTCCTTGCCAAGCTCCACGCCCCATTGGTCGAAGGAGTTGATACGGAACAGCACGCCTTCGACGAAAACGCGGTGTTCGTAAAGCGCGATGAGGCGGCCAAGCGCAAAAGGCGTCAGCTTGTCGTAGACGAAGGTGATGGACGGGCGGTTGCCGGTGAAGACGCGGTGCGGCGCGATGAAATCGGCTTGGCTGTCTTCCATGCCCTTGGAGGTGAGCTGGGCTTTCGCTTCTGCAAGCGTACGGCCCTTCATCAGCGCTTCCGATTGCGCCAGGCAATTGGCGATGAGAAGCTGGTGCTGGTGGCGCAGTTCTGGCTCAAAACCATTGGCGGCGATCATGAATTCCGCCGGAATGACGCTCGTGCCCTGATGGATGAGCTGGTAAAAGGCGTGCTGGCCGTTTGTGCCGGGCTCACCCCAGACGACCGGGCCGGACTGGCCTTCGACGGGCGTGCCGTCGATGGTCACACCCTTGCCGTTCGACTCCATGTCGAGCTGCTGCAGATAGGCGGGGAAACGCGACAGCCGCTGGTCATAGGGCAGGATTGCGCGTGTCGGATAATTCAGCACGTTACGGTTATAAAAACCGATGAGACCGAGCAGCATCGGCAGGTTTTCTCGGATCGGTGCCTCGCGGAAGTGCCTGTCCATGGCATGTGCACCATCCAGGAACTTGCCGAAATTATCCGGGCCGATGGCGATCATCAGCGGCAGGCCAATGGCCGACCAGATCGAATAACGTCCGCCCACCCAGTCCCAGAAACCGAAGATGCGGTCGCTTTCGATGCCGAAGGCGGCAACTTTTTCCAGCGCGGTGGAAACGGCGGCGAAGTGATGCTTGACGGCAGCCTCACCGAGCTTCTCGGCGATGAAGCGGCGCGCGGTGGCGGCGTTCGTCATCGTCTCGATGGTGGTGAAGGTCTTCGACGCCACGATGAAGAGCGAGGTCTCGGGGTCGATGAGCTTCAGCGTATCGGCAATATGCGCGCCATCGATGTTGGAAACGAAATGCGCGCGCGGGCCATCATGGAACGGTGCGAGCGCGAGCGTCGCCATGACCGGGCCGAGATCGGAGCCGCCGATGCCGATATTGATGACATCGGTGATCTTTTTGCCGGTCGCACCCTTGAGGGAGCCGGAACGGATCGAATCGGCAAACTTGCCCATGGCCGCCAGAACGGCGTTCACATCGGGCATCACGTCCTTGCCGTCCACGAGAACCGGCGTGTTGGAGCGATTGCGTAGCGCCGTATGCAGCACGGCGCGGTCTTCGGTGAAGTTGATCGCCTTGCCGGAGAACATTTCTTCGCGCTTGGCCTCGACGCCGCCTTCGCGCGCGAGCTGTTCGAGAAGTGTGACGATCTCCTCATTCACGGCGCATTTGGAGTAGTCCATCAACAGGTCATCGAATTTGGCGCTGAAACGGCTGAATCTCTTGTCGTCTGCCGCAAAGGCGGCGCGCAGATCGGTTGCGGCTGTGCTGCTCGCCGTTGCTTTCAGTTTTTCGATGGTGGCCTGCATCTTGTGCTCCTCGGCTTCCGTGGAAGGATGAGGAAACTATTCTTTTTCAGGCGGCCAAATCAAGGCGACTTTGATAAAAGAAAAGGGCCGGGACGAAAGAAAGAGCCGGTCGTCCGGCTCTCCCCATTGCGCGTGACAATCAGTTCAGATTGCGCAATTCGCGCCGCAAGATTTTGCCGACATTCGATTTCGGCAACTCGGTGCGGAACTCGATGATTTTCGGCCTTTTGTAGTTGGTCAGGCTCTTGGCGCAGAAGGCCTTGAGTTCCGCTTCCGTGAGCGACTGGTCCTTCTTGACGACGAAAAGCTTAACGGTTTCGCCGGAATGTTCATCCGGAACACCGATTGCAGCGCATTCCAGCACGCCCGGATGGCTGGCGGCCACTTCCTCTACTTCGTTCGGATAGACGTTGAAACCGGAAACGAGGATCATGTCCTTCTTGCGGTCGACGATCTTGGTGTAACCGCGCTCGTCCATGAAGCCCATGTCGCCGGAACGGAAGAAGCCGTCCGCCGTCATGGCTTTCGCGGTTTCATCCGGCCTCTGCCAATAGCCGGCCATGACCTGCGGGCCACGAATGCAGATCTCGCCGACTTCACCTGTTGGCAGGCTCTTGCCGTCCTCGTCGCGAATATCGATTTCCGTAGAGGAGATGGGCAGGCCGATGGTGCCGCTGAATTCCGTGGAATCGAGACGATTGACCGTTGCAACGGGTGATGTCTCGGAGAGGCCGTAACCCTCGGCAATCGGGCAGCCGACGATGGAAAGCCAGCGTTCCGCGACAGGCCTCTGCACGGCCATGCCGCCACCGAGAACCAGAATGAGCGATGACAGATCGAGTTTGCGGAAATCCTCATTGTTCATCAGCGCGTTGAAAAGCGTGTTGATGCCGGGGAAAATATGCGGCTGATAATGCGTCAGTTCCTTCACGAAGCCGGGAATGTCGCGTGGATTGGCGATCAGCAGATTGTGGCCGCCGAGCGCAATGCCCATCAGCGAATTCACCGTCAATGCGAAGATGTGACAGAGCGGCAGCGCGCAGATGAAGTTCAGAACATCAGGGCGGTCCTTTCGGCCGTTGAAGGCGGCGTCCAGCCACAGGCTGATCTGAAGCTTGTTGGCCAGAAGGTTGGCATGGGTGAGAACCGCACCCTTTGAGACGCCAGTCGTTCCACCGGTATATTGCAGGAAGGCGATGTCCTGTGCCGTGAGGCTAACCGGCTTCAAGGAAAATCCCTGGCCTTCCTTCAGCATGGCCTTGAAGCTGATCGAGCCGGGAATGGCGTAGGCGGGCACCAGCTTCTTGACCTTGCGAACCACCAGATTGACGATATGACCCTTGAGGCCGAGAAGATCGCCCATCGCGGCGACGACCACATGCCGCACCGCGGTTTTTGGTACCGCCTGCTGCGCCACATGGGCGAAGTTTTCCAGCACGAACAGGGCTTTCGCGCCGGAATCTTTCAGCTGGTGTTCCAGTTCGCGCGGGGTATAGAGCGGGTTGACATTGACCACGACCATGCCCGCCCGTAGAATTCCATAAACCGCGACGGGATTTTGCAGGATATTCGGCATCATCACGGCAACCCGGTCGCCTTTTTCCAACCCTCTGGACTGCAGCCAGGCAGCGACCGCGCGGGTCTCGGCGTCCAGTTCCCGATAGGTCAGGGACTTTCCCATGCTGGAAAAGGCCTTGCGATCGGCAAATTGCTTGCAGCTCTTTTCGAGAAGGTCGACGAGCGAGGCATTTGTCGAGGTGGGGATCTCTGAAGGCACGCCCGGCGGATAGGATGCCAGCCAGCGTTTGGTAACACCGACATTCTCCGGATGTCCCAGGGACAATTCACTCATGCTGCTCCTCCCAGAGTCTTTGTCGCGCCGCGCGTTCGATGAACCGCGAAGAGGCGCTTTGTGCTGCCTGACATTCACGAAGCGCCCGCATTCAGGCGGCCCAATCAGCCTGATTGAGGGAACCCCGTGTGGCGTCACCGGATCGACCGCTCCTCTCGCTCCCCGGTGACGAATGATAGACGCGTAATCCCTTAACGTCCATCTTGTCGGCAAAGCTTATTTAACTCTAACGTAAACGTCAATATTGCTGCCGCACATTGCGCCAATCCGTGAGGAGAAACGCATTTCGCCAGGCTTTTTTGACTTTAATCCTGATTTGAGCGATCAACATAATTCGCAAAGCAGGGCAGGATTGGAAATGGCAGGCAGAGTAGCGCTGGAACTGAAATCGGTCGGGAAGAGATTCGGCGATACGGATGTGCTGTCCGATATCGATCTTTCCGTCGAACGCGGCGAAATCATTTGCCTGGTGGGGCGCTCCGGCTGTGGAAAATCGACCTTGCTGCGCATCGTGGCGGGTGTGGAGACATCAGACCATGGCAGCGTTTCCCTGAACGGCGCTGTCGTTGCCGGTCCCGCTGTTTTCGTGGAGCCGGAAAAGCGCAATATCGGTTTCGTCTTTCAGGACTATGCGTTGTTCCCGCATCTGACCGTGGAACAGAATGTCATGTTCGGTCTACGGTCGCTGCCGAAGGCGGAGGCGCGTCGTCGTGCTGCGGAAATGATCGAACATGTTCACCTGCAGGAACTGGCGAAACGTTATCCGCATACGCTGTCGGGCGGGGAGCAGCAGCGTGTGGCTCTTGCCCGCGCGCTTGCCCCGCAGCCGGGCCTACTTCTGATGGACGAACCCTTTTCCAATCTGGACAGGGGGCTGCGAGACAGTGTGCGTGAGGAAACGCTCGGGCTCCTGCGGCAGCTGGGCACCACGGCGATCATGGTCACCCATGATCCTGAAGAAGCGCTTTCCGCAGGCGACCGTGTGGTTCTGATGCAGCAAGGTCGCATCGTGCAGAGCGGCACGGGTTACGAAATCCACGATCATCCCCAAACCCGTTATGCCGCCGATTTTTTCTGCGCCTTCAACAAGATCGAGGGCCGGATGAGACAGGGCCGCGTCGAAACGCCGCTCGGGCTTCTGGGCGATGCGTCCGATCTGCCTGACGGTCTCGCCGCCGTTGCCTATGTTCGCCCAAATGCGATTTCGATCATCGAGGACGGTGCGGCGAAAGAAGGAATTGCCGGCGAAATATCGAGCCGTGTCTTCCTCGGGGAGATCGAGCAGCTTGGCATAGCCGTGCCCGGACTTTCGGCAGATCTGCGTGTGAGGACGATGCAGCGCACACCCACCCGGACCAAGACGGTGCGCTTCGGTATCGATCCCAAGGGAGTGTTGATATTTACTGGAGGTTGAGTGAGCGGATTTGCATGCTTATTCTCGCTTCATTTTCAACTCTTGGTGATCGATTCCGCCTTGAAAACAGAGAAATAAAACTTGATTTGGCGCGTCATGTATGATGTCTGCTCCTCCATATTGCCGCTATCGCAGAGGGAGACAAAACATGACGAAATTTACGAGATTTGCCCTGCTTGCCAGCACGGTTGCCTTTGCGGCCGGAACGGCCAGCGCTGCTGAACTCAACATTTATACCACCCGCGAACCGGGCCTGATCCAGCCGCTGCTCGACTCTTTCACTGCCTCGAGCGGCGTCAAGGTCAATACCGTGTTCCTGAAGGATGGTCTTGCCGAGCGCGTTCTGAGCGAGGGCGCAAGCTCGCCTGCCGACGTTCTGATGACGGTGGATGCCGGTAATCTCGTTGATCTCGCCGAACAGGGTGTCACCCAGGCGGTCGAATCCGAGACCCTGACCAAGGCTGTTCCCGCTGAGCTTCGCGATGCCAAGGGTCACTGGTTCGCGCTGTCCATGCGCGCCCGTGTTCTCTACGCAGCGAAGGATCTCGATCTCGCCGCCTTCAACTATGAAGATCTGGCGGATGCGAAGTGGAAGGGCAAGGTCTGCATTCGCGCCGGCCAGCATCCCTATAACACGGCGCTGTTTGCCGACTACATTGCCCATTACGGCGCTGCGGACACCGAAAAGTGGCTTGCTGGCGTCAAGGAAAACCTGGCCCGCAAGGCCGGCGGCGGCGATCGTGACGTTGCCAAGGACATTCTCGGCGGCATTTGCGATATCGGCATTGCCAACTCCTATTATGTCGGCCTGATGCGCTCGGGCAAGGGCGGCGAGGAGCAGGTGAAGTGGGGCGATGCCATCAAGGTGGTTCTGCCGACCTTCAAAAATGGCGGCACGCAGGTCAATATCAGCGGCGCAGCCGTGGCCAAGAACGCTCCGAACAAGGCGGAAGCCGTCAAGCTTCTGGAATATCTCGTCTCCGACGAAGCCCAGAAGATTTATGCTGAAGCCAACTACGAATATCCGGTCAAGCAGGGCGCGGCTCTCAACGAGATCATCGCTTCCTTCGGCACGCTGAAGATCGACAACAAGACGCTCACGGAAATCGTCTCGCATCGCAAGCAGGCGAGCGAGCTGGTCGACAAGGTCGGTTTCGACAAGTAAGGCCAGTCGACGATAACAATGTGGAAGGCGTTCGCACCCGCGGACGCCTTTCCGCGTATTTTCCAGAAGCACATGAATCCAGACGCCATTCAGCCATCGACATCCCCGACGAGAGCCAGGTTTTCCTCCACCTCCTGGTGGCTGGGCCTTTCTTTGCTGGCGGTTTGTGGCGCCATGGTGCCGGTTCTGGCGCTTGTTTCGCAGGCGGTGCAGGGCTCAGACGGTCTGTGGGCGCATCTCGGCTCGACCGTGCTCTGGACGGCGCTTCCGGATACGGCGATCCTTCTCGCCGGGGTCGGGCTGCTGGCCGGTGTCGTCGGAACCTATGCCGCCTGGCTGGTCACCGCTTATGATTTTCCCGGCCGCAAAATATTGGAATGGGCGCTGCTGCTGCCGCTGGCCATGCCCACCTATATCGTCGCTTACGCCTATCTGGATATTCTGCATCCGATAGGACCGGTGCAGGGTGCGATCCGCTGGCTGCTCGGTTATTCCAGCCCGCGTGAGTTCCGTCTGCCGGACATAAGGTCCATGAAGGGCTGCATCGTCCTTCTCGGCTTCGTGCTGTTTCCCTATGTCTATATTCCCGTGCGCGCCATGTTCCTGACGCAGGCGGGAAACCTGCTGGAAGCGGCGCGAACGCTCGGCGTTTCCAGACGCGCGGCCTTCTTCAAGGTGGCAGTGCCGCTGGCGCGACCAGCGATTGCGGTCGGCATCAGTCTTGCGCTGATGGAAGCGCTGAATGATATAGGCGCTTCGGAGTTCCTTGGCGTCCGCACTCTCACCGTTTCCGTCTACACCACCTGGGTCACGAAATCGGACCTGCCGGGTGCGGCGCAGATCGCGCTATCCATGTTGTTCATCGTTGTTGCCCTCGTGGCGCTGGAGCGCTGGGCGCGGCGCAGGCAGCGTTATGCGGTTTCGGCGCAGAAAAACAGGGAACTGGAGCCGCTGCGGTTGACCGGCCTGAAGGGCTGGGCGGCCTTTGCGCTTGGCAGCCTGCCGGTCCTGATCGGCTTCGTGGCGCCGGCGAGCTATCTCGTCATCGAGGCATGGAAGCGGTTCCGCTTCAGCGGCCTGTCGGCGCGCTTTGCCGAGGAGGCCGCGAACACCATCCTCTTTGCCGGGCTGGCGACGACGATCACCCTTATCCTCGGGCTCGCGGTTGCTTACGCAATGCGGCTTGCACCGGGACGTCTCGCGCGCTGGTCCTATCGCCTTTCGACGGTTGGATATGCGGCCCCGGGCACGGTCATCGCCATCGGCGTGCTGATCGCGCTTGGCGGTTTCGACCGTTTTGTAGATCAGACCATGCGTGACTGGTTCGGCATTTCTACCGGCCTTATCTTCATCGGCAGTGGTGCGGCCCTCATCTATGCCTATTGCGCCCGTTTCCTTACCATTGCCGCTGGTGGTGTCGATGCGGGGCTCAGCCGCATCCCGCAATCCTTCGATCACGCCTCGCGCACGCTTGGGCGTTCCGCGACCCAGACCTTCCGCCAGATTCATCTGCCGCTTTCCAAGGCTTCGCTGGCGGCGGCGGCACTGCTGATCTTCGTCGATTGCGTCAAGGAACTTCCCGCCACGCTTCTCCTTCGCCCGCTCAATTTCGAAACCTTCGCCACCCATCTTTATGGTGAAGCGGCACGCGGCACCTATGAGGAGGCGTCTATCGCAGCTCTGGCGATTGTCGTCATCGGCATGCTCCCTGTGGTGCTGCTTGCGAGGATCGGCCGACGCAAGGGCTGATTCCATGTCCGCCCTCACAAATGGCGGGTCTGAAACTGTGTGAGAAGCCAATAAGCTTCAAATCAGCCCCGAAAACGACAAGCATCCCGCCTTAATCCTGATGTAAACACTCATCTTAATTGAGGCGCTGCGGCCCGTCGGATATGACACCGGCTGCGATCTGTTTCGGGGCATATCTTTGAAAAATTTGCATGGGATGTTTTTGAGCCGTCTGCTGTTGGGAACGGCTGCCGTTGTTCTGATGGGGCCCGTGATGGGCCACGCGCAGGAAACGACCGTTCTGCAGCAGATTACCGTTGACGGGCAGGGCGCGGAAAACGCGACTGGCCCGGTCCGGGGTTATGTCGCGACGAAAAGCGCCAGCGGTTCGAAAACCGAGACGGAAACCAAGGATATTCCGCAATCCGTATCGGTCGTCGGCCGCCAGGAAATGGATGACCGCGGCGCGGTGACGAAAATCGACGAGGTGCTGCGTTATACCCCCGGTGTGACGGCGGAGCCTTTCGGCGCCGACCCCGACACGGACTGGTTTTACATTCGTGGCTTCCAGGCCACCCAGACGGGCGTGTTTCTGGATGGTCTGAACCTGTTCAGCTACGGTTTCGGCGGTTTCCAGATGGATGCCTACGGTCTGGAGCGCGTGGAAGTTCTAAAGGGCCCCGCCTCTGTGCTTTACGGTGGCGCCAATCCCGGTGGTATCGTGCAGATGGTCCGTAAGCGCCCGCAGGATGAGCCGGTGCGCGAAACGGAAATCGGCATCAATAATTTCGGCAATGCCTTCTTCGGTTTCGATCTCGGCGACAAGGTCGATGGTGAAGGCGTGTGGAAATACCGCGTCACCGGCAAGGTCTCGGGCGGCGACAATTACACTGACTATTCCGAGGATCTGCGCGGTTTCATCATGCCGCAGATCACCTTCGAGCCGGACGCACAGACAAGCGCCACGCTCTACGGCTATTTCTCGGCGCTTGATCAGGTTCATATCGGCAACGGTTTCCTGCCCTATGTCGGCACCGTGGTCGACGCACCCTTCGGCAAGCTTGACCGCAAGGCCTTTTATGGCGAGCCGGATATCGATAATGGCCGCGTCTACCAGTCCATGGTGGGTTACGAGGTCAGCCATGAATTCGACAACGGCTGGAAGATCAGCCAGAACGCCCGCTATGGCCACCTCTACAAGCATGAGAAAGGGCCCTATCCGGGCGGCTGGGCCAATGCCGATGCCAACGGTCAGCCGATCCTCGATCCCACCACCAACGACTATATGCTGACCCGCTTCGGTTATGACGGTTTGTCGAAGGTCGACAGCTTCGGCATCGACAACCGCGTCGAAGGCCAGTTCGATACCGGCGCGGTCAGCCATTCGCTGCTGTTCGGCCTTGATTATAAATATTACCGGCTGGATCAGGTGCAGGCCTGCTGCGGATCGAATGCGATCGGCGCGCTGAAGCCAGTCTATGGCTCGACACAGGGAACGAACTTCGTTTATGCCGACAATATCGTCACCCAGCAGCAGATCGGCATTTATGCCCAGGATCAGTTGCGGTTTGGCGATGGCTGGCTGGTCACGCTGAATGGCCGTTATGATTACGTCGATACGGAACTGAACAACAGGCTGCCGGCGGGTGTTTCCCGCCGCTCCAATGACGACGCGCTGAGCGGCCGTGCCGGTCTCGCCTATGAATTCGATAATGGTCTGACCCCTTATATCTCGGCCGCCACCTTCTTCAATCCGCTGATCGATACGCTTGCCGACGGCACCCCGGCGTCCCCGGAGGAAGGGCATCAGTTCGAAGCCGGCATCAAATACGAGCCGAGCTTCTTCGACGGCAGCATCACGGCTTCCGTTTTCAAACTGGTCAAGGACAACGCCATCGTGTCCTATACCGCCGGCGGCATAACCACGAGCGGTCAGTTCGGGCAGGTGGAATCCACCGGCTTCGAGCTGGAGGCCAAAGCCAATCTCAGCGAGAACTGGAAGGCGCTCGCCTCCTATTCCTATACGGATCTGGAGATTACCCGCGATGCCAACCCGAACCTTATCG
Source organism: Agrobacterium sp. ST15.16.055 (assembly GCF_027956555.1). Taxonomy (NCBI): domain Bacteria; kingdom Pseudomonadati; phylum Pseudomonadota; class Alphaproteobacteria; order Hyphomicrobiales; family Rhizobiaceae; genus Agrobacterium; species Agrobacterium sp. ST15.16.055. The sequence goes on from NZ_JAQKGN010000003.1 coordinate 88,573, forward strand.
GCAAATCGCCCTGGATCGTGCCCACCCAAACCGCCTCGCTGTGGCTGGACTATACCTTCACCAATGATGCACTCGATGGGCTGAGCCTCGGCGGCGGCGTACGGTATCAGGGTAAATCCTGGGCGGATGAGGCAAATACGCTGCGTGTTCCAGACGCTGCGGTCTTTGATGCCGCGATCCGCTATGAGAAGAACGACTGGACGGCCTCAGTCAACGTCGCCAATGTCTTCGACAAGGAATATGTGAAAAGCTGCGCCGGCGTCTCCGTTTGCGGCTGGGGCGATAGCCGCACCGTCACCTTCAAGCTTTCCAAGAAGTGGTAATGCTTGGCCGAAGCCCGGCAGTTGCGGGGTAAGCAGTTTGCCACTATAAACATGAATAGATTTATCATGTTTATAGTGGCGCCATGGCGCCCTGCGGGATCGAGAGGCCATGGCTTTCCGCGTGCGGATGGAAAATGAGATCGAGGGTTTCGCTGTTATCGGCGGGCCGCGCTCAAGGGTGTGGAACGGCGTCGTCGCCGATCTCTGGGATGTGCGTTGTGCCCCGAAGGCGGGCGGCCGTTATGTCGGCAAGGATCCGCGTTTCGTTTTCCTGCTGGATATGGACGGGACGGATGACAGCCGTTTCATGATGAACCGCTGCCGCCGCGACACTTACGGCTCGTCCAGGGCGAACCGGATTTCCTTCGTGCCCGCCGATCTCGATGTGCACGCCGAACTCAGCAATGTCTCCTTCGTGCGCCATCTCGATCTGCATTTCGATGCGGGATTGCTGGGCGCCCGGTTGGCGCAGGGCTTCGATCCGCACAGCCTGCTCGACCCGCATCTGATGTTCGAGGATGAACGCCTGCTGGCGCTCGCCCGGCTGATCGCCGCCGAATGCGATAGTCCCGATCCGCTGCATGACCTCTACGGCGAAAGCCTCGTGCTGGCGCTCTTGACGGACTTCCTGAAGGTGAAAAGGGAGCCGGTCAGGAAACGCAGCAAGCTTGCCGCCTGGCAATTGCGGGCCGCGACCGATTATATCCGTGAACATTGCCTGCGGTCGATCCGGCTGGAGGAACTTGCGGAACTCACCAACCTGTCGCAATCCCATTTCAGCCACGCCTTCAAGGCTTCCACCGGTGTACCGCCGCACCAATGGCAGATGCAGGCACGCATCGATCGCGTCAAGGAACTGATGATGCGGCCGGACATGGCGCTGACCGATATCGCGATTGCCGCCGGTTTTTCGGATCAGGCGCATTTTTCCCGCGTCTTCCGCAAGATGGTCGGCGTTTCCCCTTCCGTCTGGCAGAAAATCCGCCAATAGGCGCCGTTTCGTTCCCTCCTCCTTCAAAAAAATCCGGTCACGAAGCCGGAAACTCTTCGGAACGATTTGCCGGGTGCCGGGGTTTACCAGGCGTGACACCAACGAAGAAATCGATGGAGGAAACTATCATGTTGCATCAGGAACCCCGCGTCGGACAGGACCCCTATGTCAAGGATACGCCGAGCCTGATCGCCAGCGACAAGGTGGAAGGCACCCGTGTCTATGGAGCCGACAGCAAGCATATCGGCTCGATACAGCGCATCATTCTCGAAAAGCGCGGCGGGCGCGTCGCCTATGCGGTGTTGAGCTTCGGCGGCTTCCTCGGCATCGGCGACGATTATTATCCGCTGCCGTGGGAAAAGCTGCATTACGACGAAGAACTCGACGGCTATCGTATCGACCTCACCAAGGAAAAGATCGAAAATGCGCCTCACTTCGCCAATCTCGATGATAACGAACTGCTAAACGCCAGGGACCGTAAGGTCTATGACTATTATGGCGTCGCACCATATTGGATGTAAGGTCCAAGGAGAATGCGCTTCCGACTGTTTAATCATCGAAAGCGTCGCAAACAAAAGAACGGTTCCTTTTCAGGAGCCGTTTTCTTTTGGATGCATCAATGCGGGTTTTTCTGCATCTCGGAAACCGCATCGGTGAAGCATTTGCGCGCTTCTTCGGGCGATTTTCGTCCGTCAAGGGCGGCACGGCAGGCGCTTCTGGCTTTCACGAAGCTCAATCCGCCAATCCTGGGCCAGCCTTCCGTCAACAATGTCAGCGCTTCGAAGGGGCCGGCGATGACACTCTTGCCCTTCGCCTCAAGGTTGACCTCGACAGGTTCTGTCCATCTCTCGTTCTTCATCGTGCACCTCCCAGAGCAACGCGATCCCGAAATACACCCGACAGCAAAGCAACCCATGAACGCAGCCGTGTGTCACTGTCACTTAGGATATGCGCAAGCAAGCGAATTGACAACGGGGATCAGCGGAAGCCGAAAAACGAAAGGATCGCCAGAACGATGACGACGAGGCCGACGATGTAGATGATCTGGTTCATGATTTTCTCCTTGGCTGGTGTCATCACCATAACGTGAAGGAGAAGACGAAGTTCCAACATCCAATAAGAATTTAATCACGTACTAAAATGTTGCGGACGTCCGATCGCCGATGAGCGCGGGTGTCATCTCCGCAGGATCACCCAGATCGCGTGGATGATGCCGGGAACATAACCGCAAAGCGTCAGAAGAATATTCAGCCAGAAATGCAGGCCGATCCCGACCTGAAGAAATACGCCGACGGGCGGGAGGAGGATGGCGATGAGAATACGAATGACGTCCACGAGGATTGGCTTTCCAGTTTGTGATCACTGGCCAGTCAACGTGTATAACCGCAATTTGGTTTCAAATCTCGCTCTGACCGGCAAGGTCGTTGCAATGCGAAGATCAATCGCATGGACGCGTTGATCGAGTAATGATCACAACTGGAGAGGAAGAAATGGTGCCGCTTACGTGACTCGAACACGTGACCCCGTCATTACGAATGACGTGCTCTACCAACTGAGCTAAAGCGGCCCGATTTTGACCCGCTTGTTGCGGATCAGCTTCATGGCGGGCTGATACAGGCAATGTTCACGGATTTCAAGCCTTGAATGTGCTGGTTTTGAAATTTCCGCAAAAAGCTTTGCCTGTCCATTGTTTGCCCGAGACTTCAGCCTTTCCCGCAGATGCGCTTTTTGGCCGTTTCATATTCATTTGCCAAGCGATCGACGAGCACCGCCACCGGTTCCACCGCCTTGACGGCGCCGATTCCTTGCCCCGCGCCCCAGATATCTTTCCAGGCCTTGGCGCCGCCGGAGACTGTTTCGAAGTTCATTTTCGAAGGATCGGCTTCGGGCAGATTGTCGGGGTCCATGCCCGAGGCGACGATCGAGCTTTTCAGGTAGTTGCCATGCACACCCGTGAAATAGTTCGAATAGACGATATCCTTGGCCTGCGCTTCCACAATCGCCTGCTTGTAGCCTTCGGATGCGCGCGCTTCCTCGGTGGCGATGAAAGGGGAGCCGATATAGGCCATATCCGCGCCCATGGCCTGCGCCGCGAGAATGGAGCCGCCATTGGCGATGGCGCCGGCCAGCAGCAGCGGGCCGTCGAACCATTCGCGGATTTCCTGAACGAGGGCGAAGGGTGAAAGCGTGCCCGCATGTCCGCCGGCACCCGTCGCCACCGCGATAAGCCCATCCGCACCCTTGCGAATGGCGGAGCGGGCATGGCGGTCGTTGATGACGTCATGGAGCACGATGCCGCCATAGGAATGCACGGCCGCATTGACCTCCGGCACCGCGCCAAGTGAGGAAATCACCACCGGCACCTTGTATTTCACGCAAAGGCTGAGGTCATGTTCCAGTCGCCGGTTGGACATGTGCACGATCTGGTTGACCGCGAAGGGTGCTGCCGGGCGCTCGGGATTGGCCCGGTTATGAGCCTCAAGCTCCTCGGTAATCATTGCCAGCCATTCGTCAAGCTGGCTTTCAGGCCGCGCATTGAGTGCCGGGAAAGCGCCGATGACGCCGGCCTTGCATTGCGCCAGCGTCAGTTGCGGATGTGAAATGATGAATAGCGGTGATGCTATGACCGGAAGACGCAGATTGTCTTTCAGCACGGACGGTAGCATGTCTCCTCCCATGAATTACGTTTACGCGCACGTAAGTAAATATCGCGTTCAGCAGCAGATTGAAAGCGAAAACAGCACGGCATTCGCCTCTCGAATCTGCGTTCGTAGCGCCACAATGGATCGATTTTCCTGAAATCAATCCGGTCTTTATCATAAACGAAGCTTGCGGAGGGGCGGTATAGCCGTTACCGAATCGTGAACCCATGGCGCAGCGCCGCATATTTTTGCAAAGCGCAATAGAACAAGGATCGGTCGTGAGCGGACTGGAAACGGCAATCAGAAATGCTCTGGAAAAATCGGACAGATCGAACGCCGAAGTTCGTGCGCGGATTTATCAATCTTCCCGCCAGGCGCTGGAAGCGGGCCTGCGCAAGCAGGGCATAGACGATCCGCAGCTTGTCGCCCAGCAGCGCCAGCGGCTTGAAGGGCTGATCCACCAGATCGAGAATGAAGAGCGCAACCGGCTTCTGGATATGGTGGAACAGCAATTGCGTCCGCCAGTAGCGGAAAGTCCGGCACAGGATGATCACGCGGTCGATCCCGTTTCGCAGACGCCTCACCACGGCGATTTGGGTGTTGAGCCGGAACTGCGTGGTGAAACGCGAGATGTTCGACCGGGTGCTGCCGTCGCTCCGGCGCCGTTGAATGCGGGACAGCGCAATGGAAAGCCGCCGAAGAGAGGCTCCCGCGCCAGCGATTCTTCGCTTGCCTTCCGCCCGGAAGGCGCGGTGGGCCGCCGCAAACGCCGGGGGCTTTTCGCCCGGCTTTTCATCTACGTGACGCTTCTGGCCTTCATCGGTTTCGGCGCCTGGTGGGTTTATTCCTCTGGCCTCCTGCTCTCGCCGGAGCAGCGCGATACCAGCGTGCCCAATCCGCCGGCGCAGGTGCAGGCGGAGGATTTCAACGGGACGGAGCCCGCGCCGCGCCTTTCCGCCGGCCGTGGTTTTTCCGATGACTGGGTGGAAATCTTCAACGCGGAGCGTGGCGGTTCCGGTGTTTCGGCCGGCCCGCGCGCCAATGTGGAAAACATCGCCACACCCGCCGGCAAGGCGATAAAGCTGACCTCGAGGAGTGTCTCTCAGGATGGCGCCGTCAGCGTCGAGGTTCCGGTGGAGGTGATGCGGGATATGGCGGGCAAGTCCTCGACCATTTCGATCACGCTGCAATCCTCCAGCGACCGGCAGACCCAGGTTTCCGTTGCCTGTGATTTCGCGACATTGGGTGATTGCTCCCGCCACCGCTTCACCGCCACGGCCGAGCGCGCGGACATGCTGCTAAATACGACATTCGAACGATCTCTCGCCCCCAATGCGCCGGGCAAGATCTTCATCAACAGCGATATCGATGGCAGCGGCCGCCCGGTTAATCTTTATTCCGTGCGCATTCTGCCGGGCCAGTAAGAGAAAAACAGGCGTCTCGAAAGGAGGCGCCTGTCAGCGTCTTGGATCCTATTTGATAAAATCCGGCCCCGATCCCACAATCTTGTCGTCGATTTCGCCGATCGCCTTTTTGTCCTTCCCCTCATAATCGAGCGCCAGAAGGATGTGGCGGATGAGGTTCACCCGTGCGCGGCGCTTGTCATTGGCGCGCACCATCGTCCAGGGGGCGTCGTCGGTGTGGGTATTTGCCAGCATTTCGTCGCGTTTTTGCGTGTAGTCGTCCCATTTCGTCAGCGCCGCTATATCCATATCCGAAAGCTTCCAGCATTTCAGCGGGCTGTGGCGGCGGTCATGAAAACGCTCGATCTGCGTTTCGCGGCCGATATCGAGCCAGAATTTGAACAGATGAACATCGTCGTGGACCAGCATCTTTTCCAGGCGCGGCGTTTCCTTGAGGAAGCGTTTGTGTTCCTCCGGCGTGCAGAACCCCATGACCGGCTCGACCCCGGCGCGGTTATACCAGGAGCGGTCAAAGAGAACGAATTCGCCGGCGGTCGGAAAATGCGAGATATAGCGCTGGAAATACCATTGGCCGCGTTCGGTTTCCGTCGGCTTGGTCAGCGCCACCACGCGCGCATAGCGGGGATTGAGATAGGCCCTCGCCGCGAAGATCGCGCCGCCCTTTCCCGCCGCATCACGGCCCTCGAAAACCGCCATCACCCTTTTGCCGGTGGTCTGCAGCCAGAACTGCACCTTGACAAGCTCCACCTGCAGCGCCTCGAGAGTGGTGTCGTAGTCCTCCCTCTTCATCTTCTTGTCGTAGGGAAAGTTGCCGGCGGAAAGTTTCTTTTCCTCAACCCAGTCAGGAAGAACGGGATCGTCGATGTCGAAGCTGCGCAGTTTGCCGTCTACGGTGATATCGACCGTCCGCTTCTTCGTTTCTTCGCCCATGGTTTCCTCCGGCCGTTGTTGTGTAAAGGCAACTCAACGCCAATGAGTTCACATCCGTTGCCAGAATTCAAGTGAAACAGAACCGCTTGACCGGCCCGCGGCGGCGAGGGCAATTGCGGCGTCGATTTCGCGCATATACGTTGTGGAAAATGCGCGGTGATGAATCTCTGTCATGAAGCTGGCCTATGAGATTTCGATGCGCTGTCAGATGAAAGTGGAAAGAGCAGGCTTAAATGGCAGTCATGGAAGGCGATGGTGGATTAAGGCGTTTGGGAAAGAAGCTCGGCCGGAACTGGTTGCCCCTTCTCATCGTCAGTATGCTCGCCATCGTGGCCGTTGCCGAGCTTAACACGCCCTATATGCCCGCCGCCCTGTGGCTTTGCGCCGTTATTGCCCTCCTCACCGGCCGGGAGGGCCCGGTGCCAGATTCCGCAAAGGACGGAAGTCCGGCTGCCGAGACGGATGAACAAGAAGTGCCCGGCGAAAACGTCATTTCCGGCGTAAGGGCGGGGCTCGCGGTTCTGGACACGCCCGTTTTCATGCTCGACAGGAACGCCAGCGTGCTGTTCCAGAACGGCGCGGCCGAGCGCGCCTTCGGCCAGTTGCCTGCCGGCGCGCATATTTCCGCCCGGTTGCGCTCTCCCGGCCTTTTGGATGTCATTCGCGAAACCATCACCACCGGCCAGCCCAATCAGGTCGAACATTCGGAGCGCTTCCCTTCCGAACGGGTCTTCATCGTCCGCATCGCCCGTGCGGATGTGGGTGAGGGAGTAGGCCCGCCATTTTACATCCTGTCCTTCCGCGACGTCTCGGAGCTTCGCCGCATCGACCGTATGCGCAGCGATTTCGTCGCCAATGCGAGCCATGAATTGCGCACGCCGCTTGCCTCTCTGCGCGGTTTTATCGAAACCATGCAGGGGCCGGCGCGCAACGACCCCAAGGCGCAGGAACGTTTCCTCGCCATCATGCTGGATCAGGCAACCCGCATGAGCCGGCTGGTGGACGATCTCATGTCCCTTTCGCGGCTGGAACTGCGTGCAAATATCGCGCCGGACCAGAGGGTCGATCTCGTTCCCGTCATCGGCCATGTGCGCGATACGTTGCTGCCGCTTGCCGACGAGCTTGAGGTGACCATCACGCTGCACCTGCCGGACCGGCCGGCGGAAGTGCAGGGAGATCGCGACGAACTGGTGCAGGTGTTCCAGAATCTCGTTGAAAATGCTTGCAAATACGGCCAGGAAGGCAAGGTCGTGGATGTCTGGTTGCGGGCCGAACCCGGCAAACCTGTGGAGGTGAGCGTCATCGACAAGGGGCCAGGCATTCCCGCCGAACACGTGCCCCGCCTGACAGAGCGTTTTTATCGTGTCAGCGTCGCCGACAGCCGGTCGAAAAAGGGCACGGGTCTCGGCCTTGCCATCGTCAAGCACATCCTCACCCGCCATCGCGCCCGCCTCATCATTAAATCGGAATTGGGCAGCGGCACGGACTTCACGGTCAGATTTTGACATAAAATATGCATCTGTTTTTGATGTGGTAAATATTTATAAATAAAATCAATAGTTTAAATTGTCACAAATCTTTCGTCAAAGTGACATAAAAGGAAGTGGCTACGGTGGTTAAGAAAAGGTCGCCGAGCGCAAGCTAAGAGCGAGTGTCGCTATCGGCTGCGTCCACAACAAAGCCCACGACGGGAGAGACAAATGAACATCGTTAAATTTTCCGCAGCAGCTCTGGTGGCTTCTGTCGCCTTCGCTGGCGCCGCCGCTGCTCGCGACCAGATCCAGGTTGCCGGTTCCTCCACGGTTCTGCCCTACGCCAAGATTGTTGCCGAGACCTTTGCCGAAACCTTCCCGAACTTCAAGGCTCCGGTTGTTGAGTCCGGCGGCACGGGCGGCGGTCTGAAGGCGTTCTGCTCCGGCGTCGGCGAAGGCACCATCGACATCGCAAACGCTTCGCGCAAGATCAAGGCCGACGAACTGGCCGCCTGTAAGGCTGCTGGTGTTACCGACGTTCAGGAAGTGAAGATCGGTTACGACGGTATCGTTTTTGCGATGGACGCTTCCAACAAGGACATCAAGCTGGAGCCGAAGGATCTTTACCTTGCGCTCGCCGCTGAAGTCGTCAAGGACGGCAAGCTCGTTGCCAACCCCTACAAGAAGTGGTCGGAAATCAACAAGGAACTGCCTGACGTCGCTATCGCCGCTTACATCCCGGGCTCCAAGCACGGCACGCGCGAAGTCTTCGAAGAGAAGATCATGGCTGACGGCTGCAAGGAAGCCGGCGCCACCGACGTCATCAAGACGCTCATCACCGACGCCAAGCAGGCCGCTGCAAAGTGCGTTGCAGTTCGCAAGGACGGCGCAGCTGTCGATATCGACGGCGACTACACCGAAACGCTCGCTCGTATCGACGCCAACAAGACCGGCCTCGGCGTTTTCGGCCTCGCTTTCTATGAAAACAACGCTGACCGTCTGAAGGTTGCGACCGTTTCGGGCGTCGTTCCGTCCACCGAAACCGTTGCCAGCGGCAAGTACCCGGTTTCGCGCCCGCTGTTCTTCTACGTGAAGAAGGCTCACCTGGGCGTTATCCCGGGTCTTAAGGAATATGTCGAGTTCTTCACGTCCGACGAGATGATCGGCCCGGATTCCCCGCTCGCCAACTACGGCCTGGTTGCCGCCCCCGACGCAGAGCGTGAAGAAATCCGCTCGAAGTTCTCGGCCGGCTCCACGATGTAATGAAGAAGGAGGGGCGCGGCTTTGCTGTGCCCCTCATTCAGCCTCGCTGGGGCCGTCGTCCGCGGTTGATAGTTCCCATTCATCGCCATCCACATGATTGTCGATGGATTTCAGATGGATAGGATGTATCAACCTTGACGCTTGCCAGACGATGATACAGTCAGGCGGCAGGCATCACGGCATGGTCCAGCGGTCTCGTTTTGATGACTTTTTGATTTGCCCGATATCGCACCGTGCCCTTGAGGCACGCCGAGGGAACTCTAATGAACACATCGATCCTTTTGCTGCTACTGGCGCTCATCGGCATCGGCAGCTATCTGCTCGGCAGCCGGCGCGCCGTCGCCCTGTCTGGCGGTCGCCCGTCCAACATGCATTCCCGTGCCGGTTATCACGGCTCTTACGCGGTCGTCTGGGCGGTGCTGCCCGCGGCGTTCATTCTCTGCGCCTGGCTCATTGTCAGCCCGTTGCTCGTCACTTCGGCGGTGCGCGGCGATTTTCCCGAGGATGTGCGCGCGCAGTCCGAAGCGCAGCAGAGCCTGACCTACGGCATGGTGACCTCCATCGCCCGTGGCCTGCAGCGGCTGACGCCGGAGGAAACCGCGCAGGTCGAGGCGGATACGGCCGCGGTCCGGCCGCTTCTGGCTTCCAAGGGTGTTGCAATCGCCGGTGATCCCGAGCGTTTCATGATCGATGCCGCCCACACGCTCAACAGCATGACCGCCACCAGCCGCATCGCGATGATCGCCATCGTCCTGCTGGCCGCATTCGGTGGCGCCGCCTATGCGCTGCGTGCGATCGCGCCGCGTTTCCGGGCGCGCAACAAGGTCGAGAAAGTCATTCTCGCGGCCCTGCTCGTCGCTTCGTCCATCGCCATTCTCACGACCATCGGCATCGTCTTTTCGATGCTGACCGAGGCGATCCAGTTCTTTACCATGGTGCCGGCGCACCAGTTCTTTTTTGGAACGGTCTGGGATCCGCGTTTTGCTGCGGCGGGTGCCACAGACTCCGCCGGCCAGTTCGGCCTAATCCCGCTGCTCGCCGGCACGCTTTATATCGGTTTCGTCGCCATGCTGGTTGCGGTTCCGGTCGGTCTCTTCTCGGCGATCTACATGGCGGAATATGCCTCGCCGCGTTTCCGCTCCATGGCAAAGCCGCTGCTTGAAGTGCTCGCCGGCATTCCCACCATCGTCTACGGTTTCTTCGCGCTGACGACGGTCGGTCCTTTCCTCAGAGACATCTCCACGCAGATCAATGGTCTGGCGACGGGCGACTACGCCAATTTCATCCAGGCGCAGAGCGTCATCACCGCCGGCTTCGTCATGGGTATCATGCTGATCCCGTATGTGTCGTCGCTGTCGGACGATATCATCACCGCCGTGCCGCGCTCGCTGCGTGACGGTTCGCTCGGTCTTGGCGCCACGCGTTCCGAAACGATCAAGAGGGTCATTATTCCGGCCGCTCTTCCCGGCATCGTCGGCGCCGTGCTGATGACGGCTTCGCGCGCCATCGGCGAAACCATGATCGTGGTTCTGGCCGCCGGCGTGGCGGCCCGTCTTCAGCTCAACCCCTTCGAGCCGATGACCACCGTCACCGTCAAGATTGTCAGCCAGCTCACCGGCGACCTCGAATTCACCTCGCCGCAGACGCTGGTCGCCTTCGCGCTCGGCATCACGCTTTTCGCCATCACGCTTTGCCTGAATATCTACGCGCTTTACATCGTGCGCAAATACCGGGAGCAATATGAATGACCGACATCGTTTCTCCCGCAGCCGGCGCGAGCGCCGTCAACAGGGCCACGCGCCGTGATATCGGCATCAAGCGCCGTTATGCCGCCGAACGCCGCTTCCGCGCCTACGGCATCGCGGCGATCTCCTTCGGCCTCATCTTCCTCTTCCTGCTGCTCTGGTCGGTTTTCTCCAAGGGTTACACCGCTTTCCAGCAGACGATGATCACCGTTCCGGTCGAGTTTTCCGAACAGATCATCGATCCGAAGAATGAACGCGCCACAAACCCGACAAAGCTGATGACGGCCAATTATCCCGTCGTCGCCCGCGATGCGGTCGCCAAGGTTCTTGGTGTTGCGCCGACGGACCGCGCCGGCCTACGCGCCGTCAGCCTGCTGATTTCCGACAGCGTGCGCACGCAGCTTCGCGACATCGTCGTTGCCGATCCCGCCGTTATCGGCACCACGCGCACCGTCACGCTTCTCGCTTCGGGGGATGTCGACAGCGCCTTCAAGGGCCAGGTCGATCTGACGGCGGATGAAGCCAATCGCCGCATCTCTAACCAGCAGCTCGGCTGGATGAACCAGCTCGCCGAAAGCGGCCAGCTCGGCAAACATTTCAATACCGGCATCTTCTTCAACGGCGCGTCGAGCCGTCCGGAAGCAGCGGGTGTGGGTGTGGCGCTGATCGGCTCCTTCTACATGATGCTGATCGTGCTGGTGCTGTCATTGCCGATCGGCGTCGCGGCCTCCATCTATCTCGAGGAATTCGCCCCGAAGAACCGTCTGACGGATCTTATCGAGGTGAATATCAACAATCTCGCGGCCGTTCCTTCGATTGTTTACGGTCTGCTCGGCCTCTCGGTCTTCATCAACTTCATGGGCTTTCCGCGCTCGGCCTCGCTGGTCGGCGGCCTCGTCCTGACGCTGATGACCCTGCCGACGATCATCATTGCGACGCGCGCTGCCCTGAAGGCCGTGCCGCCGTCTATCCGCGCCGCCGCCCTCGGCCTCGGCGCTTCCAAGATGCAGACGATCTTCCACCATGTGCTGCCGCTCGCCATGCCCGGCATCCTCACCGGCACCATCATCGGTCTCGCCCACGCGCTGGGCGAAACGGCGCCGCTGCTCCTGATCGGCATGGTGGCATTCGTCGCGAATTACCCGACAACGCCGATGGATCCGTCCACGGCCCTGCCGGTGCAGATTTACATGTGGGCGAACGAAGCCGAGCGTGCCTTTGTCGAAAGGACATCCGGCGCTATCATCATCCTGCTTTTGTTCCTCATTGTCATGAATGTTGGCGCAATCCTGTTGCGTCGCCGCTTCGAACGGCGCTGGTAGAGGGAGATTGAGCAATGAACATGTTGTCGGAAGCAGCAGTTGAAAAGGCGCTGGACAAGAAAATGAATGAAGTCTCATACAAGATGATCGGCAAGGACGTTTCGGTTTATTACGGCGAAAAGCGTGCGCTCTACGACGTGAACCTGAATGTTCGCGAAAATACGGTGACGGCGCTGATCGGCCCGTCTGGCTGCGGTAAATCCACCTTCCTGCGCACCCTGAACCGCATGAACGATACGATCGACGGTTGCCGGGTGACCGGAAAAATCACGCTCGACACCGACGATATCTACGATCAGGCAATCGATGTCGTGGAATTGCGCGCCCGCGTCGGCATGGTGTTCCAGAAGCCGAACCCTTTCCCGAAGTCGATCTACGAAAACATTTCCTACGGTCCGCGCATCCATGGTCTCGCCCGCAACAAGGCGGATATGGACCAGATCGTCGAGCAGAGCCTGCAGAAGGCCGGCCTCTGGAACGAAGTGAAGGATCGCCTGCAGGAATCCGGCACGGGTCTTTCCGGCGGTCAGCAACAGCGCCTGTGTATCGCCCGCGCGGTTGCCGTCAGCCCGGAAGTGATCCTGATGGACGAACCCTGCTCGGCGCTCGACCCTATCGCGACCGCAAAGGTCGAGGAACTGATCCACGAGCTGCGCACCAATTACACCATCGTCATCGTCACGCACTCCATGCAGCAGGCGGCGCGTGTTTCCCAGCGCACGGCCATGTTCCACCTTGGTCACCTTGTCGAGGAAAACGAAACCGACAAGATGTTCACCAATCCGGACGACCAGCGCACGCAGGATTACATCATGGGCCGCTTCGGCTGATCCCGGCCGGCGCTTTATCGAAACCGAACAAGACTGGTGCCTCTGCCGTGCCCGCTTCCGGGCACGCGCATGCAGGCCAAGCCGGAGGACTAGACCATGACACAGACAACGACCCATTCGCATATTCTGTCGGCATATGACGACGAACTGAAATTCCTGACGCGCCGTATCGCCGAAATGGGCGGTCTGGCGGAACAGATGTGCGCCGATGCCGTGCGTGCGCTCGTCAACTCCGACGCCGCACTCGCCCAGAAGGTCATTTCCGACGACGCGATCCTCGATCATTCCGAGCGTGAGATCGGCGACAAGGCCATCGTCACCATCGCCAGGCGCCAGCCGATGGCTGCAGACCTTCGCGAGATCATCGGCACGCTACGTATTGCAGCGGACCTCGAACGCGTTGGCGACCTCGGTAAGAATACTGCCAAGCGTGTCATCGCGGTTGCCGGCACCGGCGTGCCGCGCAAGCTCGCCCGTGGCATCGAACACCTCTCGGAACTGGCGCTGGTACAGCTCAAGGAAGTCCTCGACGTCTATTCGACACGTTCGGCGGAGAAGGCAAATGCCATCCGCGAGCGCGACGAGGAAATCGACGCCATGTACACGTCGCTCTTCCGTGAGCTTTTGACCTACATGATGGAAGATCCGCGCAACATCACTACCTGCACGCATCTTCTGTTCTGCGCCAAGAACATCGAGCGTATCGGCGACCACGCCACCAATATCGCCGAGACGATCTATTACATGACCACCGGCAGCCAGCCGGAAGGCGAGCGTCCTAAGGATGACAGTTCCAACACGCTCGGTTCGGTGACCGAGTAACAGACAGGCAGCGGCTTGCGGAGTTAGTATATGGTGCCCAAGATTGCAGTTGTGGAAGATGAGGAAGCGCTGAGCGTGCTGCTTCGTTACAATCTCGAGGCTGAGGGATATGACGTCGACACGATACCCCGTGGAGACGAGGCCGAAATTCGGCTGCAGGAACGTATTCCAGACCTTCTTATCCTGGATTGGATGCTTCCCGGCGTTTCCGGTATCGAACTGTGCCGTCGGCTCAGAATGCGGCCGGAAACCGAACGCCTGCCCATCATCATGCTGACGGCGCGCGGTGAGGAAAGCGAAAGGGTTCGCGGCCTCGCCACCGGCGCCGACGATTATGTCGTCAAGCCGTTCTCGACACCGGAACTCATGGCCCGGGTCAAGGCCATGCTGCGCCGGGCTCGCCCCGAGGTTCTGTCTTCGGTGCTGAAATGCGGCGATATCGAACTGGATCGCGAGACCCATCGCGTTCACCGCAAGAGCCGCGAAGTGCGCCTCGGCCCAACGGAGTTCCGCCTGCTGGAATTCCTGATGACCTCTCCCGGCCGGGTGTTTTCCCGCTCACAATTGCTGGATGGCGTCTGGGGTCACGATATCTATGTGGACGAACGCACCGTCGACGTGCATGTCGGACGTCTGCGCAAGGCGCTCAATTTTTCGCATATGCAAGATGTCATCCGCACCGTGCGCGGCGCCGGATATTCAATGGAAGCCTGAGGAAACCGAAACCGATGGTTTCACTCGGGAAAAATTCCCAAAATTCAGAAGGCCCGCAGCCGGGATGGTGGCGGGCCTTCTGAATTCGAACCTTCCCCAACGCGTGTCCTTGTTGTTTTTGAAGGCGACAGACGGTCTGCTGAGAGTCGGATTGCGCGGTGAAACCAGACAGGAGGGATGGCGCGGCACGTCGCCGACGAACTCAAAGTATTTGCCGCAAGGGCGTGTCGCGATTCTACATCCGCAGAAGGCGGAAGAAGAGGAATTGGGAGCGCCTCTCAAACAGCGTGCGCCCATTCCGGGACCGCCTTGAGTTTTGCCATAAAAAAACGGGCCCGAAGGCCCGTAGTTTTTGAGTGTCGAATGCGTGCCGCAACACTCAAGCTTTGCGACGTTCGCTTACCGGCTGGTAGGCGAGTTTCGCATGGAACTTGCAATAGGGTGAAGATTCCAGCGCTTCACAACCGCAGAAATGGAAATCGTCTTTCAAGGGATCGCCGACCGGCCATTTGCAGGTGCGCTCCGTCAGTTCCGTCAACGTCAGGCGACGGGAAATCGGGGTGACGACGTTTCTGGAAGGAACGTAATCGAGGACTTCCGCGGTCTCGATGCCGATCTCTTCCTGAAGAGCCGTTGCTGCGTTGGAACGGGTCAGAACCCGAGCAGGCGCTGTGCCGACACGGCCCGCGAAATTCGTCGCGCGCGGGGCAGGAGCGGCGGCGCGCTTGGGCGCGGAACGCGCCGAAGTGACCGGGCCGCCGGCCTTGACGCGACCCGGCAGGTTGAGACGGTGGACCTTGCCGATGACGGCATTACGGCTGACACCGCCCAGCTGCGCTGCTATCTGGCTGGCGCTAAGTCCCTCGGACCACAATTTCTTGAGTTTTTCGACCCGTTCGTCTGTCCAGTTCATGCCGCTTCTCCGCTCGTCGCGTATAATGTCGGCAGAATCCATCTCCGCCTCGCGGGCGTGCCGCGAGCGTGGTTTCTGCCTGATTTTCGGTGACTAGTTCCGCCGCAATGCAGTCTAGTAATTAGCGATTAACCTAGTGCCACGCAGACTCCGTGGCAAGAGTCGTGGGAATCATCTCGAATCGATTTTCCGGTTTTCCCCAACTTGCTGGCGAGTTGAGTCTGAAAGGCAACACCTTGGGCCTCATCCGCCGCCACCTACTAGGGCTTGAGAAGCCCGAGAAACGCGGAC
Source organism: Agrobacterium sp. ST15.16.055 (assembly GCF_027956555.1). NCBI lineage: Bacteria > Pseudomonadati > Pseudomonadota > Alphaproteobacteria > Hyphomicrobiales > Rhizobiaceae > Agrobacterium > Agrobacterium sp. ST15.16.055. The sequence continues at coordinate 104,255 of NZ_JAQKGN010000003.1, forward strand.
TTTTGTTGACATCGGCAGGCGAAGTGACAATAGTGCCCCTGCCGCCGCGAGGCGGCATTTTTGATTTTCAGGCGAGGGATAACCCCGAAAGCCTATTGACAACTGTCTGACAGCGCAACCGCGCAAGGAGTGATACAGCCATGGCCGAAGCCGCCGCGCCATTGTTCGATACGTTTGCAAGAGCCCCCCTGCGCTTCGAGCGAGGCGAGGGCGTCTGGCTGTTCACGGAAAGCGGCGAACGATATCTGGATTTTGCGGCCGGCGTTGCGGTCAATTCACTGGGTCACGCCCACCCGCACCTCGTGGAGGCGATCAAGACCCAGGCCGAGAAGGTCTGGCACGTCTCTAACCTTTATGAAGTGCCGGGCCAGGAAAAGCTTGCAAAGCGCCTGACGGAAGCGACATTCGCAGACAAGGTCTTCTTCACCAATTCCGGCGCGGAAGCGCTGGAATGCGCGATCAAGACGGCGCGCCGTTATCATTATTCCAAGGGGCATCCGGAAAAGTTCCGCATCGTCACCTTCGAAGGCGCCTTCCACGGCCGCACGCTCGCGACGATCGCCGCCGGCGGCCAGCAGAAATATCTCGAAGGTTTCGGTCCCAAGGTCGAGGGTTTCGACCAGGTGCCCTTCGGTGACGTTGATGCGCTGAAAGCCGCTATCACGGACGAGACGGCCGCGCTGCTGATCGAACCCATTCAGGGTGAGGGGGGTATTCGCGCACCAGCCAAGGAATTCCTGCAGCTGCTGCGGTCGCTCTGCGATGAGCATGGCATGCTGCTGATTTTCGACGAGGTCCAGACTGGTGTCGGCCGCACGGGCAAGCTCTTTGCCTATGAGCAGACAGGTGTTGCGCCGGATATTATGGCGGTTGCCAAGGGTATCGGCGGCGGCTTCCCGCTCGGCGCCTGCCTTGCGACGGCGGATGCCGCTTCCGGCATGACGGCAGGCGTGCATGGCACCACCTATGGCGGCAACCCGCTGGCCATGGCTGTTGGTAACGCCGTGCTCGATGTCGTCCTCTCCGAGGGCTTCCTGGAAAAGGTTCGTGATGTCGCGCTGGTTTTCCGTCAGGGCCTTGCTTCGCTGAAAGATCGTTATCCCGATGTCATCGAGGAGATTCGCGGCGAAGGCCTGCTTCTCGGCATCAAGGCGAAGGTTCCCTCGGGTGATCTGTTGCAGGCCATGCGCGCCGAGCATCTGCTGGGTGTGCCGGCGGGCGACAACGTCATCCGTCTTTTGCCGCCGCTCGTCACCACGGCGGAAGAGGCCCGCGAGGGCTTGGCGCGCGTGGAAGCGGCCGCCGCTTCACTGACAGTGAAACAGGCAAAGATCGCCTGAGGAAACAATAAATAGCGGGCCTCTTCCCCGAGGCTCGCGAGCATGGGACAGTTTGAAATGGCTTCACCTAAACATTTTCTCGACCTGTCGGCCGTCAGCTCGCAGGATCTGCGGGCAATTCTTGACGATGCCCGCGCACGCAAGGCCGCCACCAAGGCCGGAACGGCGGAAAAGCCGCTAGCTGGCAAGATGCTGGCAATGATCTTCGAAAAGCCGTCCACCCGCACGCGCGTCTCCTTCGATGTCGGTATGCGCCAGCTCGGCGGCGAGACGCTTTTCCTCTCTGGTACGGAAATGCAGCTCGGTCGCGCCGAAACGATCGGTGACACGGCCAAGGTGCTGTCGCGCTACGTCGACGCCATCATGATCCGCACGACGGATCATTCGCGCCTGCTGGAGCTTGCCGAACATGCGACGGTGCCGGTCATCAACGCCCTGACGGATGACACGCACCCCTGTCAGATCATGGCGGATATCATGACCTTCGAAGAACATCGCGGCCCGGTCAAAGGCAAGACCATTGCCTGGACAGGTGACGGCAACAACGTCCTACATTCCTTTGTGGAAGGCTCGGCCCGTTTTGGTTACCGCATGACGATGGCCGTACCGATGGGCTCCGAACCGCATGACAAGTTCCTGAACTGGGCGCGCAATAATGGCGGCGAGATCATGCTGTGCCACGACGCCGACAAGGCCGTTGCGGGTGCGGACTGTGTCGTCACCGATACCTGGGTGTCCATGAACCAGGAACACAAGGCGCGCGGCCACAACATTTTCCAGCCCTATCAAGTCAATGAAGCTCTGATGGCCAAGGCGGAAAAAGATGCGCTGTTCATGCATTGCCTGCCGGCCCATCGCGGAGAGGAAGTAACGGATGCCGTGATCGACGGTCCGCAATCCGTCGTCTTCGACGAGGCGGAAAACCGCCTCCACGCGCAGAAGTCCATCATCGCATGGTGCATGGGCGTCATTTGATGAGCAGTCGCCCGGCCTGACACGCGTCACGCCGGGTGCTTGAACTTGACCGTATAGATTACCATCTGTGGGACTTCGAAGAGGCTCGTCGGTTTTGCTGGCGGACCATCATCACGATTTGCACGTTTTTCCCCGGAAGCGGTTTCTCTTCCCGGGTCTCTGTGCGACAAGCGAAAAAAGCACATTTCGAAAGCCGGACTTTTGGACGGTAGCGGCGCCACGGCTGCGCCAAGGAGTATGACATGGCAGATGTAACGGTTGAACTGGACGATCTCGATTTTGCTGGCGACGATAAGGTAGTGCCCTTTCAGGTCGAAGGTCTGGATGTGCGCGGTCGCGCCGTGCAGGTGGGTCCGCTGTTGAACGCCATTCTCGAGCGGCATGACTATCCCCCGACGGTCGCCCGCCTGCTGGCGGAAGCGACCGTTCTGACGGCGCTGATCGGCACCTCGCTCAAATTTTCCGGCAAGCTCACGCTTCAGACCAAGGGCGATGGTCCGGTCGATCTTCTGGTCGCGGATTTCACCGCGCCGGAAAGCATGCGCGCTTATGCCCGTTTCGATGAGGAACGGCTGGCGGCGGCGGTTGCGGAAGGTGCAACCTCGCCGGAGCAATTGCTCGGCAACGGCATTCTGGCCTTCACGATCGATCAGGGTGCGGGCATGCAGCCCTATCAGGGCATTGTGCCGCTCGATGGCTCCTCGCTGGAAGACATTGCCGGCGTCTATTTCCGCCAGTCGGAACAGCTTCCCACCCGCGTGCGGCTGGGCGTTGCCGAGTTCTTCGACCGTGATGGCGAAGGCAAGCCGCGTCATGGCTGGCGTGCGGGCGGCGTTATCGCGCAGTTCCTGCCGCAGGCGCCCGAACGGCTGCGTATGCGTGACCTGCATGGCGGTGACGGCGATGAAAGCGGTCACGAGGTGCAGGAGGACGATGCCTGGACGGAAGCCGTCACGCTGTTGAACACGGTGGATACCGACGAACTGACCGATCCGCAGGTGCCGGTGGAACGCCTGCTTTTCAGGCTTTTCCATGAGAGCGGCGTGCGCATCTATGATCCGCAGGCGGTTTTCGACCGTTGCAGCTGCTCGCGGGACAAGATCAAGGGTGTGCTGTCAGGCTTCACTGCCGAGGAGATCAAGGCAAGCGAGGAAGACGGCGCTATCGCCGTGACCTGCGAGTTCTGCTCCACCACCTATCGCTACGATGTCAGCGAATTTGAAAATGCCTGAATAGAAAGCCGCGCCCTATAAAGAGTGCGGCTTTTTCATTTGCCGGGCGCGTGGTCAGTTCAGAACCCGCATCAGACCCGGTGAATCCAGCGAAAAGGCGGGTATGGTGACGTTGAACACCTCGCCATTTTCCGTTTCCATTTCATAATGGCCGAACATCAGGCCGGAAGGTGTATCCAGCGGGCAGCCGGAGGAATATTCGTAGCTGTCGCCCGGTTTCAGATGCGGCTTCTCACCCACGACGCCCGGTCCATAGACCTCATCCACCTGACCGTTCTGATCGGTGATGTGCCAGTAGCGATTGACGAGGGTGACCGGAATATCGGAATTGTTCGCGATCACGACTTTGTAGCCCCAGACGTAACGATCGTCATCCGGGTCGGATTGTTCCTCGAGATAATACGGATCGACCGTTACCTCGATATCCCTTGTCAGAGCACGATACATACGCGCCACACCTCGATATTATGCCTGCCGCCGTATCCTACACTATAGGCTCTGGCTATCGTCAAGAAAATGAATGACTTGACGGGCAGGAGGCGTCTCCTGATGCGCTTTTTTCCACCGTTAGGGATAACGGTAAAGGTAAATATTGGTTGCCTGATGCGGTCTTTCGGGCTGGACAGGCGAACCATGGCCCGACACGCGGTCAGGCCATGGCGACTTGCCGATTGAATTCTCAGGCCGAAACGGCCGCAAGACCCTTTGCCAGATCCTCCAGCAGATCGTCGGTATCCTCGATGCCGCAGGAAAGGCGCAGAGTGCCGCCGGAAATGCCGAGCTCGGCGCGCGCCTCGTCAGTGAGGTTCTTGTGCGTCGTCGTGCCGGGGTGGGTGATGAGGCTCTTGGCGTCGCCGAGATTGTTTGAAATCTTCACGATCTCAAGCGCGTTCTGCAGCTTGAAGGCCGCTTCCTTGCCGCCCTTCAGTTCGAAAGCCACAAGCGTCGAACCGCCCGACATCTGCCGGGCGATAATGTCCGCCTGCGGGTGATCGGCGCGGCCGGGATAGATGACCTTGGCGACCTTGTCGTTCTCCGCGAGAAAATCGGCGATTTTGCCGGCATTGGCCGTCTGCTGTTTGACGCGCAGCGGCAGCGTCTCGATACCTTTCAGAAGCGTCCAGGCATTGAAAGGCGACATGGCCGGGCCGGTATGGCGGAAATAATCCTGCAGTTCTTCCTCGATCCACTTTTTGTCGGAAAGGATCACGCCGCCAAGGCAGCGACCCTGACCGTCAATATGCTTGGTTGCCGAATACACGACGATATGCGCGCCGAGTTCGAGCGGCTTCTGGAAGAGCGGCGTCGCAAAGACGTTGTCGACCACCACTTTCGCGCCGATCTGGTTGGCGAGTTTCGCCACACCGGCAATATCAACCACTTCGAGCGTCGGGTTGGTTGGGCTTTCGAGGAAGAACAGCTTGGTGTTCGGCTGGATCGCCTTTTCCCAGTTGCCGAGATCGCGTCCGTCGATCAGTGTGCATTCGATGCCGTATTTCGGCGCAAGCGTCTCGACCACCCAGCGGCAGGAGCCGAAGAGGGCGCGTGCGGCAACGATGTGATCGCCGGCGCGTAGCTGGCACATGATGGCGGCGGTGACGGCGGCCATGCCCGAGGCAAGCGCGCGGGCGTCTTCAGCGCCTTCCAGCAGGCACATGCGCTTTTCGAACATGTCATTGGTGGGGCTCGCATAGCGGGCGTAAATGAAACCGTCTGTTTCGCCCTTGAAGCGCGCTTCGGCGGCCTCGGAGTTTTCGTAGACGAAACCCTGGGTCAGATAGATTGCTTCCGACGTTTCACCATACGGTGAGCGTAGCGTACCGCCGTGAACCAGCTGGGTTGCCGGGCGCCATTTATTGCTCATGTGATCCCCTTCAAAACAAAAAAACCGGCCGCACAAGCAGACCGGTTCCTAGCACCCGGTCTTTTTAGCCACTTGTTTAACGTGGCTGCAAGCCGACCGGCCAAATCACCACGGGATAAGCTTGCCATACTGCCGTTATCGGCTTGCGTCAATGCTTTCCTTTTGGTTTTGTCGCCGTAAAAAGGAATGACAACCATGACCAGAACCACGGGCATTTTGGCGGATGGCGCAATCCGGGCGCTGTTTGCGGGCGGCAAGCTGAAGAGCGAGGCCGATCTCGATGCTGATCAGGTCCAGCCCGCCAGCCTCGATCTCAGGCTCGGCTCGAAGGCCTATCGCGTGCGCGCCAGCTTCATGCCCGGTCCGGGAACCCAGGTGATCGACAAGCTCAATCGTCTGAGCCTGCACGAGATCGATCTCACCCAGGGCGCGGTGCTGGAAACCGGCTGCGTTTATATCGTCCCCTTGATGGAAAGCCTCGCGCTGCCGGCGGACATGTCGGCGTCGGCCAATCCGAAAAGCTCGACCGGCCGTCTCGATATCTTCACCCGCGTCATGACTGACGGCGCGCAGGAATTCGACAAGATACCGGCGGGTTATGCCGGCCCGCTCTATCTGGAAATCAGCCCGCGCACCTTCCCGATCGTCGTGCGACGCGGCTCGCGCCTGTCACAGATCCGCTTCCGCATCGGCCATTCGCTGCTCAACGAAAGTGAACTGCTGAAGCTGCACGAGACGGAAATGCTGGTCGCCAGCGACACGCCCAACGTGACCGGCGGCGGCATCGCGCTTTCGATCGACCTCAAGGGTTTCGGCGAAAACGGACTGATCGGTTATCGCGGCAAACATCACACGGCGGTGGTGGATGTCGACAAGAAGGCCCAGCATGACGTTCTCGATTTCTGGGAGCCGCTCTACGCGCGCGGCCGCGCCGAACTGATCCTCGACCCGGATGAATTCTATATCCTCGTCTCGCGCGAAGCTGTCCACGTTCCGCCGCTCTATGCGGCTGAAATGACGCCCTTCGACCCGCTGGTAGGCGAATTCCGTGTGCACTACGCCGGCTTCTTCGATCCGGGCTTCGGCCATGCGCAGGCGGGCGGCACCGGCAGCCGCGCCGTGCTCGAAGTGCGCAGCCACGAAGTGCCCTTCATCCTCGAACACGGGCAGATCGTCGGTCGGCTTGTTTACGAGCATATGCTGGAAAAACCGGAAGGCCTCTACGGAACCGGCCTCGGCTCCAACTATCAGGCCCAAGGACTGAAGCTCTCCAAGCATTTCCGCGCCGAATAACGAACCCGGCGGGTGCTTGACACCCGCTGCGAACTATCCGATGTCTTATGCGCGGCGCGGGTGTAGCTCAATGGTAGAGCAGCAGCTTCCCAAGCTGAATACGAGGGTTCGATTCCCTTCACCCGCTCCAATTCCACCCCAGCAAATAATAGGCCTCTTGCCGCCGTTACATTCGCGGACCGCGCGAATATGCGATTTAGCTTGACTACAATTAAATTGCACGTAATAGTTGATGTGGTCGTAACATAGGGGAAGTGTTATGAGTCGCAAACTTCTTTCGGAATTTCTGGGAACCTTTTGGCTCGTGTTCGGGGGATGCGGCAGTGCGGTTTTTGCCGCAGCCTTTCCAGAGCTCGGCATCGGCTTCCTTGGCGTCGCTTTCGCTTTCGGTCTGACGGTTCTGACCATGGCCTATGCGGTAGGCGGCATTTCGGGCGGTCACTTCAATCCGGCCGTTTCAGTCGGCCTCACCGTTGCGGGTAAATTCCCGGCGGCGAGCCTCTTGCCTTACATCGTGGTGCAGGTTCTGGGGGCGATCGTCGCAGCTGCGGCGCTTTATGTCATCTTCACCGGCAAGGCGGGGGCTGACATTGGCGGTTTTGCCGCCAATGGTTATGGCGAACACTCGCCGGGTGGATATTCTCTCGTATCGGCGCTGCTGATCGAAGTTATCCTGACGGCGTTTTTCGTGATCGTTATTTTGGGTTCGACACATGGCAGGGTTCCGGCCGGCTTCGCGCCGATCGCCATCGGTCTTGCCCTTACCCTTATTCATCTGATTTCCATTCCGGTCACCAACACATCTGTCAATCCGGCCCGCTCCACGGGACAGGCATTGTTCGTTGGCGGATGGGCGCTGCAGCAGCTCTGGCTGTTCTGGCTCGCTCCGATCCTCGGCGGCGCCATCGGAGCCGCGATCTGGAAAATCTTCGGCGAGGAAGAGAAGGCCGGCCATGCCGGTTCGGTTCAACCTGCCCAGACATGAATAAGAGGCTTTGTTTCCTCGAATGGTCGGGGAAACGACTGAGGAGGATGACATGGATCTTGCTTCGATATTGGCCCAGATCGTCGGCGGTGCGGTAGGTGGCACGGCGGGCGGAAAGATAGTGAAGGACTCCGATCTTGGTTCGCTCGGCAATCTGATTGCGGGCGCCATCGGCGGACTCGGCGGCGGAACTGTACTCGGTTCGCTGCTCGGCGCGGCGGGAGACGCGGCAGCCGGTGGCGTGGATATCGGCGCTCTCGCCGGCCAGCTGGTTGGCGGCGGTGTCGGCGGTCTGATCGTGCAGATCATCGTCGGCCTGATTAAGAACAAGCTCGTTGCCAAGTAGAGCGGTTCGGTCGCCTTCAAGATGAAATGAAGGACCTTGCCGAAGGAGGAGCTTTGTTCGGCAAGGAACCGGCTCGCGTTATCGGTGACGGCGGTAACCTAAGGCCTGAGGCGGCTTTGCTGGCAGCGGCAATGTGATAGGAGCCGTGAGCCGCCGTTACTCGAAACAAGTATCTCGATTGTTTTGGTTCTCTCGAAGATACCGGATCATGAGGTATTTTTGACGGCTGGCGCGTGTGGCGTCTTGTTCCATGCAAAGGGTTTGGTTTTGAGTTCCACCACGGCCCGCCAGGCCGCGATGGACAGCATCAGCCAATATGCGGGCATTGCCAGCCACCGCCTTCCGACATGCCGTCTTTCATAGACTATCATTCTGCTGCGGCCCATCAGGACGAAGATCGTGTAGCTTCCGACGATATTCAGCACATCGATAAAAAACAGAAGACCCTGCCAGGAGAGCAACAGGTCGGCGCCATTTTCCCGAAGAGCGATGGTCATGAATGCCAGCGAAACGAAGAGCAGGGGGTGCGCCAGCGACGACAGAAGCATGCCTCCGATCAGCAGTTGAAAGACCACATAGGCAAACCATCCCATGCCGCGCGCGGTCGCAAGGGGCGCACGGGTCATCACCAGCCAGCTTTGCAGCCAGCCCTTGTACCAGCGTGTTCGCTGGTTCAGCCACACGGATAGTGAGGTCGGCGCATCCTCCAGCGTCTGTCGCCGGATAACGCCGCAACGATAACCCAGCCGATGCAGCCGGAGGCCGAGATCGGCGTCTTCCGTTACATTATAGGGGTCCCAGGCGCCAGCCTTCCGCAGCACGGCGGTCCGGAAATGATTGGAGGTGCCGCCAAGCGGCAGCGGCAAGCCATGTGCGGCAAGGGCAGGTAAGATGCAGCGGAAGAGGGCGGAATATTCCAATGCGAAACACGCGCTGAGCCAGGAGAAAGAAGCATTACTGATGATAAGCGGGGCCTGCAGGCAGGCTAGCTCGTCGGGTTGGTTGCGGAAGGCACTATAGGCTTCGCGCAATTGCTGCGGATGGGGCCGGTCCTCGGCGTCATAGATGACAACGAATGCGCCGCGTGCGCCGGAAAGCGCATAAGTCAGGGCCTTTGGTTTGGTGCGCGGCAGGGAGGGCGGCACCCTTACAACCTCTATATGCGGCCCGAGATTCATCCGCTGGATCGCCTCAATTGTCGCACCGTCGTCTGCCTCGCAGACAAGCTTGATGTCCAGTCGGGATTTGGGCCAGTCCAGACGCTCCAATGCGCCGATGAGCTGCCCGACGACGTCCTCCTCCCGGTAAAGCGCCACCAGAACAGTATAGACAGGCAATTGGCTTTCCTGCCGAAGAGGCAAGGTGGCGTCCTTTTCCATGGATAGATGGAAGAGCGCGAACAGCCTGAAAAGCAGGGTCAAGAGGTAAAGCATCGTCAGGGTGGCATGCAGGTACGTAAATGCCGCTTCCGTATAAAACACCAGCGACAGAATAAGCAGGGTAAGGAGAACGCCGCTGCAAAAACCCTGCTCGCCGTGAAGCGTGATCCTGGCGGAATGGTGTGGCGCCGTGTTGAAAAGCAGCTGTTGGGTTTCCGCCAAGCGACGGGTCTCGCCCGCTTTCCAGATTGCGCCGCGCATGGCCTGCGGGGTTGTCACGGCAAAATCGTCGAGAAGACGCGGGCGCTGATCCAGCATGTTTTTCAGCGACGCCATCCGCGCCAGTTCCGGCACAATCAGCAGCGTTGGCGTGCCGTTCAGCGGTGTCAGCCGCAGGAACCTTGGTTCGGAGAGCTGAGTGTCCAGCCCGTTCAAGTCCGTCACGCGATCCGGGCCGATTTCCGGTAGAAACGGCAACCGCAGGAAGCTGGCGAAAGCGCCGAAATAGGCATCCGCCGTGACGAGACCGCTTGCCAGCAATTCGTCCTCCAAAGTTGAGCCATTTTCCAGAGCCCGCTGTTCGAATGCCTCGATATAGGGTCCGCCCAATCCCAGCGAAGAGAGAAAGCGGTCCTGTCCGGTCTGGTCCTGTTCGGAAGCGGTTGGGAGTGGATTTTCACTGGCGTGGGAAAATGCAATTTTTCGTGTCGCCGGCGTCATGCGAAACGAATCTCGTGTATATTGCCTAAAATAATCCATGCATCGCCGCCGCCGTCATGGTAACGCCCAACTTCCTGCCACGGATAGTATAGATGAGAATGACGAATGTAACGCGGAATATAAGTTTCGGATTTACTTTAGCTTTCGCTTTACAATTTACTGGTTTTTTTAGCGATGTGCGTGCAGAAGGCCTGTCGGACGGGAACCGGATGCCGGTGCTTTTCGATGCGCAGGAGCGGTTTCCGGGCGGCGATCTTTCTTCCGTTCCCCGCATCAGATTTCTGATGTCGGTCGATTTCCCGCCCTTCAATTTTACCGATCAGGAAGGCCGGCTTGCGGGTTTCCATGTCGATCTGGTGCGTGAAATCTGCGCTCAGTTGAAGGTCGAAAGCAAATGCCAGGTGCAGGCGCTGCCATTTGACGAGCTGGAGGCGGCTTTGGAATTGGGCGAGGGCGAAGCTGTGATTTCCGGCCTCGCCACTACCGCCGACCTGCGCAAGAGTTTTACCTTCTCGCGGCCCTATCTCCTGATGCCCGCCCGTCTTGCGGTGAACAAGGCGGCGAAATTCACCGGCTCCGGTGCCGATGCGCTTTCGGGAAAGAAGGTGGGTGTGGTTGCTGGCTCGCGGCACGAACAGATGCTGAAGGCTTTCTTTCCAAAGGCCGCGGCTGAGGGCTTCGACGGCTACGAACCGATGTATGACGCGGTGAAGAAAGGCAAGGTAGACGCCATTTTCGCCGACGGTCTGCGTCTGCCTTTCTGGGTTTCCGGAAGCGCGTCCGAAGGCTGCTGCGCACTCTACGGCGGTCCCTACATGTCCGACAGGTTTCTCGGTGAAGGCCTATCCATCATGACCGTCGATCCCGACAACGTGCTTGTTCCGGCTTTCGATCAAGCGCTGGCGGCCCTTTCCCGTAACGGCAGGCTGGAAGAAATCTACCGGCGTTATTTCCCTTATGGGCTCTATTAGGGAGAGCCGGCCACCAGATAGGCTCCTATGCCAGCTCTTATTTGGCTGGCGCGAAAACCTCTTCATTGCGGCGCAGGCGCAGAAGCGCGATCCACACGGCGGCGGCGATGGCGGTTTCCACCATGAAATAGCTGCCGATCGTTCCCGAAATGCTGAAGGACCATGTGAAGAAGGCGACGACGACGGAGCCGATGAGGTTGCCGCTGTTCCAGATCTTCGCGCGAATATCCTGCCGTCCGGATGCGCCGAGCGCCTCGAGCGCGGTGGCGGCAACAGCCATGGGCAGAACCGCCCAGCAAAGCACGCGGGTGATGATGGGCAGCGAAACATATTCATCGCCGAACAAAAGCGGCAGGAATGGCGCGATGATGAAAATGACGAACGCGCTGCCGGTCGCGATGAAAAGCGCGGCCTTCAGCACGTTATAGGCGCGCTCTATGGTCTTGCTGATGCCCTGCAGGGCGGCGGAAGCCGAGCCGGGATAGATCAGCCGGTTGAGGGCCTCGACGGAGAGATAGGAACTGTCGAGAATGCGCCGGGCGATGGAATAGCTGCCCAGCACCTCGGCGCTGGCAATGGCGCCGAGAACGAGAATATCGGCATTGCCGCGCACGGCCTTGAACAGGAACTGGGTGGAAAACAGGATGCCGATGCGGATTTCCTCGCGCACGATGCGGAACACCGGGCTGCCGAGTCTCGCTATTGCCTTGACCGAGATCATGGCCGCAATGGTGTGGGCCGCAAGGTTCCACAGCGCCCAGGCTTCTACGGTCTCTACCTTGAAGATGAGGCAGGCGACCACCGCGGCAATGGTTCGGGCGACGGCAAACATCACTTCCAGCTTGTTGGCGGAGGCGAAGTCGGAATGGGCGATGAAGCTCTGCGTGGAAAGCGAGATGACTTTCAGGAGGACGAGGTTCGTGAACAGAATCAGGAAGGTGGTGATCAGCGTGTGCAGCAATGTTTCCGAGGTCGGGAAAAATACCGGGATCGTCACCATGCCGACGATCGTCAGCACGACGCCTGTCGCGGCGCTCAAGAGATAGCTGTGGCCGAGCATGACAGGAAACATGCTGCGATCCTGCGCGACGCGGCGGATCAGCGATTCCTGCGAGCCGATGCCGCAGATCTGGACGCCGAGATTGGTGACGGCCGTGATGGAGGCGTAAAGCGCGAATTGTTCGACGCCGAGATGGCGGGCAAGCAGCGCGAAGGTCAGAAGCTGGGCGGCGCTGGACATGAGGAGCGCCCCGCCGGACGCCATGTAGGTCAATCCCAGTCTGACTAGATGGCCGAGCCGCGGCGTATTGAACGACACCTCATTCTCCATGTTTTCCGGCATTGCCGGACGAATTCAAAAATGGCTGTGCTGCTTTTTTAGAATTCAGCGAACTGAAAAAGCCGCAACTGGCCAATAATGTGAAAGTCCGCGATCCGTATGAATGGCAGTTTATCCTGTCTTATCCCTCTTGAGGTAAGAGAGGGTTAAAGCAATTGCATAATAATGACGATAATGACTGTTTATGGTTATTTGGACATGGCCCTGTATCAGAAGGGTTTCGTTCTTCGTCACAAGGCAGGCCAATGATCCGACGATCCATTTCCGATGCAGGCGACCATGCCGCGTTTGGCTGATCCGCAGCCCGTCTCTGCGCAAGGCGGCGCCATATCCTTTACCGGCAGCCGGCGCGACGCGTTTTTTTTCGTCGCCACCATGCTCTATATCTGGATTTCCGTCGCGCCTTTCGAAAATCTAGCAGTACCGCCCGTGCCGCACGCCGCCGCAAACCAGCTGACCGGCCTCGTGATTGCATTGATCCTCGGCGTTTTTGCGCTGCGCCACCGGCTGACAGGGCTTCTGCTGCGGCCGCGGCTGCCCATTCTGCTGTTGTTCTTCTGGCTGGCCATATGCTCGGTGGTTGGAACCCAGCCCGGCACGTCGCTGCAACGCCTGATCTTCACGGCGCTCCTATGCTTCATCACCAGCGTCCTTGTCGTCATGCCGCGCGACCGGCGGCAGTTCGACCGGATGATGGCCATCTTCGCCATCATTCTCTTGGCGCTGTGTTATCTGGGTGTGATCTTCCTCAGCTCGCGCTCGATCCATCAGCCCTATGATCTCGATGAAAAAGCGTTGGCGGGTGACTGGCGCGGTATCTTCAATCACAAGAATGCCGCCGCTCCGGCCATGATCATTCTCTTCATGATCGGGCTTTACCTGCGCAACGCCTGGTCGACGCTGGGCGGCCTGGCCATCACGCTGCTTTCAGGGTTCTTCCTCTGGAAGACCAACGGAAAAACCGCGGCCATGCTGCTGCCCGTCACCGTGGCGCTGATCTGGATCATGGAAAGACATGCCCACCGCACTCTTCTGATGATTGGCGGTCTTCTGGCCTTCATCAACATATCCGCGGTCGGCTCCACCTATTTCCCGAGCATACAAAATTTTGTCGAAAGTCTGGGCATCGATTCCACCTTCACCGGGCGGACAGACATCTGGCGGCTATCCTTCGACACTTTCGCGCAATCGCCGATCTTCGGTCAGGGGTTTCAGGCCTTCTGGATGAGTGACCGGCTCCTGTCGCAGGCCGATATCGCCGGCACCTGGGCGGTCTCAGCCTTCCATGCCCATAATGGTTATGTCGAAAGCTTGCTGAACGGCGGCTTGCCTGCCTTCATTCTCACCGTCATCTGGCTGGTCATTATACCGGCGAATGATTTCCGCACGGCGGTGGACAAGGGCGCGGATTCGGGCCTGACCCGACTTTTTGCGAGAATTTGGGTGTATGCGCTACTTTCTTCGTGTCTAGAGAGTAATTTCTTTACCGGAACCGGGCCTATCTGGTCTTCTCTTCTGATTGCAATCTATTGTTTGAGGCATCAGGCTTACGACATACTCGAAGAGGGACAGTAATTTGCAGACAGGCCGGGGGGCTTTGTATGACGCAAAAAATCGGGACTTTTGCAGACCGGATCAATAACCGGCTGGTGCGCTATTTCCCCGGACCGGCGGTGCGGATCGAAACGTCCGAACCGATCGTGTCCTTCACATTCGACGATGTGCCGGCGAGCGCTTGGAAAAAGGGCGCCCGTATTCTGGAAGACGAGGGTGCTCGCGGGACGTTTTACATCGCGGGCACTTTCATCGACAGGTACGACGAACAGCAGGAGATGATTTCCACAAAAGGCTGTTTGGAACTGGCGGCGGCCGGTCACGAGCTTGCCTGTCACACCTTTTCCCATCGCAAACTGTCGAGTTTTTCACGGCGCGGGCTTGAAGAGGATTTCGACCGCAACGAAAGGGTGCTCGGATCGTTCGATGGAAGCCGTCACGGGCGGAATTTCTCAATTCCTTTCGGCATGGCCTCGCCGTTCATGCAGCCCCTGTTGCGTCGACGGTTCAAGACCGCCCGCGGCATTATGCCGGGGATCAATCGCGGCAGCGTCGATCCGCATAATCTCGCCGCCGTTGAATTGCGGCCGGACCCGCATTATCTGGATGCTGCCGACAGATGGCTCGAAGATGTTCTGGAAAAGGGTGGCTGGCTCGTCATCTTCACCCATGATGTTTCACTGAAACCGACTTTTTACGGTTGCCCGGAAGACAGGCTTCAGGCTCTCATCCGCAGGGCATCTTCCGGTGGTGCGAAGATCATGACTGTCGAAGCAGCGGTCAGAACGCTCGGCCTGTAGACCGATATCGCCGGCAATTGCCGGCCTATTGGCTGGCCCAGATGATGCGGGCGATCCATTCCACGTCCGCCATGTCGAAGCTGCGGTTGGGATGTTCCGGGTTGAGCGAAAGAAGCTCGATGTTTTTGGGGCTTTGCCGCGCCAGCACCTTGGCCATCACTTCGCCGTCGCGGCTTTTCAGCACCACGCGGTCACCGCGCCGCACCTGTGCGCCGGGTTCCACGATGAGGATGTCGCCGTCGCGGTAGAGCGGCATCATGCTCTCGCCCTGCACCTCCAGCGCATAGACGCCCTGCTTGCGCTCGGGAGAGGAGGGGAACTCCACCACATCCCAGCCCTGACCCGCCGGAAAACCGCCATCGTCGAAAAAACCGCCGGAGCCTGCCTGCGCAAAACCGAGCAGGGGAATGGCATTGTCGGCACCGGAAGGCTGCATGGCCTGCGCCCTGCCGAAAGCATAACCGAAAAACTGGTCGACACTTGCCCCGGTCGCTTCCAGCACCTTGGAGACGGATTCCGTCGAAGGCCAGCGTTTGCGGCCATCCGGCCCGAAGCGTTTCGATTTATTGAACGAGGTGGGATCGAGGCCGGCGCGCTTCGCCAATGCCGAAGGCGTTAGCTGGTGGCGTTCGGCAAGCGTATCGATGGCGCTCCAGATCGTCTCGTGTGACAGCATGATAGAAAGCCCGCAAGTGGAGCCGATAGCGGAAAGCTCCTGTCCTTTACTGACCGGAATCTAGACCATATCCGGTCAGGAGTAAAGCAAGGAAAGGAATAAAATCCTTTTCTACGCCACCATGGCCGATGTATTTATCTTGGCGAGCTGGATCACCGCCTGGGTGCGGCTGTCGACCTTGAGCTTCAGCAGGATGGCGGAGACATGCGCCTTGATGGTGGCTTCGGAAACATTGAGCTCGTAGGCGATCTGCTTGTTCAGCAACCCTTCGGCCAGCATGCCCAGAACCCGGCTTTGCTGTGGCGTCAGCGTTCTGAGCCGGCCGATCAGATCGGCCACGTCAGGATCCTGTTCCTTGTCGCCCTGATGGCCCGACGGTATCCAGACATCGCCTTCCAGAACCGCGCGGATGCCGTCCCTGATATCGTCGATACCCGAGGATTTGGAAATGAAGCCGGAAGCACCGAGTTCGATGGAGCGGCGCACGGTGGTCGCATCGTCCGTTGCCGAAACGATGACGATCGGCAGGCTGGAGAATTCCGCCCGGAGCGCCATCAGGCCTGAAAATCCGCTGACCCCCGGCATGGCGAGGTCGAGAAGCATGAGGTCGGCGTCGTTGCGCGCTGCGGCTGCACTGCGGGCGGCCTCGAAATCCCCGGCTTCAATAATGCTCTGTTGCCCGTCGAGGCCGGATACGGCCTGTTTCAGGGCACCGCGAAAAAGCGGGTGGTCATCTGCTATGATAATGACAAGTTCCGACATTCTGGCCCCCTCCCAAGGGCGTTATGCGGTTCTTTTTCTGATACTGGCTCACTCCCGTTTGCCGATGGTCGAAACACATCCGGCTCCTCCGCCAAAGGTTGCGCCAATCGGTCCCGCATTACAAGGAAAAGCTTGTGGACAGGCGGTCTTTCAGGCTCTCCGCAATAAAATGCCGTGGAAACTGTGGACAATCTTCGAGCTTTGCGGCAAATCCCGCTGAGTGGAAAGCCTTGGAGAGCCCTATGCAGGAAATGTCCGCGATCATCTATAAAATCGTGCCGGAGACATTATGGAGCGCGGCCAAGGCGAAGGGCGTCTTCGAAGGTGCGGCCATCGACCTGACTGACGGCTTCATTCATTTTTCAACGGCGAAACAGGCGGCAGAGACCGCCGCGCGGCATTTTTCCGGCCAGGTCGATCTGCTTCTGATCGCCGTCGACGGCGCGGCCCTCGGCGACAAGCTGGTCTATGAACCCTCCAGAGGCGGCGATCTTTTCCCGCATCTTTATGCGCCTCTTCCCTTGACCGCCGTGCTTTGGGAAACGCCGCTTTCGCTCGGTCACGACGGCCAGCACCAGTTTCCGGAGATTTTGTGATGGGCGGATTATTTTCCTCGGTCGGCCGCAAGGGCCTGTTTCTGGTCGATCCGGAAAAGGCCCATGGCCTGTCCGTTGCGGCGCTGAAAAGCGGCTTCCTGCCCACCTGCATGGTGCCGCACGATCCGCGTCTGCAGCAGACGGTAGCTGGCCTCGTCTTCCCCAATCCGCTCGGCATGGCGGCGGGTTACGACAAGAATGCGGAAGTGCCGGGGCCGCTCCTCAAGCTCGGTTTCGGCTTTACCGAAATCGGCACCGTCACGCCCAAGGCGCAATCCGGCAATCCCAGGCCGCGCATCTTCCGTCTGGTCGAGGACGAAGGTGTCATCAATCGCCTCGGCTTCAACAATGAAGGCCACGCCGCTGCGCTGGAGCGCCTGAAGCAGGCAAAGCTGCGCGGCATCGTCGGTGTCAATATCGGCGCCAACAAGGATAGCGAAGACCGCATCGCCGATTATGTGCAGGGCATCGAAGCGTTTTATTCGGTGGCATCCTATTTCACCGTCAATATTTCCTCGCCCAACACGCCCGGCCTGCGCGATCTTCAGGCCCGCGAAAGCCTTGCCGCGCTTCTCGCCGCCGTGCTGGAACGCCGAAAAGTGGAAGCCGAACGCTTCGGCAAACGCATCCCGGTCTTCCTCAAGATCGCGCCGGATCTCACCGAAGAGGGGCTGGACGATGTCGCCGAAGAGGCGCTCGCTCATGATCTCGATGGCTTGATCGTTTCGAACACCACGCTTTCCCGAGAAGGCCTGAGGCCGGGCCCGCACAAGGGCGAGGCAGGCGGTCTCTCGGGCAAGCCGCTCTTCGAGCTTTCGACCACGGTTCTCGCCAAGATGCGCCGTCGCGTCGGCGGCAACCTGCCGATCATCGGCGTCGGCGGTGTGTCATCGGCGGAGACCGCTTTGGAAAAGGTGAGGGCAGGGGCCGATCTCGTGCAGCTCTATTCCTGCATGGTCTATGAAGGCCCCGGCCTGCCCTCGGCCATCGTCAAGGGCTTGTCGAAGCTGGTCGCCCGCGAGGGCGTACAGTCCATTCGCGACTTGCGTGATAGCGCGGTGGACCGCTGGGCGGATCGCAAGCTCGGTTGAGAGCGGATCTGGACGGTTGAGGTAGCGCTTCCTCAGGAGGTTCTCCTTCCTCATCCCTGTGACATCCTCGGGCTTGTTCCGGGGAACAGGAATGAGGGAAGATGGTGGTTCCCGCCGCTTTGCTTCAGGCGCAGAGCACCATCGCCCAATAGGGCCGGTTGCGGCTGGCCGTATCATAGGCGACCGCGACGCCGAGGCCGTTATAAGGCCCAAGCATGTTTTCAAGGTGATGTTGTGAGCCGATCCAGGCCTTGACCACCCGCTCGACGCTGTCCTGCCCGGCGGCCACGTTCTCCGCTGCCGGAAGCGGCACATTGCCTTCCTTCATGCGAACCAGGAAACTGTCGGTCAGGCCGATAAGATGCGCCATTTTCTGCGCCTTGACCATGCGGCCGGCCTGATAGGCGGCGGCACCGCTTGCCGCGCCATTGATGGCAAGCGGCGAAAGCCCCTTGGATCGGCGCAGATCGTTGACCATGGGAAGCGCCGCGGCCGTCTCGTCACGGGTGCCGGAGGGGATGCCCTTGTTGGTGGGCATGGACACGCAGGCGGAAAGAACGGAGCCGGCGGAAAGCAGCACGAAACCGCGCCGGGTAAGCGTGTGAAGCGAAGTATCGGTCATGTCAGCGGCGATAGCTCAGGAGGCGCAGGATGATGAAAACCGGAATGACGATCGTTGCCCCGAGGATCAGATAGTCGCCGATTGCGCCCAGCGCATGGAAACCGCTGCGCCACAGGTCGACAACGAAATCGCGCGCGCCGTAAATGATGTTCCATGGCGTCAATCCGAAGATAGCCATCAGAAAGCCGACGAGCAATGAAACCACCAGCAGTTTCACCACGGTACGGGCCACCGTGTCACCCAGCATTTTGTTGACCTCACCGGCCATCAGCACGTCTCCTATTTTATCCTGACATATAAAGCACGACGCTTCGATGCAAGTTTCGGCGACTATATCGCGTCATATTCGTCAATTCCACGCAGGCCCATGAAATAGGACTTGAGTTTTTTTGTGGCTTGATAAATGACAGCCGACATCTTCTCAGGAATCTTGAATGGCCCCAAACCAGTTTTCTTCCGGTGACGTCATTGCCGACCGCCGGGCTGACTATGCTCGCATGCTGGCGGAGAGCGGTGACTATCCCGCCGCCGCCGAACTCATGGAGCAGGCGCTTGAACTTGCGCCACAGTGGACGGCGGGCTGGTTTCGCTTCGGGGAATATCACGAAAAAGCAGGCGAAACTGAAAAAGCCGTGGCGGCTTACGGGAAAGTCGCTGAACTGGACGCCGAAGGACTGTTTGCAGCCGAGTTGAAGCTCGCGGTTCTCGGCGCCGCCGAAACGCCGGAGCAACCGCCCAGCCGCTATGTGGAAGGGCTGTTCGACGATTACGCCGACCGTTTCGAAACCTCGCTCGTGGAAAAGCTGGATTACAGCGTGCCGCAAAAGCTGGCGAAACTGATCGGCAAGGCGGCGAAAGGCGGCGTCTTCGATACCATTGTCGATATTGGCTGCGGCACCGGTCTCCTTGGCGTTGAAATCCGCACTTTCGCAAACCGGCTGGAAGGTTTCGATATTTCCCAGAACATGCTTGGCAAGGCGGAGGAAAAGGGGCTTTACGATCATCTCGACCAGGCCGATCTTTCGCTGGAGCCGGAGACCTCGGGGCTCTTCACATCCACGCTCGCGCGGCATCGTGCCGACCTCGTCGCCGCCGCCGATGTGATGATGTATCTCGGCAGTCTCGAGGCTGTCATGCCGCTCGTTTCCGCCCTGCTTGCGCCTTCAGGCTTTTTCGCCTTTTCGGTGGAGGATGCGGGGGAGGAAGACGGTTTCGTGCTTCGGGAATCCCTTCGTTACGCCCATTCTAAAAGCTACGTGACCGACCTTCTTGAGCGGGCCGGCTTTTCCCTCATCGAAATCCGTAAAACCACCATTCGCAAGGATGCCGGAAAACCCCTTTCCGGCATTCTTTTTCTTGCCCGTGCCAAAGCCTGAACATTTCGTTTCTTGCCATTTTTGCGATAGGTCAGGCTTCCTTACATATCCATCTTGCTCAGATGTTTTTTGCAGTGCAAAATATGCCTGAAGCTGAGGAAAAAAGCGTGAGCAGAACGAGAAGCGTTTACGGCATGTGGAGTTCCGATCCGGCCAAACATGCGCCGGTGGAGGACGTGCAGGGCATCGTCACCGGCGCCATCGTCTCGGCGCTCGGCTTTTATCTTCTGAACAAGGTCGGCCTTCTGACCGGCGGCACCGCCGGCGTCGCCTTTCTCCTGCATTATGCTTTCGGCATCAGCTTCGGCCTCCTGTTCTTCCTCGTCAATCTGCCGTTTTATTACCTGTCGTTCCGCCGCCTCGGTCTTGCCTTTTCCTTCAAGACCTTCATCGCCATCGGCCTTGTTTCTGTGCTGACGGAAGTGGAAGCCCGCTGGATGGTGATCGATAGCATCAATCCGCTCTGGGCGGCGCTGCTCGGCGGCCTGCTGCTAGGTTATGGATTGCTGGCGCTCTATCGCCACCGCGCCAGCCTTGGCGGTATCGGCATTCTCGCCATCTATATTCAGGATCGCTTCGGCATTCGCGCCGGTCTCATCCAGCTCGCCTTCGATGCCTTCGTGATGCTCTGCGCCTTCCTCGTCATCGATCCGGCGACCGTCGTTTATTCGATTGTCGGCGCGTTTGTCCTCAACATGTTTCTGGCCATCAATCACCGCTCGGATAGATACATCGTCGTGCGTTGAGCAAAGGTGGTTGAAATCCGGAGCACTTCAGCGCAATAGCTCGGTAGAGACCAAAATTCGGGGAAAAGTGCATGGATGATACGAGCGCACGCAGGCGACTGAACCTTTGGGCCTCCGCGCCGGATCGTCATTCATTGCTGGAGGACGCTCAGGGCGTTCTCGCGGGCAGCATGCTGGTTTCGCTCGGCGTCACGCTGTTTTCCGCTGCCGGCCTTTTGACGGGCGGCACGGTCGGTCTGGCGTTTCTCGTGCATTACGGCGCAGATCTCAGCTTCGGTACGGTCTTCTTCCTCGTCAATCTGCCGTTTTATTATCTCGCCTTCCGTCGCCTCGGCCTTGCATTCACGGTCAAGACCTTCTGCGCCATCGCCATGACGGCGCTGCTTTCCGAATATATGCCGGGCTTCTTTGCCTTTGAGAGCATCAACCCGATTGCCGCGGCACTGTTCGGCGGGTTGACGGTGGCGGCCGGCATGCTGGCGCTGTTCCGGCACCGCACCAGCCTCGGCGGCTTCGGCATCCTGGCGCTCTATCTTCAGGATCGCTTCGGCTGGCGCGCCGGCCTCGTGCAGCTCGCCTTTGACGGCATGGTTCTCGCCTGCTCCTTCTTCGTTGCGACGCCTTTCGTTATCCTTTGTTCCATTCTAGGCGCGCTGGTCATGAACCTCACGCTCGCCGTCAACCACAGAAACGACCGCTACATCGCGATGTAGCGGTCGTTCGATGCGGTCGTGGTGGCTCAGGCCGCCTTCGCAGCCGCGTCGATCGGATGCTGCGAGCGGAAGCCGACCGCGATGCGGTTCCAGGTGTTGATTGCGCCGATCGCAACCGTGATTTTCACGATGTCCTCATCGGAAAAATGCGCTTTCAACGTCTCGAAGGCATCATCCGGAGCGCCGGTTTCGGCAATCTTCGTCACCGCATCCACCCAGCCAAGCAGAGCCCGTTCCTGTTCGGTATAAACGGGGGATTCGCGCCAGACGCTCATCAGGTTGATCCATTGTTCGGAAAGCCCGTCATGGCGGCTTTCCTTCACATGCATGTCCACGCAGAAGGCGCAGCCGTTGATGATCGAGGCACGCAGCTTGATGAGGTGGATGAAGCGGCGCTCAAGACCGCTGGTCTGAACATAATTTTCAAAAGCCATCATGGCCTTGAAAGCTTCGGGGGATGCTTTGGCATAGTTGACGCGAGTTTTCATGTGTTTCTCCGTTGGTTGGGTTGGTTTAAGGCGTGTGTCATCGGTCCGGGAAGCGGCAATGCCATCCGGGAACGTGATTGGTGGTTATTCCGGGTCTCGTTTTCGGGTTCAGCGCATCGTCGTCTTGCGCTCATTCATGTCCAGAAAGGCGCAGCCACGCGCGGCAATCCCGCCATCATCATTGGCAGCAAGATCACCCAGAATATCGGCGATGGTGGTTTTGGCGAGTTCGGCCCGGTAGACTTTCTCTGCTTTCAACATCGCGGCATTGATTCCGCAGGGCTTGGTGAAATAACGGCCGGGCAGCGGGTTCGGCCCGCGCTGGCGGATTTCCGCGCAACGAAACGCCGGCTGCGGTCCTTCGACCGCCAGAACGATGTCAAGCAGGGTGATCTTGTCGGTCGGTCGCGCCAGACGATATCCGCCCTTAGGCCCCGGCACCGTGGCGACAATGCCCGCGCTGGACAATGATTGCAGGTGCTTCAGAAGATAGCTCGTGGAAACGCCGTGAAATTCCGCCAGCGCCGCTGCCGATAACACGCCGCCTTCGGAAAGTCCCGCCAGCATGCCCACGCTGTGAATGGCCTGTTCAACGCCGTCGCCGAGTTTCATTGGTTCCTCACGTCTTGTTGCTGTATCGTGGACATTATTTATCTATGATTCTGATTTCCTGTCAAGCGTCGCTGGAGCGCTCTTCTTTTTCTCAGGTTTTTCACTACCTTGAAGGGGTGAAACATACCGAGTCTCCCACGTCCGGCACGCATGTCGGCACCTTGCCCCTTCCATTCCAGAAATGGTTTGCCGAAAAAGGGTGGTCTGCGCGCGCCCATCAGCTGGAGCTGATGGCACGGGCGAGGGGCGGGGAAAACATGCTCCTGATCGCACCAACAGGCGCAGGCAAAACGCTGGGTGGCTTCCTGGCCTCGCTCACCACTCTCACAGAGCGCGGCAAGGTTCCGCCCGGCTCCGGCTTTGTCGGCGTGCACACCCTCTACATCTCGCCGCTGAAGGCGCTTGCAGTCGATATCGAGCGAAATCTCACCAAACCCGTTTCCGAAATGGGTCTGCCGATTGTCATCGAAACCCGCACCGGCGATACGCCCCAGGCGAAACGCCAGCGCCAGAAGGTGAGGCCGCCGGATATCCTGCTGACGACACCGGAGCAGGTCTCACTGCTGCTTGCCAATAAGGAGGCGGAGCGCTTTTTCCGCGACCTGAAATATGTGGTGCTTGATGAGTTGCACTCGCTCGTCACATCCAAACGCGGCCATCTGCTGTCGCTGGCGCTCGCGCGGGTGCGCAGGCACGCGCCGGATGTGCGTTTTATCGGCCTGTCGGCCACGGTCGCCGATCCGATGGATTTGCGCCGTTACCTTGCGCCGCAGGGACAGGGCGAGCCGCCGGCCGGCCTCATCACGGTCGAAGGGGGCGCTAAGCCGGATATCTCCATTCTGCAAACGGAAGAGCGCATTCCGTGGTCCGGCCATTCCGCGCGTTATGCCGGCAAGGACTTGTACGAGGCGTTGAAGCGGCATCAGACCACGCTGGTCTTTGTGAATACGCGCTCACAGGCGGAAAGGGTCTTCCAGGAACTCTGGACCGTCAATGACGACAACCTGCCGATTGCACTGCATCACGGTTCGCTGGATGCCGGCCAGCGCCGCAGGGTGGAGGCGGCGATGGCGGAAAACAAGCTGCGCGCTGTTGTCGCGACCTCTACGCTCGATCTCGGCATAGACTGGGGTGATGTGGACTTGGTGGTGCATGTCGGCGCGCCAAAAGGCGCAAGCCGTCTTGCCCAGCGTATCGGGCGCGCCAATCACCGTATGGACGAGCCTTCAAAGGCGATCCTCGTTCCCGCCAACCGCTTCGAGGTGATGGAGTGCCGGGCCGCGCTGGATGCCAATTACATCGGCGCGCAGGATACCCCGCCCATTGCCGAAGGCGCGCTCGATGTTCTCGCCCAGCATGTGCTCGGCATGGCCTGCGCCGAACCCTTCGATGCGGATGAGCTCTATCGAGAAGTGACCAGCGCCTCGCCCTATGCCGATTTGCCGCGCCCCACCTTCGACCGGGTGGTGGATTTTACCGCCACCGGTGGTTATGCGCTTCGCACCTATGAACGTTATGCTCGCATCCGTCAGATGAAGGATGGGCGCTGGCGCGTTTCCAATCCAGCCGTTGCCCAGCAATATCGCCTTAACCTTGGCACCATCGTCGAGGCAGCAGAACTCAATGTCCGCATGGTCAAGCGCAACGCCAAGGGCACGGTCGGGCGCGGCGGCATGTCACTCGGCAAGGTCGAGGAATATTTTCTCGAACAGCTGGTGCAGGGGGACACATTCCTGTTTGCCGGAAAGGTGCTGCGTTTTGAAGGTATCCGCGAGAACGAATGTCTGGTTTCGCAGGCTTTCTCCCTCGATCCGAAGATTCCTTCCTATGCAGGCGGCAAGTTTCCGCTCTCGACCTACCTGGCGGATCAGGTGCGCTCCATGCTTGCCGATCCGGCCCGCTGGCAGGCATTGCCGGATCAGGTCCGTGACTGGCTTGAAATCCAGAAGGAAAAGTCGATCATCCCAAAGCGCGACGAGCTGCTGGTGGAAACCTTTCCCTTCCGCAAGCGCTTTTTCATGGTCATGTATCCCTTCGAGGGGCGTTTGGCGCACCAGACGCTCGGCATGCTTGTGACGAGGCGGCTGGAGCGGGCTGGCGCCAAGCCGATGGGTTTCGTCGCCACCGATTATTCACTCGCCATCTGGGCCATGGAAGATATCGGCATGCGGCTGAAATCCCGCCGCCTGTCGCTTGCAGACCTGCTCGACGAGGACATGCTGGGCGACGATCTGGAAGCATGGCTGGACGAATCCTTCATGCTGAAGCGCACCTTCCGCAACTGCGCCATCATCTCGGGCCTCATCGAACGCCGCCACCCCGGCAAGGAAAAGACCGGCAGGCAGGTGACCGTGTCGGCCGATCTTATTTATGACGTTCTTCGCAGCCATGAGCCGGATCATATCCTGCTGGAAGCCACGCGGCGCGATGCCGCGGCAGGACTTTTGGACATTGGCCGTCTTGGAGATATGCTGAAGCGAATCAAGGGACACACCACGCATCGCGCGCTGGAGCATGTCTCACCTCTTGCCGTTCCGGTCATGCTGGAAATCGGCCGGGAGACGGTGGCGGGCGAAGCGATGGACGATGTGCTGGCGGAAGCCGCCGATGAGCTGATCGCCGAGGCGATGTCCTGAAAGACCCATTGAAGGAACGACGACAACATTGCTGAGCCGGCTGACATTGAGCGACAGATTTTCCAATGGCTTCGAATGCCTTGGCAGCGACACCGTCATCAATGGCGTTGCCGCCTGGTGCGACCCGCTGGGCGGGCTGTATCTGCCTGACCTCTCGCTGCTGGTCGTCTCCGATCTGCATCTGGAAAAGGGCGCGGCCTTTGCCCGGCGCGGCTCCATGCTGCCGCCCTACGACACCATCGCCACGCTTAAAATCCTGTCCTCGCTGATCAGCCGCTACGATCCGAGGATCGTCGTCAGCCTCGGTGACAATTTCCATGATCGCGTCGGCTCGCAGCATCTGCCGCTGCCGCTGCGCGAACTCATTCGCGAGATGGCGCGTGGCCGCGAATGGATATGGATAAACGGCAACCATGATCCCGATGGTACGGTCGATCTGCCGGGCTCTTCGGTGGACGAGATGTTTTACGGCGCTCTCGTCTTCCGCCACGAGCCGAAACCGGGTGATGCCGCCGGCGAAATCGCCGGGCACCTGCATCCCTCCGCCACGGTCCGCCGCCGTGAAAAGACGGTGCGACGGCCCTGTTTCGCCACAGACGGTTCGCGTCTGTTGATGCCGGCTTTCGGGGTGATGAGCGGCGGGCTGGATTTGCGCCATAAGGCGATGCGCGGCCTCTTCGATCACGCCGCGCTCGTCGCGCATCTGATGGGGCGGGACCGCATCTATTCTGTGCGATTTTCAAATCTCATCGGCTGAGCGTATTTTCCGAACGTAAGACCGCTACGAAGTTACCGGAAATGCTCTATTGCCGGTAGACCAGCACCGGTATCTTAGAATTCTTGAGCACCTTGGCCGTGACGCTGCCGAGCAGCAACTCCACGAAGCGCCTGTGTCGGTGCGAGGCCATGGCGATGAGATCGCAGCCGCTCTTGTCGGCGATTTCGATAATCGCTTCGTCCGGCCGCCCCGCGCGCGCAAGCAGGGCCTCGCAATCGAGCCCCATGGCGGCGGCGTGCGCCTGCGTATCCCTCAGCAGATGTTCCGCTTCCTCGCAGCGGTGAAATTCCTCTTCTGCAATGGCGGCAATGTCCTCGACATCGCTGGCAATCACGTGAAAGGGTTCCGATACCGTCACCACGGTCACCTTTGCGCCTGCCTCTCTGGCGAGAGCGAACCCTTGGTCGATTGCGATCTGCGCCAGCGGCGAGCCATCGGTGGGAATGAGAATGTGCTTGAACATGACATTTCTCCTTTTCATCCCCGTCACAACCGCACATACCGCCATAACCTGGGTGCGGGGTTGTAACGCCTTGAATTTTACCGCAAACCGTTGGCGGAAGCGAATGCTATCTTCGCCGGCTGGGACGGCAGACACTCTCTTTTTCGGGAAAAAAGGATCAGTCCTTGCGGAAGATGATGCTGGCGCCCCAGCCGGTCACGACTGCCAGCAGAACGCAGAGCGCGCCATAGGCAAGCGGCGTCTGATGCGCGGCATCGGTGATCGCCTGTTCCATGCCCGTCTTGACGACGCGCAGTTTCAGTTCGCGCTGGGCGATGAATTTGCCGCTCTTGAAGAGATAGGCGCGGGCGGTATGCACGCCATTCGGCACGTTGGCCGGCAGGCGCAAAGTCGCCCAGAACAGGCCGGTGCGTTCCAGCCGCACCCCGGTTGTGTCGTTGCGATAGATGCCGCTGGAAAGCTTCAGACGCCGATAAGCCTCCTGAAAGTCGAAAACATTGTCCGGCACGCCGGAGAAGACCGCGCTTTTCAGTGACAGATGGTCAACGCCGAGCCCCATGGCGCGGAGCGTTCCGGGAGAGGCGATGTCGGCGGTATTGCGCGTGCTGGCCATGGAATAGGATTCCGGCAGCGGCGTGAAGGTGATGGCACTGGTATTGATCCATATGCCCGCCACGCGCTGTTTCTTGCGCACGGTCATATAGTCGCTCGGCCCTTCCAGCGTTACGACAATGTCATATTGTCCGATGGCCAGCAGCAGCTGGTCGGTATTGTTGAGTGCGCCGAAGAGGGTGAAATCCGCGCCGCGAAAATCCGAAGCGATGGGAATTTCGGTGGTCGATGCGCCGATTTCGATGTTTTCCTGCAGCGGCGGCTGCTGCGGACCGGGCGGCAGGGCAAGCGGCGGCGTCTGGGCCGAAGCCGGTTGTCCGAGGGAAAGACATGAGGCCAGCGCAAGGGCGGCAAGCAGCAAATGGCGGATCAATAACCTAACCCCCCAACGGCGACTGAAAACAGGTCTTCCGGGCGCACCACCAGCGACACGGCAAGGCGAAGCGCAACAGCGAGGACGAGAAGCGCCAGCAGGGCGCGCAGCTGTTCGCCGCGCAGTTTTTGGCCGACGCGCACGCCATATTGCGCGCCAATGACGCCCGCCACCATCAGGATGAAGGCCAGCACCACATCGACGGAATAGTTGGTCGCTGCCTGAACGACGGTCGTATAGGCGGTCACGAAAATGATCTGGAACAGCGAGGTGCCGACGACCACATTGGTCGGAATACGCAGAAGATAGATCAGTGCCGGCACCATGATGAAGCCGCCGCCGACACCCATGACGGAGGTGAGGATGCCGATGGCGAAACCCAGCGTGACGACGGGAATGATGCTAAGATAGATCTTCGATTTCTTGAACCGCATTTTCAGCGGCAGGCGGTGCACCCAATTATGATGGCCCGGCCGGCGCAACGTCACGGCTTCGTTGCGTGCAGCGCGGCGGAGCGCCGAAATGCTTTCCTTCAGCATCAGGCCGCCGACGGCGCCGAGCAGGATGACATAGAGGAGCGAAACGATGAGATCGAGCTGGCCGATGCTGCGCAGGAAGGAGAATATCCAGACGCCGACCGTCGCGCCCACAAGACCGCCGACGAGCAGGACGGTGCCGAGCTTGACATCGAGCGTGCCGCGCCGGAAATGCGTGATCGCGCCGGAAACGGAGGAAGCCACCACCTGGTTCGCGCCCGTCGCCACGGCCACCACAGGCGGAATATTGTAGAAAATCAGAAGCGGGGTAATCAAAAAGCCGCCGCCCACGCCAAACATGCCGGACAGAAAACCGACGGCCGCGCCCATGCCGAGAATGATGAAAATATTCACCGACAGTTCTGCGATCGGCAGATAGACAGTCACGGCTCGGACCTCGGGCAAATGGTTCCGGGCGGCATGGCTTGTCCGGGTGAGGGGGCCGCGCCGCGATTTACACTTTCTGTCTGAAAAGACCGGGCATGCCCGATCTTCATCCGTCATGCCCACGAGGGCCTGACCTGTCAACATTCAACGGCAAATACGTTGATAATTTGGAAAGATAGCGGCCGTGTGTCGGCAGCGGGCCACATTCCTGCGCCGGGCTGAGCGAAAGCGGCCAAAGGGCCGCTTCGCCGGTTCTTGAATGTTTATTTGTTGCGGGCGAGAAGCGCGGTGACCAGTTCGTTGGTAATGCGCCCGTCCGGGGTCTGGCCCACGGATTTCTGGAAGTCCTTGATGGCCGTCACGGTGTTCTTGCCGAGCTTGCCGTCAGGTTGGCCGGCATCGAAACCGTTCTTGTTCAGGATCGCCTGAATGTTGCGGATCGCCTTTTCCATGTCCACGGAGGCGGTCTTCACGCCCTCCTTGCCAGCCCATTCCTCAGGCGGGTTGACGCTATTGGCGTCTTCCGAAAGCGGCTTGACCTTCCAGGCGTCCACCTTGGCCTTTGCGCTCTGAAGCTGCTGCGGGTTCAAGGCCCCCGCCACTTCGTCGCGCTTCTGGGCGGCGTCGGCGTCACCATCCTTGGCTGCGATGGCGAACCACTTGTAGGATTCCTCGATGTCCTGCTTCACGCCGCTGCCGCGTGCATAAAGAATAGCGAGATTGAACTGGCTGTCACGAACGCCGAGGTCGGAGGCTTTGATGAACCATTGCGCGGCGGCGGCGAAATCCGGCTGACCGGCCGCATCGGAAGCGAGCAGGACGGCGAGATTATGCATGGCGCCCGCATTGCCCTGTTCCGCGGCCAGCGTGTAATAGCGCTTGGCTTCGGGAAGGTTACGTTCGACGCCGTTCGCCTTCTCGTAAAGATTGGCGAGGCGATATTGCGCGGGTGCGAGGCCGCGATCTGCGGCGAGTTTGTACCACTTTGCCGCCTCGGTGCGGTCGGCGGCAACGCCGCGGCCATCGGTGTAACGGGCTGCGATCTCGAACAGCGCCTGCGTGTCCCCCTTGGCGGCCGCTTCGGCAAGCGAAGCGGGTTCGATGCCGGCGGGAACGGTGATGGCGTCCTGGACCGGAACAGTCGTGGCGGCAACCTGTGCCGGAGCCGAGGGTTCGTTCTGCGCGACGGTGCCGGAATTTGCCGCATCCACGGCGGGAACGTCGGCAACCGGCGGCTCGTCAGGCAGCGGCGCGCCGCCGATGGTGCGTGGATCGATGATATTTTCCGCCGGTGCGGTGTTTTCGATGCTGTCGGCGGATGCGGCCTGTTCCGGATCGATGGCGAGATCGGATGGAATGGTCACGGCCTTCTCACCCGTTTCGGGAAGCGCGGAAACCGGGCCCTGGTCCGTCTTCTGCTCGATGATCGGCGCCGGAGCTTCCGCGCCGCCGATCAGTGTCTTGACGAGCGGCATGGCCATCATTGCCAGAAGAATGGCGCCGATGCCGAGCAGCAACGGGCGACGATAGCGCGAAAGCGTGGAGGTGTCGGTCTTGCGGCTCTTCTTGCTTGTGTCCAGCTTCTCCGGCGATGTTTCCATGGCGGCGGCCTGCGCTGCACGACGGGCGGCGGCAATGAAATCCGTCCGTCCTTCAGCGTCTGCGGCCTTGCCGCTGGCGGCCACCTGGCTGGCGCGAACGCGCTCGAGGATTTTCTTGATATCGGGCGCGCCCGAACCAGGCTCCAGAAGTTCGTTCTCCTGACCGGCAGGCAGAACGTCGATCGGATCGAGCGACGGGGCGGGCTCAACCTGCGTGCGGGAGGAGGAGGAGGCCGATATCGGTTCTTTTTCGGCTTTGACGGTCTTTGCAGTACCCGTTTTGAAACGCTTCGTCAGGCCGGCGAGCAGGCTCTTTTTTTCCACCTTCGCGGGTTTCGCTGCAGCAGGAGGCTCGATGGCGTCCGCATCCTTCTCGTCGGCGTCGAGAATGGCCTGTTCTTCGGCAATATAACCCTCTTCCGGGAAAACGGCGGCCGGCATGGACACATGTTCGCGCGCGGGGACCGCCCCAGGTTGCGCAACGCTGCGCTGCGCGGCCTGTTCGCGGTAGACGGGAGCATTGTCGAGGTTGTCCAGCCGGCCGGCAATCTGCACCAGCGTCTCATGCAGCGCTTCGAATGTGCGGTGCGTACGTTCTTCGGTATTGCGGCTCAAGGCTTCGAGACTGCGCAGATCGGTCGCAAGATCGGTCAGCATGCTCATGTCGGCAAGGTTTGCGCCGGCCGAGAGATTGTTGCGGGTATAGGCGTCCAGAACGGCCTCGGCCGCCTGCCGGGCTGCCTCGATGATATATTCGTCGTTGGACGCCATGTAGTCTTCGATGGCCGCCATGCGGGCGTCGAGTTCAGGCGGCATGGCCGCGGCCTGCATCTGCACCGGCTGGCTGATCAGCGTCGAGAGATGGGCGATCTGGTTTTCGAGGCTTGCGAGCGCATGGCTGTCGGCGGGCGCGGCATGGGCGGTCTCGTCGAGGCGGGCGGCAATGTTGCCGAGCCGCTCTTCCAGACGCGAGAAAGCGCTTTCGCTGAGGTCCGATGCCGGCTGCGGCTGGCTGTAACGATAATCGAGGTCCTCGATCCGCCGGGAGAGCAGGTCGAGCCGCTCAGCCAAGCCGTCATTGACGGCGCCGTGATCCAGCGCGTCGATCTTGCGGGAAATATCGCTGAGGAAAGAGGTCAGTTCCGCCTGTTGCGAGGGGCGCTGCGACCGTTCCAGAAGCAGCGACAGCTGGTCCAGCCGCTCATGCAACTGCGCGGCGTCGCGGGCGGTGCTGAGTTCGTCGATCTTGCCGGCCAGCGCTTCAAGGCGGGCGGTGAGGTCCGGCGCCGGTTCAGGTTTTGCGGCGGCAAGGCGGTTGATGTCGCCAAGCTGTTCGGCAAGGCCGTTCAGCCGGTTCTCCAGACGCTGCGCCAGCGCATTGTCCGTTGCCTGCGCATTGGCGCGCGTGCCGGATGCGGCAATGGCGCGGCTGATTTCATCCAGCCGCTGGTCGAGACCGGAAAACTGTTCGGTAAAGGCCGCTTCGTTCGGCTGAATGTGCTTGCCGAGCTGCTCCACGGCACTGGCAATCGCAATCAGCTTGTCTTCGAGCACGCGCACGGCCGGATTGTTGCTCATGCCGCCAAGCTGCGTCTTGATGTCATCGAGACGATAAGCGAGCGAAACGATCTCATCCTGCAACGCGCCGGCGTCGAAACCGCGCAGCGTGTCTTCCACATTGTTCCAGCGGCTTTCGATCCGGTGTACGCTGTCTTCGCGTGCCAGCTGGTCGATGGTGGCGCGCAGGTCCTCGAATTCGTTGCGCAGGCCATAAGCGTCAGGGGACGCCAGATTGCCGAGCTGGTCGATGCTGCCGGCCAACCGCGCGATGTCGTCGCGCAGGTCGCCGATGAATTGCTGGTCTTCCGCCACCGCGCGGATATTGCGGATTTCGGCACGCAGTCCCTGCGCTTCGCGGGCAACGCCCTCGGCAATATCGTGCTTCAGCTCGTGTCGCAGATTGACCAGCGCCTGGGCGATCTCCTGCAGGGCTGCGTCATCGCGCTGCGGTTCCTGATGGGGCGGCATGGCACGGGCGCGCGGCGCGGGAGCGGCCGTCTGCTGGGTTTCCCTCGAGCCATATGCCGGCGCGAGCGGCCGGGTAATCGTCCGTTCCGGGCGGACGGCGGGTTCCTGCGGGCGCTGGAAGCTTGCCTCGAGAAGACGCTGGCGCTGGCGGATTTCGTTGACGGGATCAAGCTGCGGTGGCGTAACGGCAGCGCGGGGCTCACGCGACGCGGCATAGGGCTCGGTCTTGGACTCCGCCTGAGCGCTCGCGGATCGCGGATCGCGCGGGAACTTCTGGCTCATCAGCCCCTCGATGCGGGCTTCAAGGCCTTCAATGGTGCGATTGAGAGCATCAAGAGACGACCTGTCGCTTGGCTGTTGGTTTTTCGATCGCAATCCGTTCATCTTTTCGCTCGCTTCGCTTCCGCCCGCTGTGCCCGGTTATATGTCGCGACGTTGCCTGCCTGAACACGCCGTCGCCGCAACATGCAGCAATTCCAGAGCCGGTATTTGCCCCCTTTGAGGAAAATGCGCCGAGTACGAAGCAGTTACCTCTGTCGGGAGAATTCACGAAACGTGGTAAAGAAGTGGTTAACTATGGTCGGAATTTTTTAACTTTTACGGCGCATGGCCGCCTGACGCCGGGCCGGATATACGTTGCGCGAAAAAGGAGAAGGAATATTCCGCCGAAATTTATTTGACGTTTACGCGCACGTCAAATATTGTCATCCCATATCGGCCGGATTATCGTCGGCGCCCACGATGCGGAGGAACATCGGTAATGCCTGTTTACAAGGCCCCAGTTAAAGACACGCTTTTTATCCTGAACGACGTTCTTGGCCTCGAGCGGTATAACAACCTGCCCGGCTTCGAGGACGCAACCCCCGATATGATCGAGGCCATTACCGGTGAAGCCGCAAAGCTTGCCGAAGAGCGGCTTTTCCCGCTCAACCTTTCCGGTGATCAACAGGGCTGCAAGCGCGCCGATGACGGTTCGGTTTCGGTGCCGGATGGTTTCAAGGATGCCTATGACGCCTATTGCGAGGGCGGCTGGATCGGTCTTGCCGTGCCGCCGGAATTTGGCGGACAGGGCTTGCCCTACACGCTGCATGCCGCCATTGGCGAATATATGTCGTCCGCCAACCTTTCCTTGATGATGTATCCCGGCCTGACGCAGGGCGCCATCGCTGCCGTCCTCGTCCATGGCACGCAGGAGCAGAAAGAAACCTATCTGCCGAAGATGGTCGAGGGAACGTGGTCCGGCACCATGAACCTCACCGAACCCCATTGCGGCACCGATCTCGGTCTTCTGCGCACCAAGGCGGTGCCGCAAGGCGATGGTAGCTACAAGATTTCCGGTCAGAAGATCTTCATCTCCGCCGGCGAACATTCCATGACTGACAATATCGTTCATCTGGTGATCGCCCGCATCGAAGGTGCGCCAGAAGGCACCAAGGGCATTTCGCTGTTTATCGTGCCGAAGTTCCTGGTCAAGGAAGACGGCACGCTCGGCGAGCGCAACGGCGTCACCTGCGGCGCCATCGAACACAAGATGGGCATTCACGGCAACGCCACCTGCGTCATGAACTATGATGGTGCGACGGGGTATCTCCTGGGTGCGGAGAACAAGGGCCTGTCGGCCATGTTCGTGATGATGAACGAGGCCCGCCTTGGCGTCGGCCTGCAGGGTCTTTCCGTCGGTGAGATCGCCTATCAGAACGCTGTCGAATATGCCCGAGAGCGCATTCAGGGCCGCTCGCTTTCCGGCGCGAAATTCCCGGACAAGAAGGCCGATCCGATCATCGTGCATCCGGATATCCGCCGCACGCTGATGACCATCAAGGCCTATAACGAGGCGGGCCGCGCCTTCCTGCTGTGGACGGCGCTGCAATCCGACATCGCCCATCGCTCAACCGATGAGAAGGAGCGCCAGACAGCGGATGACCTGCTCGGCCTCGTCACGCCGATCCTCAAGGGTGTGCTTACTGACAAGGGCTTCGACCACGCCGTGATGGCGCAGCAGGTCTTCGGCGGCCATGGCTACATCGAGGAACATGGCATGAGCCAATATGTCCGCGATGCGCGTATCACCATGATCTACGAAGGTGCCAACGGCATTCAGGCGCTCGATCTGGTCGGTCGCAAGCTCGGCATGAATGGCGGCCGCGCCGTCATGGCACTGTTCAAGGAAATCGGCGATTTCTGTGAGGAAAACCGCGCTGATGAAAAGCTCAGCCTTTACACCAAGGGCCTGAAGAAGGGCTTGAACGACCTGCAGGCCGCAACCATGTGGTTCATGCAGAACGCCATGGCCAAGCCCGACAATGCCGGGGCCGGTTCGACCGATTATATGCATCTCTTCGGCATCGTGGTGCTGGGCTACATGCAGGCGCGCATGGCGAAGGCCGCCAGCGAAGCGCTTGCGTCAGGCAGCACTTCGGATGAGGATTTCCTCAAGACCAAGCTTGTCACGGCGAAGTTTTACATGGAGCGCATCATGCCGGAAACGGCGCTGCGCAAGGCCCGCATCGAAACCGGCGCGGACACCATGATGGAACTGGCTGCGGAAGCATTCTGAGAAGGTTGGCGGTAAACACGCCGCAGGGAGAGAGTTTATGACCGACGTATTTATCTACGACCATGTCCGCACCCCACGCGGACGCGGCAAGAAGGATGGCAGCCTGCATGAGGTGCCCTCCGTTCGCCTGGCCGCCAAGACGCTGGAAGCCATCCGCGATCGCAACGGGCTCGACACCTCTGCTGTCGATGACATCATCATGGGCTGCGTCGATCCTGTTATGGATGCCGGCGCGGTGATCCCGAAAGCCGCCGCCTTCGAAGCCGGTTACTCCAACAAGGCGCCGGGTATGCAGATCTCGCGCTTCTGCGCCTCGGGTCTCGATGCCATCAACTTCGCAGCCGGCAAGGTCAAGGCCGGCTCGGACGATATCGTCATCGCCGGCGGCGTCGAAAGCATGTCGCGCGTCGGCATGGGCATGTCTGGTGGCGCCTGGTACATGGACCCCTCGGTCAACTTCCCGGCCTTCTTCATGCCGCAGGGCGTCTCGGCCGATCTCATCGCCACCAAATACGGCTTCTCCCGTGACGATGTCGATGCTTATGCCGTCGAGAGCCAGAAGCGCGCGGCGCATGCCTGGGAAAAGGGCTATTTCAACAAGTCGGTCATTCCGGTGAAGGACCAGAACGGTCTGACGATCCTTGATCGCGACGAGCACATGCGCCCCGGTACCGATATGCAGGCGCTTGCCTCCCTCAATCCTTCCTTCCAGATGCCCGGTGAAATGGGTGGCTTTGAAGCCGTCGGCATCATGGCCCACCCGGAGGTGGAGCGGATCAACTACGTGCACCACGCCGGCAACTCTTCCGGCATTGTCGATGGTGCCGCCGCCGTGCTGGTCGGCTCCAAGGCGGGCGGCGAGGCGATGGGTGTGAAACCCCGCGCCCGCATCAGGGCTTTCGCCAATATCGGTTCCGATCCGGCGCTGATGCTGACCGGCCCGGTGGACGTCACCGAAAAGCTTCTGAAAAAGACCGGCATGTCGCTTGCCGATATCGATCTTTTCGAACTCAACGAAGCCTTCGCCGCCGTCGTCCTGCGTTACATGCAGGCTTTCGACATCAGCCATGATCGGATGAACGTCAATGGCGGCGCCATCGCCATGGGCCATCCGCTCGGCGCAACCGGCGCGATGATCCTCGGTACTGTCCTGGATGAGCTGGAGCGGCGCGATCTGAACACCGCGCTCGTCACACTCTGCATCGGCGCGGGCATGGGCACGGCGACGGTTATCGAGCGGGTTTGAGGCAGGCCATGAGGCGCGAGGTTTACGAGCGGCCCAAGAATGAGATCGAACAGCAACTGGCGCGGCACAATCTGGAAAAGGATATGGCACAGGATCATAGGGCGTCCATCCGCCCTGTTTCCGCTGTCCACATCCGACGGCTCCGGGCAGAGCGTTGGGGCTTGATCGTGTTTCTCGTTCTTGTGGTCAGTTGTATCGGCCTTGCAATCGGACTGTCGTAACCGCAGGGAAATTTGAGGGAAGAGGAATCCCAAATGAGCACTTACACCAATTTCACCATCGAGACGGACGCAGACGGCATTGCCCTCGTCACCTGGGACATGCCGGAAAAATCCATGAATGTCTTCACGTCAGAGGTTCTTGAGGAACTGAACGCCATTGTCGATGCCACCGTTGCCGATGGCGCGGTCAAGGGCGTCGTCTTCACTTCGGGCAAAAGCAGCTTTTCCGGCGGTGCCGATCTGTCGATGCTGAAGTCCATGTTCGCCCTTTATAATGACGAAAAGGCGAAAAGCCCCGACGCTGCCGCGGCGAAGCTGTTCGAACTCGTCGGTCGCATGACCGGCCTGTTCCGCAAGATCGAGACCAATGGCAAGCCGTGGGTCTCGGCCATCAATGGCACCTGCATGGGTGGCGCGTTTGAGCTTTCGCTTGCCTGCCATGGCCGCGTGGCCTCCAGTGCCAAGAGCCTCAAGATCGCTCTGCCGGAAGTCAAGGTCGGCATCTTCCCCGGTGCCGGCGGAACCCAGCGCGTCTCGCGCCTGACGGACGCGCAATCCGCCTTGCAGATGATGACGACCGGCCAGTCGCTGACCGGCGCGCGCGCCAAGGCCATGGGGCTGGTTCATCAGGTGGTGGAGCCGGATCAGCTGGTCGCAACCGCAAAGCAGATGATCAAGGACGGCCTGAAGCCGGTCGCACCTTGGGATGAAAAGGGCTTCAAGGCCCCCGGCGGCGGCATCTGGACGCCGGCCGCAGCCCAGCTCTGGCCGGCCGCACCGGCCATCCTGCGCCGCGAAAGCGCCGGTAACTATCCGGCCGCCCTCGCCATCCTGAAATGCGTGTATGAAGGCCTGCAATTGCCCTTCGATACGGCACTGAAGGTCGAGCAGCGTTATTTCACCGAAATCCTTCGCTCGAAGGAAGCCTTCGGCATGATCCGCTCGCTGTTCATTTCCATGCAGGAACTGGGCAAGGGCGCGCGCCGCCCGGCCGGCCAGCCGAAGACTGAATTCAAGAAGGTCGGCGTCGTCGGCGCGGGCTTCATGGGTGCTGCCGTGGCCTATGTCACCGCCGCAGCCGGTATCCCCGTCACGCTGGTGGATCGCGATCAGGAAGCCGCCGACAAGGGCAAGGGCCATTGCGAGGAAAGCGTCAAGGCCGCCATAACCAAGGGCAGGCTGACGCAGGATGAAGGCAAGGCCCTGCTCGACCTCGTTACCCCGACAGCGGATTACGCCGCGCTCTCCGACGCCGATCTCGTCATCGAAGCCGTGTTCGAGGACCGCGACGTGAAGAAGGCCGTCATCGAGGCCGTGGAAGCCGTGTTGCCTGAAGGAGCGATCTTCGCTTCCAACACCTCTACCTTGCCAATCACTGGTCTTGCGAAGAACTCCAAGCGCCCGGTGGATTTCATCGGCATCCACTTCTTCTCGCCTGTCGAGAAGATGATGCTGACGGAAGTCATCCTTGGCAAGGAAACGGGCGACAAGGCGCTCGCCGTCGCGCTGGATTACGTGGCGAAAATCAAAAAGACGCCGATCGTCGTCAACGATACACGCGGCTTCTTCGTCAATCGCTGCGTGCTGCGCTATATGGCGGAAAGTTACGACATGCTGATCGAAGGCGTTCCGCCCGCCATGATCGAAAATGCCGCTAAATTCGCCGGCATGCCGGTCGGCCCGCTGGCGCTGAACGACGAGGTGGCGATCGATCTTTCCTACAAGATCCTGAAAGCCACCGTCGCCGATCTCGGCGAAAAGGCGGTTGATCCGCGCCATATGGAACTCGTGAAGAAGCTGGTGGAAGGCGAGGGCCGGTTCGGCCGCAAGAACGCCAAAGGCTTTTACGACTACCCGCAAAAGCCCGCCAAGAAGTCCCTCTGGCCCGGCCTGAAGGATCTCTATCCGCAGCAGAAGCCCGAGGACGTGGATATGGAGGTGCTGAAACAGCGCTTCCTCGTCACCGTGGCGCTGGAAGCCGCCCGCACGGTGGAAGAAGGCATCGTCACCGATCCGCGTGAGGCAGATGTCGGCTCCATCCTCGGTTTCGGCTTTGCACCCTATACCGGCGGCGCGCTGTCCTACATCGATGGCATGGGCGTCAAGACCTTCGTGGCACTCGCCGAAAAGCTCAGCGAGACCTATGGCCCACGCTTCAAGCCGACGCCGCTGCTGAAGGAGATGGCCGCCAAGGGCGAGACCTTCTACGGTCGCTTCGATCCTTATGCCAGCGCCGCCAAGGCGGCCTGAGGCTTCACGCGAGACATTGAACAGGCCCTTCGGGGCCTGTTTTATTATGCCTGCCTCCCCGCTTTCCGTGCATCCTTTGCTCAGTTGAGACGTTGAAGGGGCTGACCGGGCAAAACTGCCCGCCGCAGCAATTCAGCATGCGTCAGGAGACAACGATGAAAGCACCACTGCGATCCCACGGTTTCGACAAGCCATCCGACCTGGACGACGAATTGGCCGAACTGGAGGAAGAGGCCGAAGCTGTAGCTGCCGAAGCAAAGGCGGAAAAGCCCGCAGCCAGGAGAACGCGGACCGCAAATACCATCGACCCGTCGCTGCGCGCCGAATTGGACGAGCTTCGCAAACAGGTCGACAAGATCTGCCGCGATGTCGAACGGCTGGAGGCTGCCCAGCATTCCCGCCACGCGCCCGCACGGCCCCACCACGCGCGCGACGGCGAGAATTCCCGCCTGATGACGGTGGTGCGCTCCGTGGCCGTCACCTCGCTTGCCAGCCGCATCTTCGCTTCCTCGCCCGTCATGGCGGCGCTGGTGGCCGTTGTGCCTTTCGCGCTTGGCCTTGCCGCACGACGCAATGAGGGGGCGTAAGTCGCTACCTGCCGCGCCGGCACCCGCTGGCCCGGCGGATGCCCAGGAGCGGGTTTTCCGCCGCAATCCGGCCTTCGCCGGGCGGACTTTTCAGCCATCCACAGGCGCCGTGAAAAAACTGTCAAAAAACTTCGCGATGGCGCTTGCCATGTCCGAACAAGATGTTATAACCCCGCTCACTTTCGGGGCACCAAACAGCCCCGCCCGCCAAAAGCGGAGGTTCTTCAAGGACCTGAAGTGCCCGGATAGCTCAGTTGGTAGAGCAGCGGATTGAAAATCCGCGTGTCGGTGGTTCAAATCCGCCTCCGGGCACCATTTATCTCCAATTGCATTGTTGATGGATTGTGCGCATGGACGGCTTGTCCATTTGCAGGCAAATTTCGATGAGTAGCTACCGCCATCATATGCTTTTGATAGGCCCGGTGTAACCATAGGCCAACCCTTTTTGTTGCAGGCAGTTGGAGAGCAGCCCGCAAATGGATCGTGTCACAAGCCCACCTCTTCTACCTCCCGTCATTGTCTATTTTGACGGCTTTCTCTCTCCAGAGGAGGAGATCGCCGTCGCTGACAAACTGGATGCGGGTGTGTGGAGCACGGAGTTGAAACGCCGCGTGCAGCATTTCGGTTATCGGTACGACTATAAAGCGCGCGCTGTTACCGCGGATGCGTATATCGGGCCGTTGCCGCCATGGCTTGGCGTGTTCGCGGAGCGGTTGGTTACCACAGGTTATTGCCGGGATTTGCCCGATCAGGTTATCGCGAACGAATATCTTCCCGGGCAGGGCATCAGCGCGCATGTCGATTGTGTGCCCTGTTTTAACGATGGGATCGTATCGCTAAGCCTTCTATCTGCCTGCGAGATGGTTTTCCGCGAATTGCGTGGGCCAGCCATATGCGGCGTCTTGCTTCAACCTCGCTCCGGCATCTTGCTGAGAGACGTTGGCCGCTACGGGTGGACCCATGAAATTCCGGCTCGAAAATCGGATATCGTGAATGGAGTTAGGACAGCCCGAAGCAGACGAATTTCCCTCACTTTTCGCAAAGTTATTGCTTCGAAACAGTCTTGATCAGAGAGGAACGCCTCGTTCCTCCATTCTTGTGAGTAACAGCTGAAGAAGCGCGGTCGGGTCTTCGCCCATTGCGGCCGACAATTTTGCAAATTCAACGACGTCTATTCGTCTTTCAGAGCCTTCGGCCTTTGCGACATATGACTGTGGCTTGCCCAACCGATCTGCGACCTGCTGTTGTGTCAGGCCCGCTTTTCGCCGCGTATCGGTCAGTATTTCAACAAGAAGCTGGTACTCGGGTGTATGTGTAGACTTCGTCACGAGCTCCAGAACCCTGAAATTTTAGGAGCTCACGGATTAATCCTGATTTGGAATTATCCCATTATGGGATAACGTCTTGCGGAATAGCCATGGAGTGCAGTCATGGAACTATCCGTATCGAGCTGGTTTTCAATCGTGGTGATTGGAGCGTGTGGATTTTCCGCTTTTATGTATGTCATTTGGCAGCAAGCTGTGCGGCCCATGCTTATCCCGCGCGCCGAGATAACGCGCCTCGCCGATGTCTTAAGCAAGACATATGGGAATGCTGCCGAGGAATTCGCGGTTATCGAGGAAGATCGCGCTTGGCGATATTCCCAAAATTTCGAACAAGGCAAATGGCGACGAGTGCGCGCAGAACTTCGCCGCCGAAAAGAGCTTTAGCCTAAAGATGCTCCCGATTATCCGAATTCTGTTCTGCCCGGTCGCGATAAAGCGCAGCGCGCCCCAGCAGCATCAGGGAAACCGGGGTCGTCACCGTCATAAAAATGCCGATGAAGATTTCGTGGAAGGCGAAGCGGTCGCCGGAGACGGAGAAATAGATGATCGAGGCCATGACAATGCCGCCGGTGCCCCAGCTGGTGCCGAGCGTGGGCGCATGCAGACGCTCATAGAAGCTGTTCAGTCTGGCAAAGCCGATGGTGCCGATCAGCGTCAGCGAGGCGCCGAGCAGCACGAAGAAGGCCACGGCAATGGCCGCCCAGAGCGGGAATTCGTGTGCCTCGCTCATTCGATCACCTCGCCGCGCATCAGGAATTTGGAAAGGGCGACGGTTGAGACGAAGCCGAGGATGGCGATCAGCAGCGATGCCTCGAAGTAGATGTCATTGCCGGTGCGCAGGCCGAATGTCAGGAGAAGCAGCATGGCGTTGACATAGAGCGTATCCATGCCCAGCACGCGGTCCTGCGCGCGCGGGCCGATGGCGATACGATAGACGGAGATCGCCATGGCGATGGCGAGCATCAGCTGCGCCAGCGAAAAGGACCAGAAAAGAATAATCGAACTCATTCGAATATCTCCATCAGCAGTTTTTCATATCGGTTCTTGATAAGGCTTATCCAGGCCGCCTCATCCACATCGTCGAGAACGTGAAGCAGAAGCGTGCCTTGGCTGGAATTATATTCGAGCCATGCGCTTCCGGGCGTCGAGGTGAGGATCGTCGCCAGAACGGCCAGCGCCATCGGGTCGCGAATATCGAGCGGCACCGCCAGGAAGCCGGATTTGCGGTCCCTTTCGCGCTTGAACAGGATGATCTTCACGACCGAGATATTGGACCTGATGATATCGTAAAGCACGATCAGGATCAGCATCGCGAGCTTGTGCCAGTTGCGGATGCGCGGCTTGGCGGGCCTGAGCGACGCCATCGCCCAGGAGGCGATGAGCGCGACACCGGTGCCAAGCAGCAAATGCCCCGGCGAAAAGCTGTTGATCGTCAGCCAGAAGAAGATCAGCGAGATCGTCAGCAGCGGGTAGGGCAGGAGACGGCTCATCATGGTTCGGCCTCCGGATTGGTACCCGCTCGCGGTGCGGAAATCACGCCCTGAATATAACTCGCCGGCAGGTCGAGAATACGCGCCGTCTCCTGCATGTAGCGCATCACCGGACCCGCCTGCACGGTCATGGCAAGTGTCAGCCCGAGCAGCAGCATGATGGGCGCGATTTCGATGACGAGCACGCGCGGCACGGTGCCTTCAATGGAAGCCCAGAAGGTGCGGATGCCGGCACGGGTCATCGAGATCAGCGAAGCGAAACCGGCAAAGACGATCAGGAAAACCAGCCACCAGGAGAGCGTGGAAACGCTGTCATTGGCGCCAAGCCCGGAAGGGTTGAGAATGGCGGTCAGCATCGAGAATTTGGCGATGAAGCCCGAAAGCGGCGGCAGGCCGGCGAGAAGAATGCCGCAGGCCGCAAAACAGGCGCCGAGCACCGCTATGGTGGCGGGCATGGTCACCCCGACTTCTTCTTCCTCCTCTTCTTCCTCGCCCTCGCCATAGGCCTCCATGGTCACGGCAAGAACGTTTGCGCCCGCATCCTGTCCGCGCTCCACGAGTTCGATCAGCATGAAGAAGGCACTGATGGTGAGGGTGGAGCTGACCATGTAATAAAGCGCGCCGGCCGCAACCGTCGGATTGCCGGTGCCCATGGCGGCGAGAAGCGTTCCTGACGAGACGAGAACCGAAAAACCGGCAAGCCTCCCCAGCGCCTGCGACGCCAGAACGCCGATAGCCCCGAAAATGATGGTGGCGATGCCGCCGACAAGCAGGGCATCATGGCCGAAGCCGGCAGATTCTCCCGCCGTCTGCCCGAAGAGCAGAAAGGACAGGCGGGCGATGACATAAATCCCGACCTTGCTCATGATGGCGAAGAGCCCGCCCACCGGGGCCGACGCCGCACCATAGGCGGAGGGCAGCCAGAAATTCAACGGCCACATGCCGGCCTTGACCAGAAAGGCGATGCCGAGGACGGCAGAGCCGGTTTCCAAGAGCATACGCTGATCGGGGTTGAGGCCCTCGATACGATGGGCGAGGTCGCCCATGTTCAGTGTGCCTGTCACGCCATAGATGAGGCTGACGCCGATCAGGAAGAACAGCGCGGCGACAAGGTTGATGGCGATGTAATGCAGCCCTGCCTTCACGCGCTGCTGGCCGGAACCATGCAGCAGCAGGCCATAGGAAGCCGCCAGCATCACTTCGAAGAACACGAAGAGATTGAACAGGTCCCCGGTCAGGAACGCGCCGTTGACACCCATCAGCATCATCTGGAACAGCGAATGGAAATGCGCGCCCGACCTGTGCCACTTCGCCATCGAATAGACCAAGGAGGGAATGGCAAGCAGCGCCGTCAGCAGCACCATCAGGCCTGAAAGACGGTCGGCGACGAGCACGATGCCGAAGGGCGCCGGCCAGTTGCCGAGCAGATAGACGCCGCTCGAAACCACGGCGGCGATCTCTGTATTGACCGTCGAGTTCACCTCGCGGAACAGCAATATGGCGACCACCAGCAACAGCACGGTAGAGGTGAGGCTGATGGCGGCCTTCGCCACGCGCTGGCGCTCGTCGAAGAACAGCAGAAGGGCCGCGGTAATCAGCGGCAGCAGGATAGGCGCTATGACGATGTGGAAGGGGAAAGACATCATTTCGTCTCCCTCCCGTCCACATGGTCGGTGCCTGTGAGGCCGCGGGCGGCAAGCAGCACGACGAGGAACAATGCGGTGGTGGCGAAACCGATGACGAT
This sequence comes from Agrobacterium sp. ST15.16.055, assembly GCF_027956555.1. Classification (NCBI taxonomy): domain Bacteria; kingdom Pseudomonadati; phylum Pseudomonadota; class Alphaproteobacteria; order Hyphomicrobiales; family Rhizobiaceae; genus Agrobacterium; species Agrobacterium sp. ST15.16.055. The sequence continues at coordinate 147,569 of NZ_JAQKGN010000003.1, forward strand.
GGCCGTCAGCACCAGAGCCTGCGGCACGGGGTCGGCCAGCGTGGAGCTGTCGACACCGTTGACCAGCACCGGCGGCGCGTTGGTCTTGATGCCGCCGACGCCGAAGATGAAGAGATTGACAGCGTAAGACAGCAGCGAAAGCCCGACGATGACCTGATAGGTGCGCGGGCGCAGCACCAGCCAAACGCCGGAGCCGGTCATGATGCCGATGCCGATGGCGAGAATGAGTTCCATTACACGTCCTCCGCTCTTGCGGCTTCAGGCGTGCGAACGCGGTAGTTGCGCAACGATTGGTGTGCCAGTGCTATCAGGATAAGAACAACGGAGCCGACGACCAGCGAGAACACGCCGAGATCGAACAGCAGGGCGGAAGCGGTCGGCATTTTGCCGATATAGGGTATCTCCGTGTACTGGAAATAGGAGGTCAGGAACGGGTAGCCGAAATACCATGAGCCGATACCCGTCGCCGCCGCCATCAAAAGGCCGAAACCCATCCAGCGCAGCGGCAGGATGCGGATGCGGTCCTCCGCCCAGCGTGCGCCGCCGGCGAGATATTGCAGCAGGAAGCCGATGGCCATGGTGATGCCGGCCGCAAAGCCGCCGCCCGGCAGGTCGTGCCCGCGCATGAAAAGGAAGATCGAGAAGGTGATGATGACCGGGAACATCCACTGCATCACGATGGACGGCACATAGAGATAGTCGCGGACCGTATCGCCCTTGCTGCGGTCCGGCCGTTCGGCATCGAAGGCGTTCTGCATCTGCTGCTGTTCCGGCACTCCGACACTTTCATGGGCGGGGCGGAAACGGCGAAGCAGCGCAAAGACGGTGAGCGCGACGATGGCCAGAACCGCAATTTCACCGAAGGTATCGAAGCCGCGGAAATCGACCAGAATGACATTGACGACATTGGTGCCGCCGCCTTCGGTATAGGCGCGTTCGAGGAAATAGGTCGCAATCGCGTTCGGCACGGGCAACGTCATCACGGCATAGGCGATGACGGACATGCCGATGCCGCTTGCGGCCGCCAGCAGGAAGTCACGGGCGCGGCGAAGCTGCGCAGGGAACTCGTTGCTGCTGTCGACTTTCTCGAAGCGTTTCGGCAGCCATCTGAGACCGAGCAGGATGAGAACCGTGGTGACGATTTCCACCAGAAGCTGGGTGATGGCGAGATCCGGCGCGGAAAGCCACACGAAGGTGAGGCAAGTGACAAGTCCCGAGACGCCCAGCATGACAAGCGCGGCGAGGCGATGATATTTCGCCTGCCAGGCCGCACCCATGGCCGCGATCATGCCGATCAGCCAGAGAATGGCGAAGATCGGATCGAAGGTCGTGACGCGTGGCAGCGAGAGGGAGAATTCCGAAAGGAAGAGCGGCGAGAAACCGGCAAGAAGCGCCACGAGGATGAGAAGCCTCAGCTGCGGCTGCAGACGCCGCGTGCCGAGCGTGCTTTCCAGCCACCTCGCCCATTTCCAGGATACGGTGACGAGAATGCGCTCGAAGATGCGCTGTCCCCGCAAATGCCGGAAGACCGGCGGGCCGTCGTCGCAGCGCGAGAAATAACCGCCGAGCAGGGCATAGATCGTAACCCCGCCGATCAGCGCCGCGATACTCATGATCAGCGGCAGGTTGAAACCGTGCCAGATCGACAGGCTGTAGACCGGCGTTTGCGCGCCGAGAACGGAAAGCACGGCCGAATGCAGGAACGGGCCGATGGAGAGGCTCGGAACGATGCCGACGATCAGGCAGGCAAAGACGAGGAATTCAATGGGGAAGCGCATCCAGCGCGGCGGCTCGTGCGGATGCGGGTTCGGCAGATCGACGGGCTTGGGGCCGAAGAAGACCGTGTGGATGAAGCGCAGCGAATAGGCGACGGCGAATGCGCCCGACAGCGTCGCGACATAGGGCAGCGCCCGATCCAGGAGCGAGTCGGCATGGGTTTCGACGGCTTCGGCAAAGAACATTTCCTTGGAAAGGAAGCCGTTGAACAGCGGCACGCCAGCCATGGCCGCGCTCGCCGCCATGGCGAGCGTCGCGGTCGCCGGCATATAGGTGTAAAGCCCGCTTAAGCGCCGCATGTCGCGGGTGCCGGTTTCATGGTCGATGATGCCGGCCGCCATGAAGAGCGAGGCCTTGAAGGTGGCGTGGTTGACCATGTGGAAGATGGCCGCAACCGCCGCAAGCGGGCTGCCGAGGCTGAGCAGCGTGGTGATGAGGCCGAGATGGCTGATGGTGGAATAGGCCAGCAGCCCCTTCAGATCCTGCTGGAACATGGCAAAATAGGCGCCGAGCAGCAGGGTTATGATGCCGGCCGCACCCACCAGCCAGAACCATTCCGGCGTGCCCGCCAGCACCGGCCAGAACCGCGCCAGCAGGAAAACTCCGGCCTTCACCATGGTGGCCGAATGCAGATAGGCGGAAACGGGTGTGGGCGCCGCCATGGCGTTGGGCAGCCAGAAATGGAACGGAAACTGTGCGCTCTTGGTCAGCGCACCGCCGAGGATAAGGATGAGCGCCGGTAGATAGAGAGAATGGGCGCGGATGGTGGCCCCTGCCTCGATGATCTTGTCGAGGTCATAGCTTCCCGCCATGTGCCCGAGGATCAGCAAACCGGCCAGCAGGCTGAAGCCGCCGATCCCGGTCACGGTCAGCGCCATGCGCGCGCCGTCGCGTGCGCCGGCGTTCTGATGCCAGTATCCGATCAGCAGGAACGAAAAGATGCTGGTCATTTCCCAGAAGATCGACAGCAGGATGACGTTGCCGGAGAGCACCACGCCAATCATCGAACCCATGAAGGCGAGCAGGAAGGCAAAGAAGCGCGGGATCGGGTCTTCGGCCGACATGTAATAGCGGGCGTAGAGCACCACCAGCAGGCCGATGCCGGTAATCAGCATCGTGAAAATCCAGGCAAATCCGTCCAGCCGCAGGGTAAAGTTCAGGCCGAGCTGGGGCAGCCATTCCACATCATATTTAAGGACCGCGCCACCGCTGACGCTTGTATAAAGAAAGATGCTGCTGACAAGGCCGAAAAGGGCGACTGCGCCCGCGACGGCGGCGGGACCGGCGGCCGCACCCTCACGCGGCATGAAAGCCGTCAGGAGCGCGCCGACGAAGGGCAATGCGACAATGAATGGAAGAATGGTTGCAAGTGTCATATGCGGCGGCGGTTTTCTCTCTGGAATGGGAGCCTACGGCGGGTTTCCGACGCCTCCGATCCCTCAAGGTTCGCGATGAACCTGATGATGCTGACCGCCGGAATGACTAGTACATAATATGCGGAGGCGCGCGTGGAACCACACTGGCAAAGTCTCGGGAAGTTTGTGGCACGATGGCAACAGCAGCGAGCGAGACTTCGGCGTCATCCCTGAGGTTCGGGGCGAATGAAGCGAATTCGCTATAACGAAAGTCCGAACCGGTGTCGCGGGTCCTGCAGCCGAAATCGTTGCCGCTATCGCAAGCTTTTTCGCGAAGAGAAACCGAACGGCCCGGATCGACGCTCTGCAATCGCTCAAGGCGGCTGGTTTTGGAAAGGGTCTTGACGCCAGCCTGGGCTTGAAAGCCGATCATGACGAGCAGGCTCGCGACCACGATACCGATCAGCACTTGCGGATGGCGCCTTGAACTGCGGCCTTTCTCCATCCATGGCAAGTTGGCATCTCCTTGATCGTAAAGGTCTCTTTAAGCGTCACCGTTGAGCGAATATCGTGTTGATTTGTTTTAGGGGAAGCCTGACATGCTTGTCCAGCGCGCGTGCGGGAAAAAGCGCCGACCGTGTTCGATTCATTTTTGTTTTTGTGCGTTTGCGGCAAAGTGAGGGCGCCATTGGCTAAAAGCTTTTACAAATTTTACCGTTTGACGCCGTCGCCTTTGTTTCTTAACTTTCAAGCAAGGAATTAACCATAAAGATTGATGGTATTTCGACGGCGGAATGGGGTTCTCTCCCCTTCCAGGCATGACGCCGCACTGCCGTACCGGTGCCGATCCGGTATTTTCGTTTCTTGGTTCAAGAAGGTCTGGCAAGCGTCGATGCCGCATCGTCCGCGATGGGTATGTTCGTTCAAAAATCCCCTTAGGGTGCTGGCATTCTGAACCTTGGCAAAATTGGCCGGGTTTCGCCGGCCGTCATGTTGTTGGGGATGTCGGTTGGGGCAGGACTTGCCATCAGATCAAGCGCGCAGATCGGCAGGCGGAAGCCTGGCGGGACGGTTGCGTTTTGCCGGCCTCGACGAGACGCAGTCCGATTTCCTGCGCAGCTATCGCAGCATGCTGGAGCCTTACGTCAAGGCCGGGTTGCGGGACGTGATGACCCGTTTCCAGTCCATGCCGGACTGTTCCCCGTCTTTCGAAAGTGAAAACCAGCTCGAGCGCTTGCACGATCTGCAATCCTCGCACTGGAGCGTTCTGACCGATGCGCGTTTCGATGCGCTCTATGCAGAGCGCGTGAAGGTTCTTTCCGACAATGCCAGCCGCATGGGGCTCGATCCGCGCTGGCAGATCGCCAGCCATGCGGTGGTTCTGGAACATCTCGTCGGCGGGCTGGTGGCCGAACACGCACCGCGCTCCATCCTGCCCGGAAACCGCAAAAAGAGCCGCGAACTGGCGGAAGCGGTCAAGAATGTCGTCCGTCTGGTCATGGTCGATACCGAAATCGCCGTCTCGCTGCGCTTTAACGAATTGCGCCTGCGCCACGGCCGCGAACTGGCGCAACAGCGCGACAATGACCGCTCGGAAGCGGCGAGGTTGCTGGGCACGGCGCTGACGGCCTTTGCCGCGGGCGATTTGCAGGCCCGTATCGGCCGCGATGTGCCGGAAGCCTATCGCGATGTTGCGGCGTCCTTCAATGCGGCTCTGGAAACGATTGGCGCATCGCTGATCGAGGCACAGAGCAGCATCGGCGAGGCTGAGGCGCTGGGCGCGCGGTTTGCCGATATGGGCCGCTCGATTGCCGAGCGTTCCCGCCAACAGGCCGAAGCCCTTGTTGAAACCTCCCGCGCCATTCAGACGATGATCGAAAACGTCGCTGAAAACGGCGCGCGCATATCGGCCACGGAAACGGCCGTTTCCCGCGCCCGTGAGGCGGCGGTCGAAAGCGGCCGGGCGATCGGCGAGGCCATTGACGCCATGTCGGACATCGAACAATCCGCCGAACAGATCGGCAGGATCATCGGTACGATTGACGAGATTGCTTTTCAGACCAACCTTCTCGCCCTCAATGCCGGCATCGAGGCGGCGCGGGCGGGTGAAAGCGGACGTGGTTTCGCGGTCGTCGCGCAGGAGGTCCGGGCGCTCGCCCAGCGTTCCGCCGACGCTGCAAGGGAGATCAAGAGTCTCGTCGGCACCACGAAGACGCAAGTCGAGGACGGCGTGCGAATGGTCAACCGCACGCAGGACGCAATCGGCGGCGTCGTCCGGCAGGTCTCGGGCATTAACGACATGATCGCGGAAGTCTCCCGGCATACGGCCGAGCAGGCCGGCGAACTGCAATCGGTTGCCGCCGATATCGGCGAGCAGCAAAGGCAGGCAGGCCGGAACGCCGTCGATATCAGCGCGAGCGCCTCCGAGGCCGACGCGCTTCAAACCGTCATTCTCGAACTCGGCCGCACCGTCCGCGAATTCCGCATCGCCCGTCAGGGGCAGGCGAGAGCGGCGTCCGGCGCGGACCGGCAGGACGCTTCATTCATGGCCCGTGCGGATAACCGCCCGGATTACGGCCAGGATTACCAACAATTCAGACGTCAGGGAGTCATGTAATGGCAGCCAGAAAAGCAGCTGAGGCGACGCTGAAACTGTCACCGGTGCTGGATCTCAACGAAGCATCGGCCCTGCACGGCAAGCTGATGACGCTGAGGGGAGCACCTTTGTCGGTAGACGCGTCCGAGGTGGAGCGTATCGGTGCGCTTTGCGTCCAGGTCCTCATGGCCGGCGCGAAGTCCTGGGAAGAGGACGGCAAGCCCTTCGGTTTTGCCAGGGTGTCCGATGCATTCGACAAGACGATGAAACTGATAGGCGTCGATATTGACCATTTGCTCCCCAAGGAGATGCAAAAGTGAAGAAAAAAGTTCTTACCGTGGATGATTCCCGGACGATCAGGAACATGCTCCTGGTCACGCTCAACAATGCCGGTTTCGAAACCATTCAGGCCGAAGACGGCATTGAGGGTCTCGAAGTGCTCGAGCAGAGCAACCCCGATGTTATCGTGACGGACATCAACATGCCCCGTCTGGATGGTTTCGGCTTCATCGAGGGTGTGCGTCGCAACGAAAAGTATCGTGCGATCCCGATCCTCGTCCTGACGACCGAAAGCGACGCTGAGAAGAAGAACCGCGCCCGTCAGGCCGGTGCGACGGGCTGGATCGTCAAGCCGTTCGATCCCGCGAAACTCATCGATGCCATTGAACGCGTAACCGCCTGATACGGGACATTTCACGATGGATATGAACGAAATCAAGGAAATCTTTTTCCAGGAATGCGAGGAGCAACTCGCCGAACTGGAATCGGGGCTTCTTAAATTGAATGACGGCGACCGCGATCCGGAAACCGTCAACGCTGTTTTCCGTGCCGTTCATTCCATCAAGGGCGGGGCGGGTGCCTTCGGTCTCGATGATCTCGTGGCCTTCGCCCACGTTTTCGAAACGACCCTCGACTGTGTTCGCTCCAACAAGCTGGAACCGACACAGGATGTTCTGAAAGTCATGCTGCGCTCCGCCGACGTGCTGGCGGACCTGACCAATGCGGCAAGAGACGGCGGCAGCGTCGATGAAACCCGCACACGCGGCCTCGTCAAGGAACTGGAAGCGCTGGCGAACGGCGAGACCGTGCAGGTTTCCGCACCTGTGGCAGCGCCGGCTGCCGTCAAGGCGCCGCAACCCGTCGCACCCAAGCCGACGGATGAGAGCGGCTTCGAGCCGATCCCGTTTTCCTTCACCGACTTTGCCGACGAAACCACGCCGCTGATGGAGGCGCCGTCCTTCCAGATCACCTTCAAGCCGCATGCAGCGCTTTATTCGAAGGGCAACGAGGCAGCACTTCTCCTGCGCGATCTTTCGCGCATCGGCGAGATGAGCATCAATTGCGACCTGTCGGAACTGCCTTCTCTCGACAAGCTCGATCCTGAAACATCCTATCTCTCCTGGACGGTTTCGATCACGACCGACAAGGGCGAAGAGGGCATCCGCAGCGTCTTCGAATTCGCCGAATGGGATTGCGATCTGGAAATCGTGCCGGTTGTTTCGGACGTCGCAGACGATGCGGAAGAGCTTCCGATGATCCCGGTGCCGTTCGATCTTTCGGCCCTCGATAGCGGACCGGAAGAGCAGCCCGTTGTTGAAATCGCCAAGGCGGAAGCGCCTTATGTTGCCGCAGCCGTTGAAACGGCTGTCGCGACGACGCAGATCGCCCAGAGCGTCAATGCCGCCATCGAAAAGCGCGAAGCGGCGGCAGCGCCTGCCGCAGCCCAGGCGAACGCCAATGCTGCGGCCAATGCCAGCGCCGGCCAGACCATCCGCGTCGACCTCGACCGTGTCGACCGCCTGATCAACCTCGTCGGCGAGCTCGTCATCAATCAGGCGATGCTGTCGCAGAGCGTCATCGAAAACGATGCGAGCGGCACCTCCGCCGTCAATATGGGCCTCGACGAGCTGCAGCAGCTGACGCGCGAAATCCAGGACAGCGTCATGGCGATCCGCGCGCAACCGGTGAAGCCCGTGTTCCAGCGCATGTCGCGTATCGTCCGCGAAGTCGCCGACATGATCGGCAAGCAGATCCGCCTCGTCACCGAAGGTGAGAACACCGAAGTCGACAAGACGGTCATCGACAAGCTGGCCGAACCCCTGACGCATATGATCCGCAACGCCGTTGACCACGGCATCGAAACGCCGGAAAAACGCGAAGCAGCGGGCAAGAACCCGGAAGGCACCATCAAGCTTTCGGCCAAGCACCGTTCTGGCCGTATTCTCATCGAACTTCAGGATGATGGCGCCGGCATCAATCGCGAACGCGTTCGCCAGAAAGCGATCGACAACGACCTCATTGCTGCCGATGCGAACCTGACCGATGAGGAGATCGACAATCTGATCTTCGCGCCGGGCTTCTCCACGGCGGACAAGATTTCCGATATTTCCGGCCGCGGCGTGGGCATGGATGTCGTCAAGCGTTCCATTCAGGCGCTTGGCGGCCGCATTAACATCTCATCGCGCCCCGGCTTAGGCTCGACCTTCACCATGAGCCTGCCGCTGACGCTCGCGGTTCTCGACGGCATGGTGGTGACCGTCGCCGGCCAGACGCTGGTGGTGCCGCTGACGGCAATCGTGGAAACGCTGCAGCCGGAAGCGAAAAACATTCACTCCTTCGGTTCCAACCAGCGGCTGATCTCCATCCGCAACTCCTTCTGCCCGCTGGTCGATGTCGGCCGCGTTCTGAACTTCCGCCCGACCCAGGCCGATCCGGTCGAGGGCGTCGCCCTTCTGGTTGAATCGGAAGGCGGCGGCCAGCGCGCCCTGATGGTCGACGCGATCCAGGGTCAGCGTCAGGTTGTCATCAAGTCGTTGGAAGCCAACTATACCCATGTTCCGGGCATTGCCGCCGCCACCATTCTCGGTGACGGACGCGTTGCGCTCATCCTGGATGTCGATGCCATCGTCAGCGCCTCGCGCGGACAGCCCCTGAAGCAGGAAATGTCGCTTGCGGCGACAGGTTGAAAGCGGATCGTTCATGGCAGCACTTAATTTCAGCGATCAGCGCCAGTCTCCCGACGAGGTTCTTGCCAGCGGCGAATACCCGCTGACGAGACGCGACTTGTCGGAAATCGCGGCGATGATCTATGCCGATGCAGGCATTTATCTCAACGACACCAAGGCGTCGCTGGTCTATTCCCGCCTGTCGAAGCATATCCGCAATCTCGGCCTGTCGGGTTTCCGCGAATATTGCGCACTGGTGTCCTCGCCGGATGGCGCGCAGGCGCGGCGCGAAATGCTGTCGCATCTCACGACCAATTTCACCCGCTTCTTCCGCGAGAACCATCATTTCGAACATCTGCGTGACGAGGTCCTGCCGGGTCTCATCGCGCGGGCGAAGAGCGGCGGACGTGTCCGCATCTGGTCGGCGGCCTGCTCGGACGGGCAGGAGCCCTATTCCATCGCGCTTACCGTGCTCGCCATGTTTCCGAATGCGGCGGATTACGATTTCAAGATCCTCGCAACGGATATCGACCCGAAGATTTTGGCGCAGGCCCGGGCAGGGGTCTATGACGACAATGCGCTCGAAACCGTGTCTCCCGCCATGCGCAAGCAATGGTTCACGGAGGTCGATGCCGGCGGTCGCCGCAAGTTCCGCATCGATGACAAGGTCAAGCGCCTCATCACCTTCAACGAATTGAACCTGATGACGCAATGGCCCTTCAAGGGCAATTTCGACGTGATCTTCTGCCGCAACGTCGTAATCTATTTCGACGAGCCGACGCAGATGCGCATATGGTCGCGTTTCGCCGGGCTGCTTCCGGAAGGCGGTCATCTTTATATCGGGCATTCCGAACGCGTCTCCGGTGACGCCAAGAACCTGTTCGACAATACCGGCATCACCACCTACCGCTTCACTGGCAACGCTTCGGGGAGGAAGGCATGAGCGCACTCGCACGGGTACTCGTCGTCGATGATTCCCCCACCATGCGCGGCCTGATTTCGGCTGTCCTCAAGGCCGATCCGGAGGTTGAGGTGGTTGGGCAGGCCGGCAACGCCATGGAAGCGCGCGCCGCCATCAAGCAGCTCAATCCCGATGTCGTGACGCTCGATATCGAGATGCCCGAAATGAACGGGCTGGAATTTCTCGAAAAGATCATGCGCCTGCGGCCCATGCCGGTCATCATGGTCTCGTCGCTGACCCATCGCGGCGCGGATGCGTCGCTCGCCGCGCTTGAAATCGGCGCCTTCGACTGTGTCGGCAAGCCGGCGCCGGGCGATGCACGCCCTTTCGGCGATCTGGCCGACAAGGTGAAGGCCGCCGCCCGCTCGCAACACGCCGCCTACCGCGCGACGCGCCCGGACGCCGCCGCAGCGCCGCAGCCAACCCCGGTCAGTGAATATCGCGCAGGGCGCAAGGTCGTGGCCATCGGTTCCTCCACGGGCGGTGTCGAAGCGTTGATCGCCGTGCTGCAGAAGTTCCCGGCCAATTGCCCGCCGACCGTCATCACCCAGCACATGCCGCCGACCTTCACCAAGAGTTTCGCCGAACGGCTGAACCGCATCTGCGCGCCCGTGGTGGAAGAGGCAACGGACGGTGCGCGTCTGCAGACCGGCAAGATCTATCTTGCGCCAGGCGGCGAGCGCCATTTGCAGATCGCCAACCGGTCCGCACCCTGCTGCCGGCTTGTTGAGCGCGATCCCGTCAACGGCCACCGTCCTTCAGTCGACGTGTTGTTCGATTCGGTGGCTGAGCTTGCCGGTCGCAACGCCGTCGGCGTCATTCTCACAGGCATGGGCCGCGATGGCGCTGCCGGACTGTTGAAGATGCGTCATGCCGGCGCACGCACGGTCGGCCAGAACGAAAAAACATGTGTCGTCTACGGCATGCCCCGCGTGGCCTATGAACTTGGCGCCGTGGAACAGCAACTCCCGCTGGCCTCCATCGGCGAAGAAATCCTGAAACTAACCACTGCCCGCAAAGAAGGTGCTGACTAATGTCTCTCGCAGAAAAGATCAAAGTTCTGATCGTTGACGATCAGGTGACCAGCCGGCTGCTCCTCAGCGATGCGCTGACACAGCTCGGCTTCAAGCAGATCACCGCCGCCGGTGACGGCGAGCAGGGAATGAAGATCATGGAGCAGCAGCCCCATCATCTCGTCATTTCCGATTTCAACATGCCGAAGATGGACGGTCTCGGTTTCCTGCACGCCGTCAGGGCCAACCCGACCACCAAGAAAGCCGCCTTCATCATCCTCACCGCGCAGGGCGACCGCGCGCTGGTGCAGAAGGCGGCCCAGCTCGGCGCCAACAACGTGCTGGCCAAGCCCTTCACGATCGACAAGATGCGCGCCGCGATCGAGGCGGTTTTCGGATCGCTGAAATGATTGAAGCTGCGGCCAAGCGCGTACATATCATTCAGGGCGAGTACAAGGTCGTCAGCGATCCCGATGTGGTGATGACGACGATACTCGGCTCGTGCGTGGCCGCCTGTCTGAGAGATCCCGTTGCCGGCGTGGGAGGCATGAACCACTTCCTGCTGCCGGGAACGGGGAGCGTGACCGGCGGAGATGCGACGCGTTATGGCGTGCATCTCATGGAGCTTCTCATCAACGGGCTGCTGAAGAAGGGTGCGCGGCGCGACCGGCTGGAAGCCAAGGTTTTCGGCGGCGCCAAGACGATTGCCAGCTTCTCCAATGTCGGTGAGCAGAACGCCATCTTCGCCATGCAGTTTCTGAAGGACGAAGGCATTCCGGTCATAAGCTCCTCCACGGGGGGCGATCATGGTCGCAAGATCGAATTCTGGCCGGTCTCCGGTCGCGCCCGTCAACATCCGCTCAGCGGCGCGGAAACCCAGAAGACGGTTGCTCTGGAAACGCGTCCGGCGCCGGCCCCCAAGCCAGTCGCCAACGACATCGAATTTTTTTAGTCACGGAGTTTCCAATGCAGCTTGCAGAACCCACCGCCGCAACTCCGTTCGAAGAAGCCCTGCCGGATGTGCTGATGCGGGTGGTATCGGAACTGCACGATGTCGCCTATCTCATCGAGCGCATCGAACCGCAATTGCTTGATGTGACCAGCGGTCAATTGTCCGCCGACGGCGTAAAGCTTCTGCAGGGTATCGACCTGGCCGTGCAGAAGACCCGTGGCCTTGCCGAATTCATCGATACCATCACAGGCTCCATATCCAGTGAATGGATCGTGGATGTCAGCACCGCGCTCAGCCTGGTGAAGCTGGCCGAGATGCAAAAAGCCCTTGGCGCTGCCTACCGCCACGGCCACTCGCAGCCCCTGGACAAGGCCTCGGGCGACTTCGACTTGTTCTAGAGCAGATCTGCGTTTCCTGCCTTCCCGCGCGGAATGCGGAGAAAGGCAACGCTCGCGCAAGCTTCGCACCCTATTGTCATTACGGGGCCAAAAGGTCTCGGACTCTATGAATGACGGTGCGGAACAGAATGAATCTGTTAAATCAAATCCCTCAGGTCTTGAAGAATGTCGCGGCGCTGGGGCAGACGCGGCTGCTGATGTTGGGCGGCGTGGGCGTTGTATCCATGGCCATTATCCTCGCGGCGGCTCTTTATGTGAACCGTCCCGCTTACGAGACCCTCTATGTGGGGCTTGAAAAGAGCGACCTCAACAAGATTAGCATTGCGCTCGCCGAGTCGGGTCTCGACTTTCAGGTGGGAACCGATGGCTCCAGTCTTCAGGTCCCCGTCGGGCTCACGTCCAAGGCGCGGCTGCTTCTGGCAGAACGCGGCCTGCCTGACAGCGCCAATGCCGGTTACGAGCTTTTCGACAATGTCGGCTCCCTCGGTCTGACCTCCTTCATGCAGGAAGTGACACGCGTTCGCGCCCTTGAGGGCGAGATCGGCCGCTCCATCCAGCAGATCGACGGCATCGCGGCTGCACGCGTCCATATCGTCATGCCTGACGTCGGCAATTTCCGCCGAGGCGAACAGAAGCCCACCGCATCGGTGATGATTCGCGCCAGTGCCTCGGCCGGCCGCAAGGCGTCCGCATCCATCCGTCACCTTGTCGCCTCGGCGGTTCCCGGCCTTGAAGTCGATGATGTGACCCTGCTTGATTCGACAGGTCAGCTTCTGGCTTCCGGCGACGATGTCACCAATGCCGCCATGAACCGTTCGCTGACGCTAGCGCAGAATGTGCAGCAGGAAATCGAAACCAATATCGACAAGGCGCTGGCGCCTTTCCTCGGCATGGACAATTTCCGCTCCAGCGTCACGGCCCAGCTCAATACCGACAGCCGCCAGATCCAGGAAACCGTCTACGATCCGGAATCGCGCGTCGAGCGCTCCGTGCGCACGGTAAAGGAAGACCAGAAGTCCCAGGAAACGCAGCCGGACACGGCCGCGACCGTGGAACAGAACGTACCGCAGGCTGCACCCCAGGGCGGCGGCGGCGGCCCGCAGTCCTCCGACCAATCGGCCAAGAAGGAAGAACAGACCAATTACGAGATCAATTCCAAGACGGTAGCCACGGTCAAGAACGGCTACACCGTCGAAAAGATTTCGGTCGCAGTCGTCGTCAACAAGGGCCGGATCGCCAAGATGGTCGGCGAGCCAGCCGATCAGGCGAAGATCGACGCCTATCTTGCCGAAATGCAGAAGATCGTCACCTCGGCAGCCGGCATTTCTTCCGATCGTGGCGACATGGTCACCCTGACGGCAATGGACTTCCTCGAAACGCAATTGCTGGACGAGGCCGCAACCGGACCCGGCGTCATGGAAGTGCTGAGCCGCAATTCCGCAGGTATCATCAACTCGCTCGCCTTTGTCGCCGTCGCCTTCCTTGTCGTCTGGCTCGGTGTGCGCCCCCTGGTCCGCACGGTGACCGGCAACGCCGCCGCCGGTCAGCTCAGCCAGGAGGCCGCCGGTCTCGAACTACCGGATTTCTCTCCCGGCATGGATGCGGGCGCAGGCGGTCTCATGGAAGGTTTCGGGGCGGATTTCGGCTTCGACAGCACCGACGACCTTCTGGCAGGAAACGATGGCGAGGGCACATTCAACCGCCGGGTGCGCGAAGGGCCGGAACGCAGGCTCTCCCGCATGGTGGAAATCAGCGAGGAAAGAGCCGCCAAGATCCTGCGCAAATGGGCGGTGGAAAAAGCAGCATAATATCGAAAAGGCCGGTTTTACCCGGCCTTTTTCCGTTTTTGGGCTTTTTGCTATGCTTGGCGGGCGAGCCGTGGCAATCTCGTTTCGGGGCAGTGTTTACAAAAAATTCAGCAACGATACAGTTTGCTGGGAATTGGCTGAGAATGCCGTTTATGGATTGAACAGCTTTTCAGTATGTTTTTTTAGTAATAGACGAGCAGGGAAATACGTGGAAAGGCTGTTGTCAGCTAATGGCAAATCCCAGTCCGTTCCATAAAATGAAGTGATTCGGTCTCCGGGGGCTTGCCGTCCCATTTTGGTAAGTTCTCGAATGGAATGATTCCATCCCGAGGTATAATCTCCCACTGGGAGCAAGAGGGCGTAGGCGATTGAAAGTCGATGTTGATATCCGCAGGCTGTCTGCCAAGCCTATGGAGGGCATGGGTAAGCCCTTGCCGCGCGATCAGCTTGCTAAAAACGTCGCAGCCACGGCTGCTGCCGGTAACGTTGCAGGCGCACTGGATCTGCTCGTAACCTACGCTGGCGCCTCGCACTATCTGCTGGCGCGCGATGATCTTCTCGAAGAAACCGGACTGAAATTCATCGTCACGTCCGACTGGCCTTTCGATCTGGTCCGCAGGCTGGGTATTGAACTCACCAACAGCCAGAACCGGTCTAGCGAAATGGAGAAATGCCTTTCGCTGCTTCAGCCACGATTGCTTCTCCTGCCCGACGACGTTCTGGTTCCCTATGGCATAGACAGGCAATATTCGGCACTGTCCTTCTGCGTGGGCCGCATCCGCCTTTCCCTTCTGCTGTTGTTTCCGGAAGAAGCGGTTCCGTCACCGGAGCGTCTTAGGGAAATCGCCCTGTTGACGGGCTATTGCGTCAGTTTCGGCATTGCCAGCGAAGCAAAGACCGTTCGCGATATCGATCTCACGGAGCGCGAGCTCGAATGCCTGTTCTGGATCGCGGAAGGCAAGACGAGCGATGAAATTGCGATGATCCTTGGCATTTCGCGCAATACGATCAATAATTACATTACAAGCGTGATGCGGAAAACCGCGACGAAAACCCGCTCGGAGGCAATTGCCTACGCCGTGCGCAACAACCTCGTATAATGGTCGGACGGATGGTACAGACGAAAGACACTGAGGGTACAGGTCAAATGGGCATGTTTTACCGCAGCCCTGTCGTGACGAGCCGGTCGGATCTTTTTCCGAAGCTTGTCGCCATGCAGAAGCTGGTTGGCGCGCGCAACTTCGTGGTCACGAAGGCTGCCGCTTCCGGTTTCCCCAACAAGAAGAAGATGACCTGCGAGCTGGAAAACTGGGGCATGAATGCCGCAGAGCAGAGCGCGCAGTTCATCCGCGCCGTCGGCGACATTCTTCTCGATCATATCGAGACATCGCTCCTGCCGGTCATCTGGCGCAACAAGAACGCCGGCGGTTTTGCCGACCTTCCCGATGTGCCTGCACTGCTGCGCCGCATCGAGAACGACATATTGCCCTATGCGGGGCTTGCGCTTCCGGTTCGACTCGGCACCATTGGCAATGGTTACATCGTTTTCTGCGGCACCAACCTCGTTCTCGACAATGAGGTCGTCATCGAACAGCACATCAAATGCTGTGAAATCATGGTGGACATGCTGGCGCTGGACGAGCGCAAGGCGGCGCCTTCCGAGGCGCTGAGCGAGAGGGAAATCGCCTGCCTGCAACTGGCGGGGGACGGCCGTATCAGCGAAGAGATCGCGGTCAAGCTCGGGCTTTCCGTGCACACCGTCAACGCCTATCTCGGCTCGGCGACGATCAAGCTCGATAGCGTCAACCGCATCCAGGCGATCGCCAAAGCCATCCGGCTCGGTTATATCCACTGATGGTGAACGGGTTTCCCGTGCCGTAAACCAGTCGTTTCGGGCCGCTCCATTGCCGTATATGGGCCGGGGACCGGCGGTTTCCTGTATTTCGCGTTTTTTAACAGTTGCCAGCTAAAACTGTCGCAGGTTTGGCTTTGGGGAACTGTTTCATGCATAACCGCCTCTTTAAGTCCGTTGCTGGAAAGGTCGTCGCACTGACGATCGGCATGATCGCGCTCAGTGTGGCGGCAGTTGGGTTTTCGACCTACATTCGCTTGAAGGACAACATTATCACCACCGCCTTGCGCGACACGCGCGGCGCGATGCGCAGCATGGCTATCCTCTACGAGATGAAAGTCGGCGGCGTCGCTCTTGAACTGGTCGAAGCGGAGTTGAAGAGTGTCGGCCGCGCCAGTATCGGGACATTGCGCGACAACGATCTCGTCGATCGCACGGCCGCAGCAAACGGAGGCATCGCCACCGTCTTTGAAACCAGGGCCGGGGATTACGTCCGTCTAACCACCAATCTGAAAAATGAAAAGGGCGAACGGGCAACCGGCACGAAACTCGCCGCCGATCACCCTGCTTTCGCGAAAGTCTCGAAAGGCGAATCCTATTTCGGTCCCGCCACACTTTTCGGCACCAACTACATGACGGGTTACATGCCCGTTTTGAACAAGACAGGCGCAACCGTTGGCATCCTGTTCGTGGGTGTTCCCATGGAAGTTTACAATGCGCAGATATACAGCCTGCGTGACCTGATGCTGATCTGTGGCGCGCTCGCCATGCTTGGCGTCGGATTGCTCGCCTATTTCGTCATCAAGCGCACACTTCAGCCGCTTGGCAAGTTGACCGATGCGGTGAAATCGCTTTCGGACGGTAATCTCGACACACAGATTCCCTACGCCGCCAACACCAATGAGTTCGGTAATATCGCCCGCGCGCTGGTAATTTTTCGCGAGAACGCGATCGAGAAACTGGCGATTGAGGGCAAGAGCGCCGAGGAACGCTCCGCAGCCGAGTCCGAACGTTCTCGCAACGATGCCGAGAAGCAGGAAATGGATAGCCAGATCGAATTTGCCGTCAGCGAGATTGCTTCCGGTCTCGGCAGGCTTTCGCGTGGCGATCTGAGCCGCACGATCGAGACGCCTTTTGCGGGCCGCCTTGACCGCCTGCGCACGGACTTCAACGAATCCCTCGTGAACCTGCGCGATGCGCTGGGGCAGATCCGCGAGCGCACGCTTATCATCCAGCATAGCGGCTTTGAAATCGAGCAGTCGTCGGTCGATCTGTCGAAGCGTACCGAAAATCAGGCCGCTTCGCTGGAAGAGACCGCCGCCGCCGTAGATGAAATCACGGTTACCGTCAGATCATCGGCCGAGCGGGCGCGGGAGGCGAATGAGGCCGTCCTCGTCACCAAGCGGAGCGCCGACAGTTCCGGTTCGGTCGTCAGCAACGCCGTGGACGCCATGGGCCGCATCGAAGACGCCTCGCGCAAGATCGAGCAGATCATCGAGGTTATCGACGACATCGCCTTCCAGACCAATCTTCTCGCGCTCAATGCCGGCATCGAGGCCGCGCGTGCGGGCGAGGCGGGCAAGGGTTTTGCTGTTGTAGCCCAGGAAGTGCGCGAGCTTGCCCAGCGCTCCGCCGACGCGGCCCGCGAGATCAAGCAGCTCATCAACCAGTCGACGCATGAGGTCAGCTCCGGTTCGAAGCTGGTGCAGGAGGCGGGGACGGTTCTTTCCGCCATCAGCCAGCAGATCGTGACCGTCAGCCAGCATGTCGAAACCATCGCAACGGCAACGCAGGACCAGTCTTCCGCGCTTCACAACGTCAACAGCTCCGTCAACCAGATGGACCAGATGACGCAGCAGAATGCGGCGCTTGCCGAACAGTCGAGTGCGGCCAGCCGGGTACTGTCCGGTGAGGTGGAAGCGCTGCTCGATCTGGTGCAGCGGTTCCAAATGGAGCAGGGGGCAGTGGCCGGCAAGGATCGCTACAATCAGGCGGCCTGATACCTCTGTTTTTTTGAAGGCCAATACCGCTCCCGGATCGCAAGGTCCGGGAGTTTTTATTCGGCCGCCGCCCGCGCCGTGCTGGAAATCTGGTTGATATAGGCTCGGAGCGCCGCCGGCTTGACCGGTTTGTGCTGAACCGAAATCCCGTATTTCTCGGCATCGCTGCGCACTTCCGGGCTGCGGTCCGCCGTCACAAGCAGGGCGGGGATCGGCTTGCCGTAAAATGTCCGGATGAGACGGATAGCGCTGATGCCGTCGCCATCGTCCAGATGGTAATCGGCAACGATGACGTCGGGTGCTGCGGCCAAAGCGAGGAAGGGTTCCTCCAGCGTCGCCACGGAACCAGCGGGTAAAACCTCGCAACCCCATCCCGTCAAGAGCAGAGTCATGCCCTCGAGGATTTTCGGCTCGTTGTCGATGCAAAGGACGCGGACGCCCTGAAGGCGGTCGCTGGCTGCGGGACCGATTGTCCCGCCATCGGTTTTGGCCGGTTCGAGGCGGTCCGCTTCGCGCGGCAGGTGAATGCGGAAGGTCGTGCCTTTCCCGGGGGTGGAAATCAGCTGTACCGGATGGTGCAGCATGCGCGACAGCCGGTCGACGATGGAGAGACCGAGCCCGAGGCCGGATGCCGTTTTGGCGCCTTCGTCCAATCGGGCGAATTCCTTGAAGACGGTGCGAAATTTGGATGAGGGGATGCCGATACCGGAGTCCGTCACCTGAATGACCACTTCGCCGCCCCGGCGGCGCGCACCGACGATCACCTTGCCCCTCAACGTATATTTGATGGCATTGGAAACCAGATTTTGGATCAGACGCCGCAGCAGATTGGGATCGGAGCGGACCGTGAGCGAGGTCGGCATGACGACAAGGTCGAGGTTCTTCTCCTGCGCCATCGGTGCGAAATCGGTTTCGATGCGTTTCAGCAATTCATTCAGCGGCACCGATGTCATGCGGGCCTTCATCGAGCCGGTGTCGAGGCGGGAAATATCGAGAACCGCACCGAGAATGGTTTCGACCGATTCCAGCGCCGAATCGATATTGTGGACGAGATCGCTTTCTCCCGATGCGCCAAGCCGCTCGACCAGAGAGGAAGAATAGAGGCGGGCGGCATTCAGCGGCTGGAGAATATCGTGGCCGGCGGCGGCGAAAAACCGTGTCTTGCCGATATTCGCCTCGTCGGCGGATGCCCTCGCTTCCGCCAGTTCGCGGTTGACCCGGGTAAGCTCCACGGTTCGCTCCGCCACGCGCTGCTCCAGCGTCTCGTTTGCCTGTTTCAGCGCCTGATCGCTCGCCACACGCTGGGTAATATCGGTGAAGGTGGCGACGATGCCCTTGTCCGGCATGGTGTTGGAGCGCACTTCGATGATGCGTTCGCCGCCCGCCAGCACCAGCGAGAACGGCAGGTCCATGGTCAGGAAGCTGGTAATCAGCTCATTCGTATCGCCGTCAGGCATGTCGCCGCGTTCCTGCAGCATCGAAACGATATCCGTGAGCGGTACGCCCACCTGCCCGAATTGCTCGGGCAAATCCAGAAGGGTGCGGAAGCGCCGGTTCCAGATGGTCAGCTGCTGCGAACTGTCGAAAACCGCAATGCCCTGATCCATCTGGGCCAGCGCCGTCTGCAGCATGTCCTGATTATATTGCAGGGCCTCGCTTGCCTGGTCGAGCAGCCATGCCGTGTCGGCGCTGGTGTCTTCCGCCTTCTGAAGAATGATCGAGAGCACAAGGCGGGCGGAAGAGGAGCCGATGGCGCTGCCCAGCAGCTGTTCGGAGAAATGGATCAGCGCCATATCCGCCGGCTGGTCGTCATTCAGTTTCCTGCCCGCCGTCTTTTCATAGGTGGCGAGTGACCGCAGCATGCGCTCCTCGCCGAGATAACGGGCGACCGCGCT
The DNA here is from genome assembly GCF_027956555.1 of Agrobacterium sp. ST15.16.055. NCBI lineage: Bacteria > Pseudomonadati > Pseudomonadota > Alphaproteobacteria > Hyphomicrobiales > Rhizobiaceae > Agrobacterium > Agrobacterium sp. ST15.16.055. The sequence goes on from NZ_JAQKGN010000003.1 coordinate 167,120, forward strand.
TTTGAGATCGCCGACGCTGACACGGGTTTTCCAGCCGCGCGTGGCGAATTGCGATTTGGAGTGGCGCTTGACGAAGATGCCGGACTGGATGCGCTCCACCGGCCTCGGATTGCGCGAAAGCGAGCCGAGCACAAAGGCAAGGCTGTTGACGAGCAGGCTGAGAATGACCGCATTCACGAATGGATCGGCTTCAGGCCCGTTGAACACCGTGCTGCCGGAAAACAGGAAGCCGAGAATATTTGCGGCGACTTCGGAATTATCCGGTCCGCCGAAGCTTGGCAGGAACAGCAGATAGGCCCAGACGAAAAAACCGGAAGTCAGCCCGGCGATTGCGCCGCGCGCATTGGCGCGCCGCCAGAACAGCCCGCCGAACAAAGCAGGGGCCATCTGGGCAATGGCGGCGAATGCGAGAAGGCCGATGGAGGCGAGGCCCGTGGCGCTGTCGGCGGCGCGATAATAGCCATAGCCCAGAAGCAGCACCGCAAAGATTGCCGTCCTGCGGATGTTGAGCAGCGTCTTGGCGAAGTCGTCCCGGTGCGGCGAACGGTTCAGCAGCTTCTGCCGCAGGAAGATCGGCATGACGATATCGTTGGAAATCATGATCGATAGGGCCACCGAAGCGACGATCACCATCGCAGTCGCCGCCGAAAATCCACCGATGAAGGTGATCAGCGACACCACCGGCATCTGATGATTGAGCGGCAATTGCAGCACGTAGAGGTCGGCGTCGCCATTGGCGCCGAGCGTCAGAATGCCGGCCAGCGCAATCGGCAACACGAAGATATTGATCGCGACAAGGTAGAGCGGCAGCAGGAACCCCGCCATGCGCAGCTCTTGCGGCGTGCGGTTTTCAACCACGGTAACGTGGAACTGGCGCGGCAGCAGGATGATGGCGAAGCAGGAAAGCAGCGTCATCACGACCCAGCGGCTGACGGGCGTGTGATGGGATATGGCCCGCATGGCCTGTTCGTTGTCGGAGGCCAGCTGCCACAGATGCACGGGGCCGTCGAAAAGCACGAAGAGCACATAAAAGCCGACGGTGCACATGGCGACAAGCTTGATCAGCGATTCCATCGAAATCGCCAGAATGAGCCCGTCCTGATGTTCGGTGGCATCGGTGTGGCGTGTCCCGAACATCACGGCAAAACCCGCCATGACAATGGTGACGACCAGCGGCAGATCGAGGAAATAAAGATTGCCGCTGCCAATGCCGTAATCGCCGGGATCGACCATCGTCGCGACCGAGCTGGAAACGGCTTTCAGCTGCAGCGCGATATAGGGAATGGCGCCGACGAGAGCGATGATGGCGACGATCATCGCCACGGTGGAGTTCTTGCCGTAACGGGCGGCAATGAAATCCGCAACGGACGTCAGCTTTTCCGTTTTCGCCAGTTCGACGATGCGGCGGATGATCGGCATGCCGATGGTGAAGGCAAGGATCGGACCGGTATAGATGCCAAGAAATTCCAGCCCCCTGTCTGCCGCGAGCCCCACACCGCCGAAATAGGTCCAGGAGGTGCAATAGATCGCCAGGCTGAGCGCATAGACGAACGGGCGCCCCTTGTTCGGAGCGTTTCTCTTACGGCTCTTCCTGTCCCCATAGCTTGCAACCGCAAACAGCAGCAGGACGTAAGCGAAGGCCGAACCGAATATGATCCACCCAGGAAGCACGCATCCTCCCCATGCAGGAATTCCTTGATATGAGCATAGGCGAATTCTTCGCCGTTGAGAATGAGCGCGGTCTGAGCATAAAGTTCAAGGTGAGCGTGCAGAAAAGCTAATAAATGCAATCCCGCGGATTCCAAATGATGCCCGGACCTTATATGGTTCCATCCGTAGGGACAGTCACATAGCTTCAGCTCGCGAAGCAGGAGAGAGGGACAATCTGAATGCTTAACGAATTTAAAACCTTCATTGCCCGCGGCAATGTCATGGATCTGGCCGTGGGTGTTATTATCGGTGCGGCTTTCAGCAAGATCGTCGACTCCGTCGTCAACGATCTCATTATGCCGATTGTTGGCGCGATCTTTGGCGGTTTCGATTTTTCGAACTACTTTCTGCCGCTGAGTTCCAATGTCAACGCCACGTCGCTCGCCGCCGCCCGCGATCAGGGCGCCGTCTTCGCCTACGGCAACTTTCTGACGGTTCTCATCAACTTTCTTATTCTTGCCTGGATCATTTTCCTGATGGTCAAGGGCGTCAACAAGCTTCGTGATTCCGTTGAACGCAAGAAGGTAGAGGAAAAGCCGGCAGCTGCCCCGCCGCCGGAAGACGTCAGGCTCCTGACCGAAATCCGCGATCTTTTGAAGACGCGCTGATCCGGTTACGCCCGCCTTTATCCGCCGGCCTGTAGTGGCCGGCGGTTTCCCGTTAGCGCCGATCCATAAAGAAAATCCATGATCGCCTCACGGAATATCATGCACATGGCTGGTTCGATGCGATAAGAAGGCACCAAACGGAGTGTCTTTAATGTCCATTTTGAACAGTCTGAGTGCGCGCTCTCTGGCGGCTCCCGAGAGCGGCATCGTTGAAGTCGTGAATTATGCCCGGGCGCGGGACAATCTCCTGCCGTTGTGGGTCGGCGAGGGCGATCTGCCGAGCCCGGATTTCATCAATCAGGCCGCCATCGATGGGCTGAACAATGGCGAAACCTTCTACACTTGGCAGCGCGGCATTCCCGAGTTGCGCCAGGCGCTGAGCCGTTATTACGAGCGGCATTTCGCAGCGTCGCTGCCGCCGGAGCATTTTTACGCGACCGGTTCCGGCATGCAGGCTATCGTGCTTGCCGTGCAGGCGCTGACCTCGCCCGGTGACGAAATGGTCTATCTGTCTCCGACATGGCCGAATATCGTCGCCGCCATTGGCGTGGCGGGTGCGAAGGCCGTTCCGGTCGGTATCGATTTCCGCGACGGCCGCTGGGATCTCGATATCAACAGGCTGGAAAGCGCGATCACGGATAAGACGAAGGCGCTTTTCATCAATACCCCTTCCAATCCCACCGGCTGGACGGCGACCCTCGACAATCTTCGTGATGTTCTGGCGCTTGCCCGCAAACACGATCTGTGGATCGTCGCCGACGAGATTTATGCGCTTTATCACTATTCCGGCAGCCGTGCGCCGTCCTTCCTTGATGTCATGGAGCCGGACGACAAGATCGTCTTCGCCAATTCCTTCTCGAAGAACTGGTCCATGACCGGCTGGCGCGTCGGCTGGCTTGTCGCCCCGCCTGCCATTGGCCAGGTGATCGAGAATCTCATTCAATATTCCACCTCAGGCGTGGCGCAATTCATGCAGCGCGGCGCGGTCGCCGCCCTCGATCACGGCGATGGTTTCGTCCGCGAGAATTACCAACGCGCTTTGACCTCCCGCGACATTCTCTGCGATGCGCTCATCGCGACGAACCGTGTGGAAACCCTGAAGCCCGACGGCGCTCTCTATGCCTTTCTCAAGATAGACGGCGTGACGGACAGCCGGGCCACCGCGCTCGATATCGTCGACAAGACCGGGGTCGGTCTTGCGCCCGGCACGGCCTTTGGCCCGGGAGGGGAGCTTTTTCTCCGCGCCTGCTTCCTGCGCAACCCCAGGCAGATGGAAGACGCGGCCGATCGGCTGGCATCCTATATCCTCGGCAGGTAAGCGTCGGCTTTCCGTGCCAGGGTTTTCCCTGCCGTGCCGGGATCGCGCTGCGGTAGGGAAATCGACAACAAAATCACAGCGAAGGCCTAAAACTGCAACCCCACGGCGCAACCATCGACGTGGGGCGTTTTCTGTGATATGCGCTCCTTGTTCCATTTATGAGAACATTTTCACTAATAAATAAAAAGCACTTCATTGCGCTAACCAATCGTAAGCCACCTTTTTAATGGGGCGGTGGATTGGCCGCGTATTCGCTGTGCAAGTAATCAATGATGAAGAATTAACGGCTTTGATGAGCTCAAGAAAAGCAAACAGGGAAGTAGTGTCATGGCTGTTCTGGTCACGGGTGGGGCCGGTTATATAGGAAGCCACATGGTGTGGGCTTTGCTCGACGCCGGGGAAGAGGTCGTTGTTGTCGACCGGCTTTCAACGGGGTCGCGCTGGGCTGTTGCGCCTGCGGCGCGTTTTTACCTGGGCGATGCGGCGGACCGCGCCCTGCTCGACCAGATTTTCGAAGAAAACCGGATCGAAACCATTTTCCATTTCGCAGGCTCTGTCAGCGTTCCTGAATCCATCAGCCAGCCGCTCGAATATTACGAAAACAATACGGGCACGACCCGCGCCCTCGTCGCTGCGGCGGTGAGCCATGGCATTTGCAATTTCATCTTCTCCTCGACAGCCGCCGTTTATGGAAACCAGCCCTTTGATGGTCCCGTTCCTGAAACCGCGATCCTCAGCCCGGAAAATCCTTACGGCCTGTCGAAGCTGGCGTCCGAAATCATGCTGCGCGATGTCGTGCAGGCGCATGATTTCAACTATGTGGCGCTGCGTTATTTCAATGTCGCCGGAGCCGACCCGCAGGGCCGCGCCGGGCCTTCGCCCACGGGCGTTGCGAACCTCATCAAAGTCGCCTGCGAAACGGCAAACGGTCGTCGCGACCGGGTGGAAGTTTACGGAACGGATTACCCGACCGCCGATGGCACCGGTGTTCGCGACTATATTCACGTCAGCGACCTGATCGATGCACATATGCTGGCCATGGCGCATCTGCGTGCCGGTGGCGGCACCCGCACACTCAATTGCGGTTATGGCGTCGGTTATTCGGTTCTGGAGGTCCTGCAGGCTGTGCAGCGGGAATCGGGACGCGATTTCCCGATTATCCATTGTCCGCGCCGCCCGGGTGATATTGCGGCCATGGTGGCGGATTCGTCGCGTATCCAGTCGGAACTGGGCTGGCGTCCCCGCTTCAACGATCTGGCGACAATCGTTCGCACGGCGCTTCAGTGGGAGGCCAAACGCCAGACCCTGCAAAGCGACAGGATTCCGCCGGTGCGGCGCAAGCTGGCTGCAATAGGCTGAGCGGCCTTCGCCTTACCGTACACGGTCTTTCTTGGCGGAAGCATAGATCGCCGGCCGATCCGGTGGAGCGGCTGGGCTAAGCCAGCGATCCCGGTCGAAGAAACTGCGTGTCAGCTTCAACCCCGGCGATTGTTCGCTTGCGAGCAAAATCACGTTCAGGCGGTGCGGCGCCGTTGGTTCCGGTTTTATGGAAACCGAAATACCGAAATGTTGTGCCTGATAGGGCTGCATCCGGCGTGCCGGCTCAAGCATGTCCGCCAAATCGGCCCAGCGTGTCTGTCCGATAATCATGGCGACCGCTTCATCGAGCTTTGACAGAACGGTCGCTCCGTCCGGTGTCTTGGGCGCGACGGCCTTCATCCTGATGGAGCGAATTTGTCCCGAGGCTTCCCCCCTTATTTCGAGAAAGAGCGATGCCCGCTCGGCTGGGTCTGATGCGTTTCCTGCCGCAAGATCGGCCATGCATTCGAAATTGCGGATGTTGACCGGGCTCGCGTGCCAGCCCTGTGGGTTGGAAAAACCTGCGGCAGTAATGCGGCCGCAAAGCTCCTTGCCGGGAACAACGAAATCGCGGGCAAAAGATGCCCTGTCGCCCGCTTGCTCGAATTTCAGCAGGTGGGGCGGCAGAGAGACTTTTGGGGCAACCGATTTTTGCCGTTTGACGGGCTTCATCTTCGGCGGTGGTTCCACGGAGCCTGTGGTGGATGCCAGATTGAGATAAATCAGCAGGCTTTTGAGATGTTTCCTGTCATTGGCCAGCAGCACCGTTGCGCCGATGGCAAGGCAAACGGCCAGCACCGCAAACAGCAGCACGCCATGGCTCACTCTCTTCTGCAAGCCCGCGTCCATCGCAAGACCTCAAGGCTGGCGGGGGAGGGCGTCAGCCGGTTCTGATATGGCTTTTCGGGCCGTTGGTAGCCCGGTGAATATTCGGTTCGAGCGGTCGCTCTGAAAATTTTATGCAATTCACTGCCGAAGTTTCCGGCGATGCGGGCTCTATTCGGCGTTATTCTTGCCGCTGTCCTGTCCGCTGGCGCTGCTTTCATCGTCCGCAACCGGAATGGCGTAGGAGCCGTTCAGCCAGCGGGCAAGATCGAGCGAGCGGCAGCGATCCGAACAGAAAGGATAGTCTTCGCGTGTCGAGGGCCGCCCGCATTCAGGGCATGGCTGGGATTTGCGAAGCGGGGTGACGGTTCCGGCGCCTTCAGTGGTGGACTTTGCCATGGCCTATCCTTCGAGCCAGCCCGAAGTCACTTCAAATCCTTCTCCAGAAAGAAGCGACATGGTTTCGTAAAGCGGCAGGCCGACGACATTGGTATAGGAGCCGGTCAGTTTCTGTACGAATGCGCCGGCAATGCCCTGGATACCATAAGCTCCCGCTTTGCCGCGCCACTGGCCCGAGGAGATGTAAGCCTCGATCTCGCGCGTGGAGAGGCGCTTGAAGCGCACCTTGGTCTCCGCCACCTTCTGCCGGATTTTGCCACCGGGGGTCACAAGACAGATGCCGGTATAGACCCAATGGCTGCGCCCCGAGAGAAGATGCAGCGCCGCGGAGGCCTCTTCCGTATATTCAGCCTTGCCGACGATGCGGCGACCGACGGCGACCACCGTATCGGATCCCAGGACATAGGCGTCTTTCCACGCCTGCTCGTTCTTCAGCGCCGTCTGCGCGGCTTCCGCCTTCTGCAATGACAGACGGCGGCAGAGCGTGCGCGGGTGCTCGAGCTTGGCCGGCGTCTCGTCAATATCCATCGGCATTAGACGTGCAGGCTCGATGCCGATCTGATGCAGCAGCTCCAGACGCCGCGGCGAGCCGGATGCCAGAACGAGCTTTTGTTTTGAATTGGTCATTGCGCTGCCCGGGCGTCCGATGCGGAAAATGGATTACTTGAAGCGATAGGTGATGCGGCCCTTGGTGAGGTCGTAAGGCGTCATTTCGACCAGCACCTTGTCGCCCGCCAGAACGCGGATACGGTTCTTGCGCATGCGGCCCGCCGTGTGGGCGATGATTTCGTGGTCGTTCTCAAGCTTCACGCGGAATGTTGCGTTCGGCAGCAATTCGGTTACGATGCCCGGGAATTCAAGGACTTCTTCTTTTGTCATGTAAGGGTTTTCTTCCTGTTGATAGTGCCGGACATATCGAGTCCGGGAAAATTGCGCGGAAACTACACAATCCCGGCACATTTGTGAACCTCTAAAGCATCGGCTTGGAAATCGCGATTGATTTTAACAGGCCGAGGCAGTTTTCAGTCTTTTGAAAGCGTATCCGCCACCGGCTGCTGCCGCCTCGGCAGTCGTTCCGAGATCAGCTTAGCCAGATGGTCCCGTACCTCGCGATAGGCGTCGAGGATCTGCTCGCGCGTGCCTGTGATCACCGTCGGGTCCATGGTCGGCCAATAGACCACGTCCAGTGAATTCGAGCGCGTCAGTTCCAGTGCGGCATGATGGGCTTCGGGTGTCAATGTAATGATCAGATCGAAAAAATCATCCTCGATCTCGTCAAGAGTGCGTGGTTTGTGCTTGCCGAGCGAAAATCCCTGCTCTTCCAGCACCGCATCCACGAAAGGATCGCGCTCGCCGGCCCGCACGCCTGCCGACTGTATATAGATGCCGGGCGCCACCAGCCGTTTGGCGATGACCTCCGCCATGGGGGAACGGATGGAGTTCATGCCGCACATGAAGAGGACCGATTTGGGCGCTCGCCCCTCGTTTGGTGCTGCGGCAGGATCGATCATCTCTAACCCCGCCAATAAAGCACACAGACAAGGGTGAAGAGGCGGCGCGCCGTGTCGAAATCTATCCTGATCTTGCCGGAAAGCCGGTCCATCAGCGTCTGCGAGCCGTCATTGTGAATGCCGCGCCGGCCCATGTCGATAGCCTCGATCTGGCTCGGCGTAGAGGAGCGGATCGCCTCGTAATAGCTTTCGCAGATCAGGAAATAATCCTTGATGATGCGGCGGAACGGCGTCAGCGACAGAATATGGGTCGCGACATCCTTCTCGTCTTCGGTGCGGATTGAGAAAACCAGCTTGGAATCGACCAGCGATATATGCAGCCGATAGGGGCCGCCATCATGGCCGAAGGGTTCGAAGCTGTTTTCTTCAATCAGATCGAAAATGGCGACGGCGCGTTCATGCTCAACGTCGGGCGTGGACCGGCCGATGCTGTCGTCCAGTACCACGTCGCAGAGCCGGAAATCGCCTGAAGCCATCGCTTAACTTTCCGGATTGAGGCGAATGGAGACCGAACGCGCATGCGCATCCAGTCCCTCGGAGCGGGCAAGGGTGATCGCCGCGGGCGCAAGCTGTCGCAACTGCTCCGGCCCGAGCCGCAGGATCGACGTGCGCTTGACGAAATCCAGCACCGAAAGTCCGGAGGAGAAGCGCGCCGACCGCGCCGTCGGCAGCACGTGGTTGGAACCGCCGACATAATCGCCGATTACTTCGGGTGTATGACGCCCGACGAAGATTGCTCCCGCATTGCGGATGTGGGCCATCAGCGCATCCGGGTCATCGACGGCAAGTTCCAGATGCTCGGCGGCGATGCGGTTGGCGAGCGGAATGGCGTCGGCGAGATTTTCGACCAGGATGACCGCGCCGAAATCTGCCCAGCTTGCCGCCGCCGTCTCGGAGCGTGACAGGCGCTTCAACTGCCGCTCGACAGCCGCTTCAACGGCCTTGCCGAGTTCGGCGTTGTCGGTGATGAGGATGGACTGCGCGCCGCGATCGTGCTCCGCCTGCGCCAGAAGATCGGCGGCCAGCCAGTCCGGATCATTGTCCTTGTCGGCGATGACAAGCACTTCGGAAGGCCCGGCGATCATGTCGATGCCGACGGTGCCGAAGACCTGGCGTTTTGCGGCCGCCACATAGGCATTGCCGGGGCCGACGATCTTGGCGACCGGCGCGATGGTTTGCGTGCCATAGGCAAGTGCGGCCACAGCCTGCGCGCCGCCGATGCGATAGATTTCCTCGACGCCCGCAATACGCGCCGCAGCCAGCACCGCCGGATTGACCGCGCCGCCATTGGCCGGCACGACCATGACGATGCGCTCCACACCGGCAACCTTGGCCGGCACCGCGTTCATCAGGACGGAGCTTGGATAGCTGGCGGTGCCACCCGGCACATAAAGGCCGACGGCCTCGATGGCGGTCCAGCGCGAGCCGAGGCCCACGCCGATCTCGTCCTCGTAGATGTCATCCTTCGGCATCTGCCGTGCATGGTGTTTTTCGATACGACGGGCGGCAAGTTCAAGCGCCTCGATCACGCTGCTGTCGACGGCGGCAAAGGCCGCGTCGATTTCATCCGCCGTGACACGCATCGAAACCTTGGTGAAATCGATGCCGTCGAATTTCTGGGAATAATGGGCAAGGGCCTCATCGCCGCGATGGCGGACATCGTCGATGATGTCGCGAACGGTTGCGTTGACGTCTTCGGAAACTTCTCTCTTGGTTGTCAGGAAGGTCGCGAATTTCTGTTCGAAATCAGCCGATGCCCGCTCCAGCCAGATTGCCACGCCATTACCCTTTCATAGTCCCCGCGGGTGGACCCGCGAGGTGCACGAACTCACCGCAGAAAAATTGCGGCTCTGGTATGTGGCATAAATCGAAACGGTGACGAAAGGCAACCGTTGCAATGGCGCGGTGTGCTTATTCGCTGTCTGGATGATGCGGTTTGGCAGCCGTTTCCCATGCGCCGCTCACATCGGTCAATTGCGCCTCGATGCATTCGACATCAAGAGCGATGGTGCCGCCGCCGGAAAGCGCCAGTTCCACAAGGCCATCAGGGCCTTCGCCGTTTGGTTTGAAGCGCATCGCAAGAAGCGAAAGCACCTGCTCCCTGTCGGCAAGATTGATTGACTGCGAGCGAACGGCGGAGACGCGTTTCAGGAAAACGACGCTGCGGCAGCGTTCCGGCGGCAGGTTCTTTTTGTCAGTGCTTTCCCAGACGAAACGGTTGGCGGAAAGCGTGAATTGGCCATGCCTCGGCTCGAAGGCGACATCCTTCAGCTTGAAGACACTGTCCTGCATATGCGTCGAAATGACGGAGAGATCTTCAGTATCCAGCGCGAGTAATTTCAGGCCGCTCATCTTTTTCTTCCTTCTTCTGCGGTGCGGACCGCTATTTCCATGACTTACATTGGAAATAGGCAGTCCGGGCCCACTCTGCAACGGGTAGAAAACGGATGAGCGGCGAAGACAGGATCAATCGCTGACGCGTTCGACCAGCGCACCGCAGCGGTTGAGCTTTTCCTCAAGGCGTTCGAAGCCGCGATCCAGGTGGTAGACGCGCGACACCATGGTTTCGCCTTCCGCCACGAGGCCGGCAATGACCAGCGATACGGAAGCGCGCAGGTCGGTCGCCATGACAGGCGCGCCCTTCAGGCGGGAGACGCCTTCGATGCGGGCCATCTGGCCGGAAAGCGAAATCTTCGCACCGAGACGGGCGAGTTCCTGCACATGCATGAAGCGGTTTTCAAAGATGGTTTCGGTGATGTGGGAGACGCCCTGCGAACGGGTCATCAGCGCCATGAACTGTGCCTGCAGGTCGGTGGGGAAGCCGGGGAAAGGTTCGGTGACGATATCGACCGGCTGGATGCCGTTGCCGTTGCGCACGACGCGAAGGCCGGTCTCCGTCTCGCTGATCGTGGCGCCTGCAAGCCTGAGCGTGTCGAGCGCGTTGTCCAGCAGCGCTGCGCGCGTGCCTTCCAGCACCACGTCACCGCCGGTCATTGCCACTGCCATGGCATAGGTGCCGGTTTCGATACGATCCGGCAGAACGCGATGGCGCGCGCCGGAGAGAGAGGTAACGCCTTCGATGGTGATGGTGGAGGTGCCGGCGCCTTCGATCTTCGCACCCATGGCGATCAGGCACTGGGCCAGATCGACCACTTCCGGCTCGCGCGCGGCGTTGTGGATGACGGTGGTGCCGCGGGCAAGGCTTGCCGCCATCAGCATCACATGTGTCGCGCCGACGGAAACTTTCGGGAAGGTATAGACAGCGCCGATCAGGCCGCCCTTGGGAGCGGTGGCGTTGATGTAGCCGCCATCGATCTCCATCGTTGCGCCGAGCGCCTGCAGGCCCTCGATGAACAGGTCGACCGGGCGCGTGCCGATGGCGCAGCCGCCGGGCAGCGAAACGCGGGCGCGGCCCTCACGTGCCAGAAGCGGGCCGATGACCCAGAAGCTTGCGCGCATCTTGGACACCAGCTCGTAAGGTGCGGTGGTATCGACAATGGTGCGGCAGGTGAAATGCACGGTGCGGGAATAGGCCTCGCCCTGGCTTTCGCGGCGACCGTTGACTGAAATATCCACGCCGTGATTGCCGAGAATGCGGATGAGCTGCTCCACGTCAGCCAGATGCGGGACGTTTTCGAGCGTCAGAGTATCGCTGGTGAGAAGCGATGCGATCATCAACGGCAAGGCGGCGTTTTTTGCGCCGGAGATGGGGATGACGCCGTTGAGCTTGTTGCCACCCGTAATTCTGATGCGATCCATGCGTCCCTACGGGCCTGTGCCCGCCTTTCTATCGTGCCTTGCGGAAAGGCGTGTCCTTAGACCAGTTTCCGCGGCGTTTCAATTTTATGCTGGTGAATTCTCTATGAGGATGATTCGTCCGTTTTTGCGGCAGGCAGGCCAATCGTCTGGTCTTCTTCGCCTGCGCGGCGCGCACGAACCTGCTGTTTGCGCTTCAAAAGATTTTCACGAAGCTTCTTGGCCGCGCGCGCCTTGCGCTCCGCCTCGCGCTGTCGTGCCTTTTCGCCCGGCCCCGCCTGAAGCTTGCCATCGGTCTCCGGGACGGATGCCTCCGCGGAAGCACCGGCGGAAAGCGCTGCCTTTGCCTGTTTGTCATGATGTTCGTTCATAGAATGAGCAATATCTGAAAAATGCATTTTTCAACAGGGGGCACGCTTTTTTGCCCCGCTGGATGAAGAATATCGTTTTGCGACTTGCGCTCGTCAAAAACCTATGGCAATAGGCCGCCACGCTTGATGCTGAAGCAAACGCTTCGGCACCGGATGCTGCTATAGCTCAGGGGTAGAGCACTCCCTTGGTAAGGGAGAGGCCGAGAGTTCAAATCTCTCTAGCAGCACCATTTCTCTCCAAAGTTTCAAATGTTTACATGGTTGTTGAACCTGTCGCCTGCGGCTGCATGATCCATGCGTGTGCCACGCAGTTTGCGGCAAATGGAAAACCGCGCCCCTTGCGAAGCGCGGTTTCCACATCCGAATATTCTGTTGCTGCCAGAGCGGGACGAAACCGCCCGTAGCCAACGGGCGCCGCTTACTGGCGGAATAGCGACAGGATATTTTCGGAACTGGTATTGGCGATGGAGAGCGACTGGATGCCAAGCTGCTGCTGTGTCTGAAGAGCCTTGAGCTTGGTGGATTCTTCGTTCATGTCCGCATCGACGAGACGGCCGATGCCCTTGTCGATGGAGTCGGTGAGTTTTGAGACGAAGTCTTCCTGCAGGCCGATGCGCATCTTGATGGAACCGAGAGCGGCGGATGCGCTGCTGATCGACTGAAATGCCGTTTCGACATCGGTGAGAAGGTTCCCGATAGTGTAGGTCGGCGGCGTTGCAGAATTGAAGAGCTTGAGATCGATATTCCATACGGAAATGCCGGACGCCGTGCCGGGCTGGCCGATGATGCCCTTTGTCGTGTCAAGCGTTGCGGGCGAGCCGGTCAGGCCGAAAAGCACATTGGCGGTTGTTGTGCCGGCGGTGGTGTCGACAAGCGTATAGTCCGTTTTCGTGACGCTGACGGTGCCGGCGCCATCGCGCACAAAACCGGAAACGACGGTCTTGGCGCCGGTGCCCAGCAGCCAGTTTTCGCCACTGAAAGATGCACCCTGTGCAATCGATTCGAGCTGTTTTTTCAGCTGGTCGATTTCTTCCTGGATTTTGGTCTTGTCGACACCCTCTTCGGTTGCCGCGACGATTTTCGACTTGATTTCCTTGACGACTTCGACGGTGCTTTCCATCGCGGAATAAGCGACATCGACCTTGGCGGCGCCAAGCCCCAGCGCATCCTGAACGGCGGACAGAGCCATGTTATCGGAACGCATGGTCGTCGCGATCGACCAATAGGCGGCGTTATCGGAGGCCGATTTTACCCGCAGGCCCGAAGAGACACGGGATTGGGTTTCTTCGAGCTGGCCGCTGATGGCGCGCAGGGTTTGAAGCGCCGACATGGCGGCGACATTCGTGATAATGCTTGTCATAATTGCCCCTCTGAGCTGGCTAAATGGGAAGGGACATTCCGGGATCGCCGGAAACGACTGAGCGGCGTGATGCCTGTTAACCTCTTTTTCGTCTTGGTTAACGAGTCGTTTCGATGCGCTGATTTAGCCGTGATTTGGTTAATGAACTCTTAATCTAGAAATCTCTTAATTTTTCGGGGCCATTGGACAAACAAAAACCGCGCCTTTCGGCGCGGTTGATTTTTTCGCTTTCGGTCTTCGATTAACGGAAGAGCGACAGGATGCTTTCGGAGTTGCTGTTGGCGATCGAGAGAGCCTGAACGCCGAGCTGCTGCTGGGTCTGCAGAGCCTTAAGGCGGGTGGATTCTTCGTTCATGTCAGCGTCCACGAGGCGGCCGACGCCCTTGTCGATGGAGTCGGACAGCTTGGAAGCGAAATCTTCCTGCAAGCCGATACGCATGGAGAGCGAACCGAGCTTTGCTGCAGCGCTCGTCATTGCCTTCAGGGCGTTTTCAACCAGCGTCAAGGCTTCGGCCATGTTGGTGGCGCGGTCTGCGGCTGCATACTGGGTGATATTAAGCGTGTAGACGGACTGGGCGGCGACAGTTGTGAATGTTCCGGTCGTGCCGAGAATGCCGGTCGTGTCGGGGACGCCTGCCGAGTCGACCGAGCCGAAGAGCGTATTGCCGGTAGCGGTGCTGTCGAGGGCGTATTTCGTGGTCGTGACGTTAACGGCGCCACCGGTGGAGCGAACGAAGCCGGCAACGACCGACTTGTCCGGGGCCGTGCCGGGTGTTGCTGCGCCGAGGGTCGAAGCGCCTACCAGCCAGTTTTCGCCGTAGAAGGATGCGCCCTGTGCGATCGATGCGAGCTGCTTCTGGAGCTGGCCGATTTCTTCCTGAACCTTGGTGCGGTCGACGCCTTCTTCCGTTGCCGTGACCAGCTTTGCCTTGATTTCCTTCACGACTTCGATTGCCGATTCCATACCGGCAGAAGCGGTGTCTACCTTGGCGGCGCCGAGGCCGAGAGCGTCGGAAACCGAGGAAAGCGCCATGTTGTCGGAGCGCATTGTGGTCGCGATCGACCAGTAAGCAGCATTGTCCGCAGCTTCGCCAACGCGAAGGCCGGAGGAAACGCGTGCCTGGGTGGATTCCATGTTCTGGCCGATAGAGCGCAGGGTCTGGAGCGCAGACATTGCTGCGACATTCGTGATAATGCTCGTCATAGTAGTGTGCCCCTTGAATGGCTGATTAAAGAAGGGACATTCCGGTTTCACCGGGAACGGCGTACAGCATCATGCCTGCTAACTGGCTGATTTTTAACGTTAGCTCGCCGTTTCGATGTGCATTAGGTAACGCGGGTTTGGTTAATGAATTGATAAGCGCGGAAAGAAATTCATCCCGGAAAATTTAAAATTGCAACTCTCGCGCGCACGCGCGCGTATCCCCGAAAGTTTAAGAAAAAGATAAGGCCGCATCCGTTTCCGGATGCGGCCTCGTGGATGCATTCAGTCCGATTCAGCCTTTCGGACCTTTATGCTTTCTATCCCAATCCGCGTTCGGTCAGCCCCCGTTTGCTTATGGGAAGAAATGGATCCCCCAGCCCCGAAGGGCTATGAGAAGCTCGGCTCTTAGCGGAAGAGCGACAGGATGTTCTGCGAGTCGCTGTTGGCGATCGACAGAGCCTGGATTGCCAGCTGCTGCTGCGTCTGCAGAGCCTTCAGCTTGGTGGACTCTTCGTTCATGTCGGCGTCGACGAGGCGGCCAATGCCCTTTTCGAGGGAGTCGGAGAGCTTCGTTGCGAAGTCCTGCTGCAGGTCGATACGCATGGAAACAGAGCCGAGCTTGGCGCCAGCGCTGGTCATCGCCTTCAGAGCGGCTTCGACGGTGCTGAGGTTGGTTGCGACGGTTGCATCGGTCGTCGTCGCGTCCATGTTCGCCAGAGCGTAGGTGGCGCCCAGAATACCGCCGGTGCCGGCAGCAGCTTCGAACAGTACGTTGGTTGCCGAAAGTGTATAAGCCGTCGTCTTAACGGACGTCGTGCCGTCAGCAGCGCGGACGAAGCCGGAAACCACGGTTTTGTTCGCGGAGCTGAGATCATTGAGCAGCCAGTTTTCGCCGTTGAACGAACCGCTTTCCGCGATCGAAATAAGCTGCGACTTCAACTGGGTGATTTCTTCCTGGATCTTGCCGCGGTCCGCAGTCTGTTCGCTGGCGGCAACGTATTTGTTCTTGATTTCCTTCACGACGTCGATAGCAGCTTCCATGCCTGCATAGGCCGTGTCTACTTTCGCAGCGCCGAGGCCGAGGGCGTCCTGAACGGCACCAAGAGCTTCATTGTCCGAACGCATGGTCGTTGCGATCGACCAGTAAGCAGCGTTGTCGGTAGCCGAGCCGACGCGCAGACCGGAGGAGATGCGGCCCTGCGTGTCTTCCATGTTGGAAGCAATCGAGCGGAGAGTCTGGAGAGCGGCGGTTGCGCCGACATTGGTGAGAATGCTTGCCATAATAAATGTGTCCCTTGTTTTTACGAAATACTGGAGTGGGGACATTCCGGACTTGGTATTACCGGTCGCAACGTTTCGGCTTCATGCCACTCGGTTCAGAAATTCTTAGTTTCGGAAACCAAACCCGCTGCGTGTGATTGGAATTTCGCAGCGAAAAATTGCGCAATTATTAATTTGGGCGCCAAGAAATACTGGAAAATACTTATGGTTACTGAGTTATTTAGTTAAATGGTGATTTTTATGTTTATAAATATAGTTACTCAGGCCCTAGGGAAAATGGTAAACAAAGCATCAAAATGCGAAAACCCCGCTGCCGTTGGGCTGCGGGGTTAAAAAACAGGGTTAACGGGTGTCAATCCGGCACAAAGGCCGTCAGTTGAACGATCTGACGAGGCTGCCGACAAGCAGGTTCCAGCCGTCGATCAGCACGAAGAACAAAATCTTGAACGGCAGGGAGATGGAGGTGGGCGGCAGCATCATCATGCCCATTGCCATGGTGATGGTGGCGACGATCAGATCGATGACCAGAAACGGCAGGATGATGAGGAAGCCGATCTCGAAACCGCGCCGGATTTCCGACAGCATGAAGGCCGGAACCAGCACGCGGTAGTCGACGACATTGTCGGTCATCACTTCCTGTCCGCGCTCGCGGGCGATGTCCACGAACAGCTTCAGATCCTTGTCACGCGTATTGGCGTTCATGAAAGTACGGAAGGGCTCCGCGATGCGCTGCACGGCCTGCTGTTCGTTGATCTGGTTCTGCAGAAGCGGCTGTACGCCGTCGGTCCAGGCTTTGTCGAAGGTGGGCGACATGACGTAGAAGGTCATGAACATCGCCATCGACAGCAGGATCATGTTGGAAGGGGTCGAAGCCAGTCCCATGCCGGATCTGAGGATCGAGAAGGCGATCACGAAGCGCGGAAAGCTCGTGACCATGATCAGGATGCCCGGCGCGACGGACAGAACCGTCAGCAGGCCGAAGGTGCGGATGATCCACGCCGCGACGGAGCCGTCTATCTGCGTGTTGAACAGATCGGACGGGAATTGCTGGGCACTGGCAAGGCCCGGCAAAGCGAGAAGGACGGCGATGGTTACAAGAAATCGAATCATTCGATGACAAAGGTCCGGAACATGACCTTGGATACGCGCCCTTGAGAGCGCAGGTCAACTCGTTCCTGAATGTCATCCTTAAGATATTGAAAGCCGCGCGGGCCTTCGAGCTGCTGAAGGGAAACGGTCCGGACATAGGCGAGAATATCCTGGTGTATATCTTCCGCCAGCCCCACCTCGACCGGCCCCTTGAACATCAGCGCCACTTCCAGCCGCACCCAGTTCGTCGAGGGATAGGCGAGGTTGGTGGTGATGGGATCGAGCTGGACGATGCCGTTCGCCTCAGCCGAGATTTTCTCGATGCCCTCGTCCTTTTTCTCACCGTGCCCGCCGGCAGCGGCCGTGGCATGGGCCTCCGCGCCGGCGATCTTCGGCGCGATCATGCCGCCCACGAGCCAGCCGCCGCCCGCACCGACCAGGGTGAGGATGGCAACGCCTGCGATGGTCATGACCAGAGGGGAGGATTTTTTCTTGCCCTCTACCTGTTCGTTTTCCATGGGTCAGTCCGTTCCCGTGTACCGGCGTCAGAGCGGCGAGAACAGGTCGACGACCTGTTGCCCGACCGGGGGCTGTTGCACTTCCGTCAGACGTCCGCGGCCGCCATAGGAGATTCGTGCTTCGGCGATACGCTCGTAGGAGATCATGTTCTGGGCGTCGACATCCTGCGGCCGGACGATACCGCCGACGTTGAGGATGCGGATTTCGTGGTTCACGCGCACTTCCTGCGAGCCGCTGATGATGAGGTTGCCGTTTTCCAGAATGCCGGTCACCACGGCGGCCACCAGCAGCGTCAGCTTTTCGGAACGCTTGGTCTTGCCCTTCGCCTGGGTGTCGGTGTCGGAGCCGTATTTGATGCTCGAGTCTGCTTCCGGGGTCCAGCCGAAGATTTCGGCCTTGGCCTTCCAGTTCAGGCCGCTGGCATTGGTGCGGTTGCGCTCGGTCTCATTGTCGAAATCGGCCTTGTCATTGATCTGGATGTTGACGGTCAGAATGTCGCCGATGTTGAGCGCGCGAAGGTCCTTGAACAGCGCGCCCTGGCTGTCGCTCCACAGCGAATAGCCGCTGGCCATGTGCTTCGGCTGCTTGGGATACATGCCCATCTGCGGCGTCTGGCTGAATTGCAGGCCGCTGCCGATCGGGCTCATCGCGGGCGCGTTGCCGATTTCCTTCAGGGTCTGGTTGTTCTGGCAGCCGGCAAGCAGAGCGAGCGGCAGGAGGAGGGCCGGAAGACGACGCGCGGTCATGAAGGATCCTTCGAAGTGTTTTTGTCGGTTGCCTGCGACATGATGCCGGCGACGGTTGCGGCTTTCGCCGCATCCATTTCGCTGAGGATCAGGCCGGATTGGCGCGGCGGCAGCTGCATGATGATGGCGGCGGCGATCTCCACATGCATCTTTTCGAGCTGGGGTGCTGCGGCATCCGGCTTCATCGTCTTGTAGACATCAACAAGATTGGCTTTCGCCTGGGCGAGAAAATGTTCGCGGCGCGCCAGCCAGTCCTCATATTCCGCCTTGCGGTCTTCCAGCACGGCAATGCGCTCGTTGACGTCGGACTGCAGCTTTTCCAGCTCCTGCTTCTGCATAAGATAACGCTGGTCGCGGGCCGCATCGGCGATGTTGGTGCAGAATTTCTGGATTTCATCCTGCGTGCTGAGTTCGGACACCACATTCTGCTGGCTTTCCGCGCCAGCGGCCGGCAGAAGGAATAGCAGCGAGGCGACGGCCGCGAAGCGAGTAAGGCCATTCGGGAATATGTTTTTCTTCTGATGTTCCATCATTGCAGCACAAGCTCCGCCTGAAGGGCACCAGCGGATTTGATGCCTTGCAGAATGGCGATGATACCGTCCGCCTTGAGCCCGATGCTGTTGAGACCGGCAACCAGTGTGCGAAGGTCGGGACCTTCGACGATGGCGACCTTGCTGCCTTCCTGCATGGCCATGATATCCGTCTGCGGCTGCACGGCTGTCTGGCCGCGCGAAAATGGCGCCGGCTGGATGACCTGCGGCGATTCCGTCACCTGCACGGTCAGCGTTCCGTAGCTGACGGCGACGCGGGAAATGCGCACATCCGCACCGATGACGATGGTGCCGGTACGTTCGTTGATGACGACCTTGGCAGGCGTATCCGTCTCGACCGTCAGATTTTCGATTTCCGCCATCAGTCGCGTCAGATCAGCGGTGCGCGGCTTCTGCACCGCAATTTCCTGCGAATCGCGCGGCTCGGCGATGCCATCTCCGTAACGGGCGCGGGCAAAGGCGTTGACGACATCCGCGACCCGCACGGCCGTCGAGAAGTCCGGGTTGCGCAGCTGAAGGACCAGATTGACCGAATCCTTGAACTTGGACGGCAGTTCGCGCTCGATGATCGCACCGTTCGGCACGCGGGCGGAGGTGGTGACGCCCTGCGTCAGCGTCGCGGCATCGCCCTGTGCGGAAAAGCCGTTGACGATCAGCGCACCCTGTGCGACCGCGTAAATCTGGCCGTCTGCGCCCGAAAGCGAGGTCATGATGAGCGTGCCGCCGCGCAGCGACGAGGCGTCGCCCAGCGAGCTGACTGTCACGTCAACACGGCTGCCGGGGCTGGCGAAGGGTGGCAGATTGGTTGTCACCATCACGGCGGCGATGTTCTTGGCGTTCGACTGGCCGCCCTGCGTGGTGATGCCGAGGTTTTGCAGCATCGCGCGCATGGATTGCTCGGTAAACGGCGAGGAGCGCAGGCTGTCGCCTGTGCCCTGCAGGCCGACCACGAGACCGTAGCCGATCAGCTGGTTGTCGCGCCCGGCCTGCAGCGATGCGATATCCTTGATACGGGATGTATCCGCATGGGCTGCGGGCAGCGAGAGGAAAGGTTGGGCCGAAAACAGAACGGCCGCGGCCAGGATACGAAGCACTCTCATTTCGCCATCACCTGAATGGTTCCGTCCCTCATGACCGTGCCGCTGACCATCACGCCGGAATCGATGTTGCGTACCCGCACGACTTCGCCGAGCGAGCCATCGGTCATCGGCGTCCCCGAAGCCATCAGCGTCATATTGCCGATTGTGAAGACGAGTTTGACGCTGGTGCCGCGCGTGACGAGCGACGGTTCGCGCAAGGCGGCAACGGGGATCGTGCGGCCGGGAAGCAGGGTCTGCTTGGAGATCATGCCTTCCACTTCGCTGATATCGCTCGCATAACCCGAGGAAATATTGGGATTGGTCACTTCGACAGGCTTCACCTGGTCAGGCGAGATGGTCTCGCCCGGATAGATGGTGCGCGTCGGGACCAGCGCCATCGGCGCCTGTGCAAGGGCGGGGGCAAGCGCCCCCAGCGAAAAGGCAGACGCAAGGCACATACGGACGAGCGCCGTTCTGCTGCTGCTATGTTTCCGGCCAAACCTCATGTTCGCCTGCCTTTCCGTTCTTACTTCAGGTTCTTGCTGACAATCGAAGCCATTTCGTCAGCGGTGGTGATGACCTTGGAATTCATCTCGTAGGCGCGCTGCGCCGTGATCAGATCGGTGATTTCCTTGACGGCGTCGACGTTCGAGCCTTCGAGGTAGGATTGCTTGATGTAGCCGTAGCTCGGATCATCAGGCACGCCGACGACCGCGTCGCCGGAGGCCGGCGTCTGGGCGAAGAGGTTGTCGCCCAGCGGCTTCAGGCCTGCTTCATTGGCGAAGTTGGCGATGGTCAGCTGGCCGAGTTCGGTGAAATCGGTGGCATTGCCGATGCGGGCCGTGACCTGACCCGTGCGGGTCACGGTGATGTCCTGCGCGTCCGTCGGGATATTGATGTTCGGGATGACGTTATAGCCGTCGACCGTCACCAGATTACCGTCGGCATTCTTGTTGAAGGCGCCTGCGCGGCTGTAAAGCGTCGAACCGTCGGCCGCCTCGATCTGGAACCAGCCCTGGCCGATGATCGCGACGTCCAGCTTGTTGCCGGTCTCGATCAGATTGCCCTGGGTGTGGATGTTGCGCACGGCCGAGGTCTGTACGCCGAGGCCGATATTGGCGCCCTCGGGCACGATCGCCTGGTTGGCGCGGTTCGGCACGCCCTGCATGCGCTCGGTCTGGTAAAGAAGGTCGGTGAACTCCGCACGCGCGCGCTTGTAGCCGGTGGTGTTGATGTTGGCGATGTTGTTGGCAATGACTTCCAGATTGGTCTGCTGGGCGTCCATACCGGTGGCAGCGATGGCAAGAGCTCTCATGTCAATATTCCTGTGGGCTAGATCTGCATTTTGGTAATGTCGAGATAGGCCGACACGATCTTGTCTCGGAGCGCGATGGCGGTCTGCAGCGACTGTTCGGCCGAAAGCATGGCATCGACCACTTCACGCGTGTTCGCCTTGCCCTGAATGCCTTCGAAGGAAGCGACTTCCGCCTTCTTCAGATTGTTCATCGCATCCAGCGATATATTGCCGAGAACGCTGGCGAAGCTTGCGCCCGTCTGCTGGGCGGGCGTCGTCTGCTCGCTGCCGAAAACGCTTTCCGTCAGCGAGGAAATACCGCTTGCGCCGCGGGTGAGCGAAAGGGAACTGACTTGCTTGATACCGTCGATCATTGCGATGCCTTCAGAAGGTCGATTGTGGAGGCGACGAGGTCGCGCGTCTGGCGGATGACCTGAAGGTTGGCGTCGTAGCTGCGGTTGGCTTCGCGCATGTCCGCCATTTCAATCAGGATGTTGACGTTGGGCATCTTCACCATGCCGTTGCTGTCTGCGGCCGGGTTGCCGGGGTCGTATTCGTTGATGAAATCGCCACGGTCGACGCCGAGCTTCTTCACCGTCACGCGCTCTACGCCGCTGACGCGGTCGAGCTCGGACCCGAAGGTGACGGTCTTGCGGCGATAGGGGTCGGCGCCGGGGGTGTCGCCGGTGGATCTGGCGTTGGCAATGTTTTCCGAAACAATGCGCAGGCGCGTGGACTGCACTTCGAGACCGCTGCCGGCGATCTTGCTCGCCGCACTCAAGGGATCCATGGCTTACCTCTTAACCGTCATCAGCATCATGCGATGGAAGGATTTGACGAGATTGGCGTTCAGCTCGTACTGCCGCTTGATCTCGCCGGTCTTGGTCATTTCTTCAGCGAGCGCGACCGAATTGCCGGACTCCTGCATGCCGATCTCGTTGTTGATCGGGTTGTCGCGCACTGCGATATTGTCGCTGAGGGTGCTCTCGCCGAAGTGGGCAGGGTTGGTCCTCGCCATGCCGACTTGCTGGCTGGTGGCCTGCATGACCGCTTCGAAAGGGCTGACATCCTTGGCGTGGAACTTGGGTGTGTTGGCGTTGGCGATGTTGGTCGCCACGACTTCCTGCCGCACGCTCAGCCATTCCGCTTGGCGGGATGCCAGTTCGAACAGTTGAATCGGTTGCATAGACTTCTCCATCTCGTATGCCCCGAACCTACGGGGCTAATCTTGCGTCAGACTTGCGGGGAGGGGAGACGGCGCTGGCCAAAGGCCGGAAGCGGGACGGAAGAGGGTCTGCCGAAGATAAAAGCGCATGTCTCCATTGCGGCACGCGTCGCTTTGAATGACCAAATGCGGCTGTCACGCCCATTCCAGAGAGCGCCGCGCAGGGTGGCTCGGAAGCGGTTTCGATTCACCTTGAACGCGGCCCGATATTAGCGCTAGAGTGGTGAGAACGATGGGAGACAATCATGGATCTGGTAATTCCAAGTGCCGCCAATCTCGGCCTGTTCATCAGCGCCACGCTGGTGCTGCTTCTCGTGCCCGGCCCCGCAGTCCTTTATATCTTCGCACGCTCGGTCGAGCAGGGTCGTTCCGCCGGTCTTGTTTCAATCCTTGGCATCCATACGGCGACACTCGTTCATGTCGTTGCTGCCGCTGTCGGATTGTCGGCGCTGCTCGCCTCGTCTGCGCTCGCCTTCAGCGTGGTGAAATATGCCGGTGCGGCCTATCTGATCTGGCTTGGCCTCAAAAAGCTCTTCGGCTCGTCGGACATTCCCGATATCGAGGGCGGTTTGCCGACGCGCAGCCGCATGCGCATCTTTCGCGAGGGCTTCATCGTCAACCTCCTCAATCCGAAGACGGCCTTGTTCTTTCTGGCTTTCCTGCCGCAGTTCGTTGAGGTCGGAAGGGGCCATGTGGCAATGCAGATCGCTTTTCTCGGCATTCTCTACACGGTGATCGGCGTTTTGACGGATGGGACATATGCCCTTGTGGCGGGAACGGCCGGCAACTGGCTGAAGCGCAGCCCGGTTTATCTCAGCGCTGAACGTTGGGTCAGCGGTTTCGTCTATATCGGTCTCGGTGTGACGGCGGCTTTTGCCGGCAACCAGAGAAAATAAACCGCAGGACTCGCAGAGCCGTCCCTGACGGCTACTGCGGGGACAGCCCAGATTACCGATGGAATGCCGCCGCGAAGGGGTCTTTGCGGCGGTCATCGGGAAGTTTTGCTTTGGGAGTGTTGTCACCGAGATGCGCAACGCGGCCTTCCGCTCACGGGTGGCCGGACTATTTTTCCGGATGATAGGTTCTTCCGGAGGACGTCTCTATCAACCACTCGCCGTTGCGTTGCTCGATCTTCGTCAGCAGCGCATTGTCAGGCAGGGTAGAACCTACCCTCACCATATACATGCCCGAACCGTCCTCAATTAGGGCGCGGCCATTGGAGACATGCAGCAGACGGAACGATGTCTGGCCGGGGAAGGGCTGATCTTCAATGCCCGCTGCCAGGTCGTTCTGTTTTTCCTTGCCGCCTGCGTTCACGGTGGCCGTCGTCAGCATGTCGGGCAGATCCGCCGGCGGCGGGGTGTCTTCCTTGTTGCGGTTGGTCATGGCCATCGGCGAAACGCTGAAGACTTCCCGCGGCCCGGTATGGGGCAGATCGCGCGTGCGATCGCCGCCCGCCACCTTCATGCCGAATTTTTCTTCATTGAAAAACACGTACCAGGGGAAAAAGGCTGCTGCAGCGGCGAGCCCGATGCCCGTCCATGCGAGAATACGGTCGGGTGTAAAGAAAACGGGCTTCGGCAGCACGTCTTCATCGTGGCTATTGTCGTTCCGCTTTTTCCTCACGGGTCAGCCTCTCATTCTCGGGGTTACCTGCGGCTGACCGTTCTGCGCGCCGCCGCGCAATGCGGTCGCCAGGTCGGCATAGGCATCCAGCGCTGCCGGCTCGCTCGGCAGTTGTTTCAACGTTTCATAGATGATCGGCACCTGCTTCACCGCCATGTCGAGATCGGGGTCGGTACCGGGCCGATAACCGCCGATGAGGCGAAGATCGCGCGTTTCCTCGAAGCGATGCACCAGCGCCTTGAGGCGCGAGACCAGCTTTTCCTGATCCGGTGTCCAGGCCTTCTTGGCGAGACGGGAGATCGAGGCGAGCGGATTGATCGGCGGGTAACGGCCTTCTTCGGCAAGGCTGCGGTCAAGCACGATATGACCGTCGAGAATACCGCGGGTCGAATCGGCAATCGGATCGTTATGATTGTCGCCATCCACGAGGATGGAGACGATGGCGGTGATGGTGCCGGTGCCTTCGGCGCCCGGTCCCGCCCGTTCCAGCAGTCGCGGCAGTTCGGTAAAGACCGAAGCGGGATAACCGCGTGCGACAGGCGGTTCGCCCGAAGCGACCGCCACTTCGCGGATCGCATGGGCAAATCGCGTCACGCTGTCGATGATGAGAAGAACATTGTCGCCCTGATCGCGAAAATGCTCGGCGATGGTAACGGCGGAAAGCGGGGCCATCTTGCGCAGCATCGGGCTTTCATCGCTTGTCGCAACGACGGCGATGGACTTGCTCATGTTCTCGCCCATTGTGTCTTCGATGAACTCGCGCACTTCACGGCCGCGTTCGCCGACAAGCGCAATCACCACCTTGTCGAAGGCATCTGCCTTGGCGAGCATTGACAGCAACGTGGATTTACCGACGCCGGAGCCAGCAAAAATGCCGAGGCGCTGGCCGAGGCAAAGCGGCGAGAAGATATCGATAGCGCGAACACCCGTCTTAAAGGGTGTCTCTACGCGCTTGCGGGTCATCGAGGGTGGTGCGTTGTTTGAAATCGAGCGGCGTTCAATGCCCGGCGCAAGCGGCCCCTGATTGTCGATGGGTTCGCCCAGCGCGTTGATCGTGCGGCCGCACCAGCTGTTGTCGGGCGCGACGCGGAAAGCGCCCTTGCGGATGACGGTGTCGTGAATGCCGATCGGCTCGCCGGGCTCGATGGGGCAGACATAGCAGATGTCCGGCTCCACGCGCACCACTTCGCCGAGATGAATGCCGGTCGCGCTGCGATGGGCGACGAATTCACCGAGCCGCACATGCCGCGACAGGCCGGAAACCGTATAGTGCCCGGCGGCGATGGTGCGGACATGACCGCCATGCGCAACCGAGAACTCCGGATCGGCATAATGCCCGGCGAGGCTCGCCAGCTGCGCGAGCTTCGGTGAAATGGCATCAGCCGAGAGCATGGATTCCGGCATTGTCATCAGTCAGTTCCTCAACGCGCGCCGCCAAGCGTCTTGATGCCCTCGCCGAAGGTCGATTCGGTATCGCGCATCAGCGAGGAGATGCTTTCAAAGGCGCGGTTGACCTGGATGAGCTGGGTCATCTGGGAAATGCCGTTGACGTTCGACTGCTCGAGGTAACCCTGAACGACGCCGACTTCATGGTTGTTGACCACCGGAACCGGCTGGGCCACCGGCTTCACGCCGCTATTGGGATGACGCAGGAAACCCTGCGAAAAATCCGCCTGAAAGATGCCGAGGGTAGCGACGATGTTTTCGTTCTGCCGGATGGCTCCATCGAGACCGACGGTGATCGGGCCGCCATTCGGATTGAGCTGGATCGGACCGCCGCCGGCATCGAGAACGGGATAACCGCTCGAGGAAATGAGCGCGCCGTCCGGACGCATGGTGAAACGGCCGTCGCGGGTCAGAATCTGGCCATCGGGGGTATCCAGCGAAAACCAGGCGTCGCCCTTGATGGCAAAATCGAAGGAATTGCCAGTCTGCTCGAAAGCGCCCTGACGAGTGGAAAGATAGTCGTTGCCCTGCGAAACGAAGGCCACCCGAGCGTTCATGTCATTGTGATTCTTGGCGACCATTTCGTCGAATTTCACTTCGGACCCGCGAAAACCGACGGTGTTCACATTCGCCATATTGTCGGAAATGGTGGTGAGACGGCGCTCCAGCGCTATCTGTGAGGAGAGGGCGACATATAGTCCGGATTGCATATCATTTGCCTCCGAGTTTCAGGGAGTTGATCGAGATCAGCAGGTCAGGGGAAATGCCGTAGCCGCTGGAGGAGCCGAAAACGGCCAAAGGGTCGTAGGTCGTCGAGGGGTTTTGCATTTCCCACATGATGGTGAAACGCTCGAGCAGCTTTCCAACCTTTTCGGGGTCCTGCAGATCCTTGATATTGATGCTCTTTTCGATGAGCGCCGCCTGTTTGTCGATGTCGGCGGCGGAAAATGCGTCGGGGAGGTTGAACGTTGTGCGAAACACCTGCGCGAGCGCGTCGTCGGCGAGAAAATCGAGGCCGGATGTGATGGTTGATGCCTTGCGTTCGAAATAAAGGGCGAGCCGGACACCGTTATTGTCATCACCGGCTTCCTGTTCCAGGGTCTGGCGCGTGTATTTGCTGATGACGCCCGTTTGGGCCGCGTCGACCGAAGTCGCCGCTGCGCCCAGGCCGGCAAAATCCAGCGACTTCGCAAAATCTGCATAACGGCTGTCGGAAAGCTTGTTGGCGAAAGCGTCCTTGTCCGAGGCGCCTTCCGTCAGCACCTTGCGGATGAAGGCCTTCGCATAGGCCATGTCCTCAAGGCCGTGGGCCTTCAGCGCGTAATTGTAAAGGCGCGTATCGGCCATGAAGTCGTCGATGGATTTCACGTCGCCGATCTTCGCACGATAATATTCGGTCTCGCGCGCCACGTCGGGCTGTTCCGACACCCGCTCAAGCGATTTGCCGATATCCTGACTGATCAGTCTGTAGCTGGTGTAGGTGGAAGTCACTGAACTGCCGCTCTCGTTTGATCCCGATCTCAAGGCGCACGTCCGCCTTTGTAGGCATATTGCCGTGGCTTGCTTGTGCGAAACTGGCTGGAGACAGGAATGCGAGAGCGGCTTTGCGGACAGGTTCACGCAAGCCACATTTTTTAGACATGGCGCCATGGAACACTGTTCGGGCGTGGTCGATCAATGAATATTGTAATTGGACTTATAATCACCTTCGGCTGCATCATCGGCGGCTACATGGCGATGGGCGGTCATCTGGACGTGCTGGTTCAGCCGTTCGAATTGATGATCATCGGCGGCGCCGGTCTCGGCGGCTTCATCATGGCGAACCCCATGAAAGTCGTGAAGGATTCGGGCAAGGCGCTCGGCGAGGCCTTCAAGCATTCGGTCCCGAAGGAGCGAAACTATCTCGACGTGCTCGGCGTGCTCTATTCGCTGATGCGCGACCTGCGCACGAAATCGCGCAACGAGATCGAGGCCCATATCGACAATCCGGAAGAATCCTCGATTTTCCAGAGCGCGCCATCGGTTCTGAAGAACAAGGAATTGACCTCGTTCATCTGCGACTATGTTCGCCTCATCATCATCGGCAACGCCCGAAGCCACGAAATCGAGGCGCTGATGGATGAGGAAATCGAAACCATCCTGAACGACAAGCTGAAACCTTATCACGCGATTACCACCATGGGGGATTCCTTCCCTGCCATTGGTATCGTCGCGGCGGTTCTCGGCGTTATCAAGGCCATGGGCAAGATCAACGAATCGCCGGAAGTGCTGGGCGGCCTCATCGGCGCCGCGCTCGTCGGCACCATGCTCGGCATCATCCTGTCCTACTCGATCTGCAACCCGCTGGCGTCCCAGGTCAAGATCGTCCGCACCAAGCAGCACCGCCTCTACATCATCGTCAAGCAGACGCTGATCGCTTACATGAACGGCTCGGTGCCGCAGGTCGCACTCGAATATGGCCGCAAGACCATCTCCAACTACGAGCGGCCATCTATTGACGCCGTCGAGCAGGAGATGATGAACCCCGGCGGCGAAAACAAGGCGGCATGACGATGGCAAAAGCTGCAGCGCAACAAGCACCGGCCATCGACACGGCCCTTCTGGCAAAGTTGACGGGCGGATTATCCGATCGCAAGACGATCGCCAAGATCGGTTCCGATATCGGCCATCTCTACAGCGAGTTCCTGCCAGACATCTTCCACAGCGAGACCGGCATCGCGATCGACGTCGAATATGTCGGTTCCGAATCGGGACTGATGACCGATCTCATCGCCAATGTCGGGAGCAATGTCGCGGTTGCCGATTGTTCCCTGCGCAACTGGTGCCCCAATTTCATGATGACGGTCGGCAACGGTTTCGTCATCGCGCTCATGGAGCGCATGCTGGGCGCGTCGCCGGACATGATTGGCGAGCCGGACGAGCGCAGCCTCTCCCATATCGAGCTTGATCTCGCGGCCATGGTTCTTGGCCGCATCGCAGGTGTCCTGCGCTCCGGTGTCAACGCGCCGGGCGGATTTGAGGCAACCATCGATCCGCCATTCAATTCCAACGGCAAAAGCGCCTTCGACGAGATGATCGCCGGCCTTTACGGCGTGACCATCCGCCTGAAGGTCGATATTGGCAAGGTATCGTCGGAGTTCTCGCTGATCGTGCCGCAGCGCGCCCTGCTCAAGACTTCCATCGTCGCCCCCAAGGCTTCAGCCCAGGCGCTGAAGAAGCAGGAGGAATGGATGGAAATGATTTCGGAGCAGGTGAAGCGATCACAGGTC
This sequence comes from Agrobacterium sp. ST15.16.055, assembly GCF_027956555.1. Taxonomy (NCBI): domain Bacteria; kingdom Pseudomonadati; phylum Pseudomonadota; class Alphaproteobacteria; order Hyphomicrobiales; family Rhizobiaceae; genus Agrobacterium; species Agrobacterium sp. ST15.16.055. Next base: position 195,666 of record NZ_JAQKGN010000003.1, read on the forward strand.
ACGCTCGAGGCGCGCATCAAGCTCGAAACACTGACGCTCAGGACGATTTCCAAGCTGGTGGCCGGCGATGTCATTCCGTTTCAGGCTCTGAAGCAGGACGATATCGGCGTTGAGGTCAGCGCCAACGGTTCCAAGCTCTACAATTGCGAATTCGGCAAGTCCGGCGACCGCTACATGGTTCGGGTGAAGAACAATGTCAGCACTGACGACGAGATCTTACGACATTTGATGGGTTAAAATCCTGCCCGGCCTTCGAGGATTTGGGCAGGTTGACGCAAGTTTCAAAGGGAATAATCAGCGCATGGCTACGAAGAAAACACCTGTGACCGATGATGCGGCGCTGCCGTCGTTTGAAGACGACGGCGACCTCGACCAGGCTATCGGCGATCTGCGTGGCGTCCTCAAGACGGATGCGGAAGGCTCGCTCTCCGATTTCGGCGACTTCGGCGATTTCGGAACGACGGACGAGGTTTCGACGGACACCGATCTTTCCGCCTTCGGTGGCGGAACGGACGATTTTGCTATGGACGATTTTGCCGCCGCCCCGCAGGTTGCGGGTGTGAAGGCGCCGCTTGGCAGCGGATTGTCCGAAAACATGGAAATGATCATGGACATCCCGATCGATGTCCAGATCGTTCTTGGCACCAGCAGAATGCTCGTTTCGGGGCTGATGAGCCTTGAAGAAGGAGCAACGATCGCACTCGACCGCAAGATCGGCGAGCCGGTTGAAATCATGGTGAATGGCCGCCGTATTGCGCGCGGTGAGATAACGGTTCTGGAAGACGACGATACGCGCTTCGGCGTAAAATTGATTGAAGTACTGAGTACGAAGAAAGCCTGATCCCTGTGGGGACGGAGAGGAAAGACCATGATGGACTTCGAGGATTTCGGTAACCCCATTGCGGGCAAGCCGTTGTCTCAGGCCGACAAGGCGGCCGCGGTGCTTCTTGCCATGGGCAAGGGCGTCGCCGGCAAGCTGCTGAAGTTTTTCACGCAGCACGAATTGCAGATGATCATTTCCTCGGCTCAGACCCTGCGCGTCATTCCTCCGGATGAGCTCGCGCAGATCGTGGCGGAATTCGAAGACCTGTTCACGGAAGGAACGGGCCTGATGGACAATGCCAAGGCAATCGAAAGCATTCTCGAAGAAGGGCTGACACCGGAAGAAGTCGACAGCCTTCTCGGTCGCCGCGCGGCCTTCCAGGCCTATGAAGCGTCGATCTGGGACCGTCTTCAGGAAGCCGAGCCGGAATTCGTCGGCAAGTTCCTGTTGCGCGAGCATCCGCAGACCATCGCTTATATTCTCTCCATGCTGCCTTCCTCTTTTGGCGCCAAGGTTCTCCTGACCATTCCGGAAGAGCAACGCGCCGACATCATGAACCGTACGGTAAACATGAAGGAAGTCAGCCCGACCGCCGCGCAGATCATCGAGAAGCGCGTGGTCAACCTCATCAACGAGATCGAGGCCGAGCGCAATGCCGGCGGCTCGACAAAGGTTGCCGATCTGATGAACGAACTGGACAAGCCGCAGGTCGACACGTTGCTCAGCTCGCTCGAAACGCTCAGCAAGGAAGCCGCAAACAAGGTCAAGCCGAAGATCTTCCTCTTCGACGACCTCATGTTCATGCCGCAGCGCAGCCGCGTCCTGCTGCTCAACGATGTTTCGGCGGATGTTCTGACCATGGCGCTACGCGGCGCCACGATGGAAATCAAGGAATGCGTGCTTTCCAGCATCAGCCCGCGCCAGCGCCGTATGATCGAATCGGACCTTTCCGTGCCGCAAGCCTCGATCAATACCCGCGAAGTGGCGATCGCACGCCGCGCCGTCGCTCAAGAAGCGATCCGGCTCGCCAATTCCGGCCAGATCCAGCTGAAGGAAGCCGCCGCGGACGAACAGTCGGCCGCCGCTTAAGCGGAAGCCGGTTGATAACCCGCCTCCAGGGCGGAGCCGGCCATTGCGATGGCCGGCCACGAACGCTAGTTTCGGGATGACGGCCTGCCGGGATCGGCGGGCCTTTTTTATTTCGGGAACGTGCCTTGGCAGACGATCAGGACAAGGACAGTAAAACAGAAGACCCCACGGAGAAAAAACTTCGTGATGCGGCGGAAAAAGGCAATCTTCCATTTTCGCGCGAAGTGCCGATCTTTGCGTCGTCGCTCGCCTTTTACTGCTATCTGGTTTTTTTCCTGCCCGATGGTGCCGGCCGTCTCGGTGTCACCCTGAAGGACCTGTTCGGCCAGCCCGAACAATGGAACCTCAGCACCCGGCCGGATGCCCTGTCGCTGCTCTATTTTCTCGGCACGTCCGTTGCTTACCTGCTCATGCCGGCCATGATCATGTTCATCGTTTTCGGGCTTGCCTCGTCTTTCCTGCAGAACCTGCCGTCGCCGGTGCTGGAGCGGGTGCGTCCGCAATGGTCACGCATTTCACCGGCAAAAGGCTTCACCCGTATCTATAGCAAGCAGGGCTTTGTGGAATTCGCCAAATCGGTGTTCAAGATCATGATCGTTTCGGTCATCATGTTCTTCGCGCTTCGCGGTGATTTCTACAGCCTCATCGATCTGATGTTTTCCGATCCGCAGGTGATTTTCGTCCGGTTGGTTGAAATCGTCAAGAAAATGATGGTGGTCATCCTGCTCTCGACAGCGCTGCTCGCCGCCGTGGACGTCTTGTGGACGCGCCATCATTGGTTCAGCCAGCTGAAAATGACGAAGCATGAGGTGAAGGAAGAATACAAGCAGTCGCAGGGTGACCCGGTGGTCAAGTCCCGCCAGCGCTCGATCGCCCGCGACCGTGCCCGCCGCCGCATGATCAACAACGTGCCGCGCGCGACACTCGTCATCGCCAACCCGACACACTTTGCGGTAGCACTGCGTTACGTGCGCGAAGAAGGAGACGCACCTGTCGTCGTTGCCAAGGGTCAGGACCTTATCGCATTGAAAATCCGCGAGATTGCGGAAGAAAACAATATCCCTGTTTTTGAAGACCCACCGCTTGCACGCTCCATGTTTGCGCAAGTCTCGGTAGATAGTGTGATTCCACCAGCCTTCTACAAGGCTGTGGCGGAGCTCGTTCATCGGGTTTACGCCATGAAGTCATCGAAAATACGGGTTCAATAAAACCAATGAAAAAATCCGCCTATTCCGAACAGCGGGAAATGATCGTCGCAGAGGCGATCAACCCGATCGCCACCGAATTACGCTTGTTAGACCCGGCCGACCTGATTTCGCTGCTCCGATTCGAGTGCTACGGCAGCATCGCCGACCTCGTTTCCTCGGCGGCGGAGCTTTATTACCATCCTGGTACGATCAATTTCGGCACCGGCGGCGAATATAAGCTCGAATGGGAAGGCGCGCCGGAGATCGTTCTCGATCTCGAGCTGAAGCCGAAGGGCGCCACGGTCTATGCGCGATTGACACTCGCCAACGAGCATGCGGTGATCGAGATCAATCACGTCTCGTTTCAGAACCCTTCCGAAAACCCGGACGAGAATACCGAGTTTCTCCGCCACAGCCTGGCTGCTGCCCGATTCGTGGCCACCCGTCAGGGCGAAGCGGCTTAACCGTATCAGCCGCCACATCTTTTCATCAAGTAAGTTGCGCTCGTTCATATCACGGGCGCAACCGCGTTTTTCCGGTGCGTTTTGATCCGGGCTTGCCCGAAGCCTGCCGGTTTATGCGAAACCCGGATGCGAAGGTCAGGAACGCCTTGCAAATCAGTCTCGTTGTTTGTTACCTATCGCATTAACGATTTGTTAACGAACGGCAGGTCGCGGTGGTCGGTTCAGACCATTGGCGATGCGCATGATGCTTCTGCTCGTTGTCGGTACCGCGCCGGATTTCTTTTTAAATTTTGAGTTGGGTGGACCCCATGACCAGCATTTTGACCAATGCGGCGGCGATGGCCGCGCTGCAAACCCTGCGCATGATCGACAAGAGCCTCGAGACAACACAGGCGCGCGTATCTTCCGGCTACCGTGTCGAGACGGCCGCGGATAATGCGGCCTACTGGTCCATTGCAACGACGATGCGCTCCGACAATAATGCGCTTTCGGCCGTGCAGGATGCTTTGGGTCTGGGAGCCGCCAAGGTCGATACCGCCTATGATGCGCTTGAAAGCACGATTGAGGTTGTCAAGCAGATCAAGGCCAAGCTCGTTGCGGCTTACGGCGTGGGCGCCGACCGCAGCAAGATTCAGGATGAAATCAAACAGCTTCAGGAACAGCTGAAGAGCATCTCCGAATCGGCCTCCTTCTCGGGTGAAAATTGGCTGCAGGCCAGCATCAGCAACGGCGGCACGCCGCCGGTTGAAGAAGCGATCTTCAAAAAGGTCGTTGCATCCTTCACGCGCACGGGCTCGGGCAATGTCGGGGTCACCACCGTCGACTACACGCTCGACGGCAGCACCGTGCTTTTCGACCTCAGTGGCGGAAAGCTCGGGATTCTCGACAAGAACGCCGTTTTTGTCAGCAAGACGGAATATGAAGTCACCCAGACGTCAACGACTGCTGGCACGACGACGGATACGAGTTATGTCGTGCCGAAGCTGACCGATGCACAGATCGGCGCGCTGAATGCCGCGACGGCGGATACGAATACCGATCCGAATGTCTACGGCAACGGAACCGACAATTATCTGCGACTCGCCGAAAATGTATGGGTCAAGGTGACGGCGACAGATCCGTCCAGCGGCGGCGTCACCGTTTCCCCAGCCTATCGTGACACCGGCAGCAACGACTGGTTTTACGACACCAGCAGTGGAACGGCTTCAACCGGTCGTTCCCTCGAGTTTTCCGTCTCCACCCTCGATCTCGCCAAGCTTGACGTCGTCGCGGCAGCGATGGGCGGTTTTGCCGGCGGCGGCACGACCTATACCGATGCCGACGCCATCGACATGATGATGTCTTTCGTGGACAAGCGGCTTGAGGCGATGACCAGCACGGCTTCCAGCCTGGGTTCGCTGCAGAGCCGCATCAGCATGCAGGACAATTTCGTCTCCAGCCTGATGGATGTGATCGACAAGGGCGTTGGCCGACTCGTCGATGCTGACATGAACGAGGAATCGACCAGATTGAAAGCGCTGCAGACGCAGCAGCAGCTCGGCATCCAGGCGCTCTCCATCGCCAACGCCAATGCGGAAAATATCCTCCAGCTCTTCAAGTAACGGGTCTGGCCGGCGGGGCACGAGAGGGGATGGAGGGGCGCAGGCTTGCTGATCGAGCCCGCCTTCATCTTCGCACAAGTTTGAACACCTAACGTCGGGTCAATATGGGGCGGATTGCATGGCGTGATCTGGCCGGGAAACGTGGAAGAGACGGGCAGGGTAGCAAGGATGACGGTGGTGCCGCCAAACGGCTTAGAGCATTTCCAGGAAAAGTGGGTTCCGGTTTTCCGTCCGGAAATGCGACAGAACGCGTCAGATCGCAGGCAGCGAAACATGTACCGCCCCTTTGGCCTGTTTTGCTGGGGGCGGGCATGAGCGCGTCCATTGCACGATATCTCAAGGACTTCGGTGACACGCAGCCTGCCGGGATGGCCTTTGGCGATCCATTGGCGGATGTCGACGCCACATCCGCTTTTGTCGATCTCGCAACGGGTTTGGATGACTTCGAAACCGTCGATGTTGAAGGTGAAAAACAGGCGGCTTACGCCCGCGGTCGCGAAGACGCCACCCGTGAGATCACTGAAAAGATGCAGGCGGAGAGGGAAGAGCTGATCGCTGCCCATACGGCCGAGCTGGAAACCCTGCGTTCGGGCCATCTTGAAGAAATCGCAGCTTCCCTGTCCCGGGGGCTGCGCGAGGGCATCGACGCGATTGCGGCCAATCTCAGCGAGCAGACCGCCAATATCCTTGCTCCGGTCCTGACGGAAAAGCTGTCGCTCAAGGCGGTCTCCGCGCTGGCGGATGTGGTGCGTAGCGCCATGCCGGATGGCGAAGAGGTCACGCTTGTCGTGAAAGGCCCGAAAGATTTGTTCGAGCGGCTGAAGACGCAGCCGGGCTTTGAAGAAGAAACGATGAAATTTACCGAGACCGCCGATATCGATCTTTCTGTCGAGCTGGGTGAAAGCGTGTTTGTGACGCGCATGTCCGCCTGGGCGTCCAGTCTTCGCAAGGTGATGAAATGAGTGAAGGCGAAAATCACCACCACGGCAAGAACGAGATCATCATCGTCAAGCGCCACAAGGGCGGGCATGACGGCGCCCATGGCGGTGCGTGGAAAATCGCCTATGCTGACTTCATGACGGCGATGATGGCGTTCTTCCTCGTGATGTGGCTGGTCAATGCCGCCAACGAGGAAACCAAGGCCTCGGTCGCGAGCTACTTTAACCCTATCAAGCTATCCGATGAGAAACCCTCGTCCAAGGGGTTGGAAAAGCCTGTCGATAAGGAAGAGGGCGTCCAGAAGAAGGATCAGTCCAACATCCAGGCGGAAAAAGTCACCAAAGGCTCCGCTGCGGCGACGGGCGAAGATCTGACCTCCCAGACCGGTGAACAGTCGAATTTCTCCGAAGCGGACTTTTTCGAAAATCCTTACTCCGTGCTCGCCGAAATTGCCCAGCAGGTGGGGCAGCAGGCCAATGTCAGCGCCAAGGGCGAGGGCGGCGCTGCTGATTCCGGCCCGGCGACGGGCGCTAGCGGCGGTGAAGCCTATCGCGATCCCTTCGATCCCGATTTCTGGACTCAGCAGGTGAAAATCACCCGCGCCGATCAACCGCAAAAACCGGTTGAACAGCAGCAACTCGCCGAGAACAAGCAAGAGGATGCGGCCGAAAACGCTCAGGCGGTCGCACTTAAGGCGTCCGAGACACCGGCCGACAACGCGGAAGACGGCAAGTCGATGGAAGTCGCTGCCGTGGTGCCGCAGCAGCGTCCGGACGCCGCAGAGCAGGCAGCGCTTGCGCAGCCGAAGCCGGATGAGCCGCGACAGGCAAGCGATGTTGAGCAAAAGGCGAGCGACGCCGACTGGGAAAAGGCCGACACGCTGCGTGAGGAGATCGAAAAGCAAATCTCAGGCATCACCGGCAGGCTTTCCGAAGGTCTGGTGGTGACGCCGGCGGAAGGCGGCTTGCTGCTTACCATTTCCGACCAGACGGAAACGCCGATGTTCAATATCGGATCGGCCGTTCCCCGGCGTGAAATGGTTCTGGCCATGGAAAAAATCGGTAAACTGCTTCAGGAGCGCGGCGGCAGCGTGGTGATCCGCGGCCATACCGACGGACGGCAGTTCAAGGGCGAGGCCAATGACAACTGGCGGCTCTCCATGGATCGCGCTCACAGCGCCTATTACATGCTGGTGCGCGGTGGTCTGTCGGAAGAGCGGGTAAAGCAGGTCTCGGGTTTTGCGGACCGCAGATTGCAGGTGCCGGCAGACCCTATGGCGGACGCCAACCGCCGCATCGAAATTCTGCTTGAGGCCGATCGGGGGTGAAAGTGACGAAAACCTCGAAACGCTGGCTTCTTCTTGCGGCGACGCTTTGCGGTCTCGGCTCCGAGCCGGGCAGGGCGTTGTCGCAGTCGCAAGACAATCTCATGCCCTATTCCATGCTGCGCTCGCTGCAATTCGTGCAGGATTCGGTCGCCATGGGCGACCATTCCGCCTCGGAAATGCAGCGATTTCTACTCCAGACCATCGATGAGCGGCTGAAGAGCGCGCCTTCGGCGATCTTCAAGGATCCGCGCAATGTCGATGCGGCGCTCATCTATGCGATGAGCGGCGGCAATCCGTCCACGCTGGAGTTTCTGGTCGCGCGCGATGTAGATGGCAATTTCGACAGCCGCGTCGCCGATGTCCTGCGCAAATACCTCTCCGGCAAGGGAACCCTTGTCGCGCAGAGCATTGCGGCCATGGTGCCGGAATATCGCGGCAAGCGGATTGGCGCCTATCTGGCGCTGATCAGCGGGAATGTGACAATCCCGCGCGATCCGCTGGCTGCGCTCGGTTTTTACGACATCGCCCGGCTCGAAGCGCCGGGCACCATCGTCGAGGAGGCCGCATTGCGCCGCTCGCTCGCCATTGCGGTCGAGGACGGCGATGCGGCGCGCGGCGTCGAGTATGCGCAGCGTTATGCGCGGCGGTTCCTGCATTCGCCCTATGCCAGCCAGTTCGCAGACCTTCTGGTTTCGCTGGTGGTCAAGCGCGCCGATTCCATCGGCCATGAGGCGATACAGGAAACCTTTGCCATGATGGATACGGAAAGGCAGAAGGAAGCCTATCTGCGGCTTTCGCGGCTGGCGGCGATCAGCGGCAAGGATTCACTGGCGCGCATGGCGGCGTTGAAGGCGAAGGCGCTGTCTCCGGCACTGCCGGGTGAGCCGGAAGTGCAGGCCAATCTCTATGAAAGCCTTTCCAATATCGGCACGCCCGATGTGGTGAGCGCGATCGAGACAATCGGGCAAATTCCCGAAGCGCAGCTTTCGGATCGGGACAAGGCCTTGCGGGAGGCGGCAAGGACGATTGCCGACCAGGTGGTTCGTCCTCCCTCCCCGCAGACCGGTGTTGAGGCCGAGACTGCGGCCGCGAATGAGACCGGGCGGGATCCGCCCGAAAATGAGGCGGGCGCTGCCGATGCAAAAAGCATATGGCGGGTCGAAACCCAGAAGGTTGACGACGAGGGCGATAATGTGCGGCAGCTCGTGACGAGCGGCCGCAGCAAGCTCGATGAAATCGACAGCCTGTTGAAGAAAGGCGAGGGGGCACCATGATCGACGCAACCATCAACACGATAGTGAATGCGCCGCCATCCGATCCGCGCGCCGGCGGCGCCAGTGTCAGGGACGACGCCAAAGGCGGCAGTTTCGGTGATGCCCTTTCCACGGTCCGGGACGAGCGCCCGCCGCACGCGCTGCATTCGCGGCGTCAGCAGGACGAAAATCCGGCTGAAGGACAGCAGTCGCAGCCCGATGGCGAGGCGGAAAAGATGGATGTCCCGGTCAAGCGCCCCCCAACATTTCTCAATGCGATGGTCAAGGAGCATGCCGGCGAAGGTCGTGTCCAGGAGGCCGTGGCCGAGTTTCAAAACGCTGTGAAAACGGTCCGCGCGACGCCGGAAAACGGCAAGACGGGCAAGAAGCTCAAAGACAACGTCGACAAGGGCGCCGAAGCGGCGGACGATGCGATCGATCCGAAGTTGACGGAACTGCAGATGGCGACGGCCGCTGCCGCCGATATGGCGACCGCCAAGACACCGCTTGAGGAGATTGCCCAGGCGATTGCCGGTAAGGCCGACACGGTTAAATCAGACCGGGGTGAACCCGTCCGGAGCAAGGCCGAGCACTCGATCAAGGACATGCCGACAGGGATTGCACCCGCCGGTAACGAGGCGGGTTCGGGTTCGGAAAACGAGGGCGACGCCGCGGCATTCCGTTTTTCCTCGCCGCGTTCGGGCGCGGCCCGTGCTTTGGATATGAGCACGGTTCAGCGTGACGGCCGTGTCGAGTTCGACGCGCGGGAAAGCACCGGCAAGACGACCGACACCATAACGGTTCTCGATTCACGGCGGTTCATTGGCCTCGCGCCTTCGACCAACGCCTCGGCTCTGACGGGCCTGATCGTCAATGATCCGGAATGGGTGAGCGCCATGCAGCCCGGTTCGTCGCTGTCCAATGCGGCGGCCCAGAGCAGCACAGGCAAGGTCGTCCATACGCTGAAGCTGCACATGACGCCGATCGAGCTTGGGTCGGTGACGATGTCACTGCGTCTTGCCGGTGACGAGCTTTCCGTTCACATGACGGTGGAGAGTGTTGCGGCCTATAAAAAGCTGCAGGAAGACAGCAAGAGCATCCTCGACGGCCTCAAGGCCCAGGGGCTGACGGTCGACAACATCACTATCAGCGTCGCTTCTTCCGACAAGAGTGACCAAACGGGCACACAAGGCAACAATCAGCAAAATCAGCAGGCGCAGCAGCAGGGGCAGCAAGCCGCCGCCGGGCGCAACCGTGACGAGTCCGGGGCGCGCGGCGACCGGCAAGGCAATGGCAATAATTTGGGGGTGCATAATGAAGGCATGGATGGCGCTCTTGGGTCTGCCCGCACTTCTGCTGACAATGGCGTCTACCTCTGACAACGCGTCCGCTTCGGCAACATCAGGTGTCTGCGAAAGAGAGATTCAGTCGGCGGCACGCAAATATGGCGTGCCGGAGGGAATTCTCTATTCGGTGGGGCTGACCGAAACGGGCCGCAAGGGACGGCTCGACCCTAACGCCATGAATATTGAGGGAAAACCGGTATTTGCCGCCTCCACCGAGGAGGCTTTGACCACTTTCGAGGCGGCGAAGCGCAACGGCGCGAAGCTAATCGACCTCGGATGCATGCAGATCAATCATTATTTTCATGGCGAAAACTTCGCATCCGCGCGGGAAATGTTCGATCCGCGCCGCAATGTGGAATATGCCGCCATGTTCCTGCGCAACCTTCACAACAGGCATGAAACCTGGACCATGGCGGTCGCCCGTTATCACGCCGGCCCGAACAATGACCCGGCACAGAAGAAATATGTCTGCCGTGTCATCGCCAATCTGGTGGCGACAGGCTACGGGAAATGGACCCCCAATGCGAAAAGTTTCTGTGACGGATAACAACCTGAAATTGCTTTCAGACGTTGCGGGACTGGTATTTCGAAATGTGGCGATAGATTGATCGAAAAAAGGCGCTTCAAGCGGTTTTTTCGGAATTTTGAAATTTCTACACAAAAATTTTGTGCCATATATGGTTAATACCCACTATATATAGATCAAATCGGCACAAAATGGTTAATCAATTATTAATATCTATCGATGATTTTCTACAGTTGTTCGTGAATCCCCCGATTCGTACCAATGCCACATTGGAAAACACCACACTGATTCGGAGGCGGACGAATGATCGTAGTGGTTGATGAGCGCGAGCTCGTTAAAGACGGCTATACATCTCTATTTGGGCGTGAGGGCATTCCCTCGACCGGGTTCGATCCGGTCGAATTCGGGGAGTGGGTCTCGACGGCGGCGGAAAGCGATCTTGCGGCTGTTGAAGCCTTCCTGATCGGCCAGGGCGACCGGAGCTTTTCTTTGCCGAAGGCGATCAGGGATCGCACGACGGCCCCGGTGATCGCGGTCAGCGACCAGCCCTCGCTGGAATCGACGCTGGCGCTTTTCGACAGCGGCGTTGACGATGTCGTGCGCAAGCCGGTGCACCCCCGTGAGATCCTTGCGCGTGCAGCGGCGATCCGTCGCCGATTGCAGGTCATCTCGAATTTTACCGATGCGGGGCCGATCCGGGTTTTCTCTGATGGCCGCGACCCGGAGGTGGGTGGTGAAGTGTTCCCCTTGCCGCGCCGTGAGCGCCGCATCCTCGAATACTTGATCGCCAATCGCGGACGCCGCGTTTCCAAGACGCAGATTTTCAATGCCATCTACGGCATCTTCGATGACGACGTCGAAGAGAACGTCGTCGAAAGCCATATCAGCAAGCTGCGCAAGAAGCTGCGCAAGAAGCTTGGCTACGATCCGGTCGATTCCAAGCGGTTCCTCGGCTACAGCATCGACTGGCAGTGATTTTCATTGACCCGCGTGGTCTTTTTCAAACGCGGTATTTCAGACAGCTTCACGCAAGCCAAACGCTTTACCTTCTCCCTGAAAGATGACCACGAGGGTTTTTGAATGAGTATTTTCGGCACTATGCGAACCGGTGTGTCCGGCATGAATGCACAGGCGAACAAGCTGGGCACCGTGGGCGATAACATCGCCAACGCAAGCACCACCGGTTACAAGCGCGCATCGACGTCATTCTCTTCGCTCGTTCTGCCCTCCTCGTCGGGCAGCTATGCGTCCGGCGGCGTGCAGTCCAACGTTCGCTACAGCATTTCGGAGCAGGGCAACCTCTCTTACACCACCTCGAGCACCGACCTTGCTGTTCAGGGCAACGGCTTTTTCGTGGTTCAGGACGGCGCAGGCACGCCCTATCTCACGCGTGCCGGCTCTTTCGTGAAGAACTCGGAAGGCTATCTGGAAAACGCGGCTGGTTTTCAGCTGATGGGTTATCCTTACGGTTCCAATCCGCCGGCGGCTGTCGTTAACGGCTTTACGGGTCTTGAGGCCATCAACGTCAATAATTTCGGCCTGACTGCATCGCCCTCCACGCAGGGCAGTTTCCCGGCCAATCTTAACCGTGACGATACGGCTGTGGCGGCTGCGTCGCTTCCAAGCACCAACTCCGCGACTGCGACGTTCGGCAACAAGACTTCGTTGACGGCATTCGATAGCGGCGGTGCGAAGGTACTTTACGATTTCTATTACACGAAGACCGCAGACAATACCTGGGAAGTTGCGGTTTATCGTCAGGATCAGTCGACGAATGGCGGATTCCCCTACACGGCAACTGCGCCTGCGACGCTTGTCCAGGAAACGGTGACCCTCACTTTCGATCCCGCCACCAACAAGCTCACGACCACGTCGCCCACGTCAATCACGATTAATGACAGCAACAGCGGTGTGGCGCAGGCGATCAACATTGATCTGTCTGAAATGACGCAATTCTCGACCAAGTTTACGCCTGGCACCGCAATTCTGGACGGCAACGGCCCAAGCCAGATCAAGGATGTGGAAATCGGCAAGGATGGCGTGGTAACGGCGGTCTATCAGGATGGTGGTCGCCGCAACATTTACCAGCTGGCGCTGGCCACGGTACCGAGCGTCGACAATCTCAGCCCGCAGAACGGCAACGTCTATCTGCCGAGCAACGAGTCGGGTGTCGTTACCATCGGCTTCCCGCAATCGGGCAGCTTCGGTTACATCCAGAAGGGTGCGCTGGAAGGCTCGAACGTCGATATCGCCAGCGAACTCACCGACATGATTGAATCCCAGCGTATCTACACAGCGAATTCGAAAGTCTTCCAGACTGGATCGGATTTGATGGACGTCCTGATCAATCTGAAGAGATAATACTTCTCACGAGGACAGATGAATGTCGCTCACGTCAGCAATGAATACTGCGCAATCGATTTTCAATAACACAGGTAAGCAGACCGACGTTACTTCGAAAAACATTGCCAATGTCGGTAATGCGAACTACGTCAAGCGAACCGCCATTCTTGGCACGACCATGGCCGGAGCGAGTATCGTCTCCAATGGCCGTGCCCAGAATGAAAGTCTTTTCAGGCAGACGATTTCCAGTTCTTCTCTCGCTTCCGGCCAGAATACGGTTCTGACCGGTCTTGAGGAAATGAAGAGCATTTTCGGCGGCAACGATTATGAGAGTTCGCCGGCCACCTATATGAAGGAACTGCTGAAGAGCCTGGACGCTTACGCCGCCAAGCCGAGCGATGCCGCTCTGGCCGCAACGGCGGTCACCTCGGCTATTGATGTCGCCAGTTCCCTGAACAAGGCCTCGAGCGAATTGCAGTCGATGCGTCTGCGTGCCGACAAGGAAATCGCCCTTCAGGTCGACAAGTTGAACGGGCTGCTTGCAAAGTTCGAGGAAGCCAATAACGAGGTCAAGGCGCAGACGGCGATCGGCGGCGATCCAAGCGACGCACTCGACCAGCGCGAGACGCTTCTCAAGGATATTTCCTCCATTATCGGCATCAATGTCGTCAATCGTCCCAACAACGATGTAGCGCTTTATACGACGGATGGCGCGACGCTGTTCGAAATCGTGCCGCGCAGCGTCACTTTCAAAACGCAGCCGGGCTATGATGCGACGACCACGGGCAACGCAATCTATGTCGATGGCGTAGCGCTGAAGGCTGGCAGCGGCAGCAACACGACGGCGGAGGGGTCGCTTCAGGGCCTGATGCAGGTTCGTGACGATCTGGCTCCGACGATGCAGAGCCAGCTCGATGAAATCGCCCGAGGCCTCATTACCATGTTTGCGGAAAAGCCGGCGGATTCCACCAGCGGCCTGCCGGACATGCCGGGTCTCTTCACTTACGGCTCGCCGGCGGCGACCACCATTCCGGCAGACGGGATTGTCTCTCCTGGGCTCGCAGCGAGCATTACCGTCAACCCGGCGTTAATTATTTCCAAAGGTGGCAATCCGGAATTGTTGCGTGACGGCGGTATCAACGGTACCGATTACGTGATCAATACCGCAACCTCGGGGGGAACCGGCTTCTCCGAGCTGATCCGCAGCTATGTTACTGCTTTTGACGCGCCCATGAATTTTGCCGCGTCGACACGTATCGATACGAATACCAGCATCCTGAAATACGGCACCAACTCGATGGGGTGGCTTGAACAGGAACGTTCCGGTGCGACTTCGGCGAACGAAGCGAAAAGCGCGCTTTATGAGCGCTCCGCCACGTCCTATTCGAACAACACGGCGGTCAGCCTGGACGAGGAGTTGTCGCTGCTCATGGATATCGAGCAATCCTACAAGGCCGCGACCAAACTGGTGACGACCGTTGATGAAATGCTCAAGTCCCTGATGGACATGGTGAGGTAAACGATGAAAACGTCATTCATTTCATCGCTGGCGATGCAGAACAGCATGCGCAGCACCATCCTCAAGGCTCAGCTTGAGATGACCAATCTCAATACCGAGTTGACGACGGGCAAGCATGCCGATCTTGGCGTGACACTGGGCGCCAACACCGCCCGCAGCCTCGATCTCAATCGCGATATCGACCGCATTACCTCGCTGGTCAGCGTCAATTCGATTGCAACACAACGCCTCAAATCCTCGCAGACTGCGCTGGACGGTATGGCGAAGGCCGCGCAGGAGATTCAGAAGGTTCTGGTCCCCAATACCAGCAGTGAAGCACCGACGCTGTCGACGGTTGCCCAGACCATCTCGAATGCGTTCAACAACTTCACCAGCTTCGCCAATACGGCGGTCAATGGCGAATATCTGTTCTCCGGCATCAATACGGATGTGAAGCCCGTCGATGACTATTTCGCAGATGGATCTCCGCTGAAGGAAGCCTATGAGACGGAACTGAACGCGTTCATGGCGGCGCAGACGCCGCCGGTGGGTGATTTCGCCAGCCTGTCGAAAACACAGGTCGAAGCCTTCATGACGCATATCGAAGGCGTGTTCAACGGTACGACCACGGTCACGAACCCGCCACACAGCAGCCTGACGGCCGGCCAGAACTATGATTTCTGGACGACCTTCGGTTCGAAGGCGAGCGACACCAACATGACGAGCCGCATCAGCCAGAACGAGGTTGTCGAAACGTCGAGCAACAGCAACTCGCAGGGCATGCGTTATTTCGCCTTGACCGCGATGACGTCAATGACCTTCCTCGACGCGAAGGTGGACAGCGGCGTCCGCGAAATGGTGGCGATGAAGTCGGTGACCAATATCGGCACCGCCATCAACGGTCTGAACCAGCAGCAAAGCCAGCTCGGTCTTTCCGAAAGCCGTGTCTCGAAAGCCAATGATTCGCTGGAGGCCCAGAAAAAGATCATCGAAACGCATCTCTTGGATATCGAGGGGATCGATACCTATGAGGCGAAGACACGCCTCGACCTGCTGCAGCAGCAGATTGAAATCGCATACAGCCTCACGTCGCGCCTGCAAAAAATGAGTCTGGTCAACTACCTCTGATGATCAGGGGTGGCGGCAGATAAAGGATACATGAATGTACCAGTTTTCCTACGCCGAAATCATGGAGGATGGTGTCGCCAACGCGAAAGATCGCGAGCGGCAGGCGTTGACCAAATCGATCGAACTTCTGGTGGAGGCGAGGGACTCCTCCTCGCAGCGGCCGACGATTGAGGCACTTTTTTACACTCGCCGTGTCTGGATACGCTTCATTGAAGATCTCAAACAGCCGGACAACCAGCTTGCCATCGAGCTCAGAGCCAATCTGATCTCCATCGCGATCTGGATTTTGAAAGAGTGCGAACTGATCCGGAAACGTCAGTCGACGAATTTCCAGGGCATAATTGACGTGACAACCATCATCAGGGATGGACTGAAATGAAAAGTACACTTCGGATTTCGCTGAAATCGGGCGAAAAGATCTTCATCAACGGCGCAGTTCTGCGTGTGGATCGCAAGGTAGCGCTCGAATTCCTGAACGATGTCACGTTCCTGCTCGAAAACCACGTTCTGCAGCCCGATCAGGCGACGACGCCGCTCAGACAGCTGTATTTCATCGCGCAGATGATCCTCATCAACCCGGAAGGGCGCGAGCAGTCCACCAACATGTTCCGCAAGTCGGTCAGCATGCTCTTGAACTGCTTCCAGCACGACGAGGTTCTGGCGGAACTGAAGCGGATCGACGGGCTTGTCGCATCCGGCAAGGCTTTCGAAGCGCTGAAAGCCATTCGCGGTCTCTACCCGATCGAGGAGAAAATCCTCAACAATCAGGAGATGACCCCCGCAACGATCGAACAGATTCGCAAGGAGATCGCACCATGGCGGTAGATGCAGTCAATTCGGCAGCGGCAAACCCCTGGGCGAATGCCGGCGCCAGCAGCAGCGACAAGAACGCGGCTTCGCTGAACTATGACAGTTTCCTGAAGCTCCTCATCGCGCAGATGAAGAACCAGGATCCGACCAGCCCGATGGATGCCGGCGAGCAGATGTCGCAGCTGGCAAGCTTCTCGCAGGTCGAGCAGACCATCAAGACCAACACCCATCTGAAGAGCATGCTGCAGGCGGAAGCCCTGACGCGCGCCTCCGATCTGGTTGGCAAGACGGTCAAGAGCGCCGACGACACCGTCACCGGCGTGGTGAAGGAAGTCGAGGTCTATTCGGACGGTGTTGTGGCCATCACCGAAGCTGGTGACAAGGTGCTGCTGCAGGCTGGCGTGACCTTCTCCAATGGCCCGATTACGAGTACATCTGATAGCGGAACCGATTCGGATAGCGCGACTGGTTCCTGACATTGAAGAGGCGGTATGACGCCGCCTTTATGAAACAAGGATGCGACGATGAACGAGGCAGATGCGCTTGATATCATGCAGGCGGCAGTCTGGACTGTTCTCGTCGCGGCCGGTCCGGCGGTTCTCGCCGCCATGATCGTCGGTGTCGTCATCGCCTTTATTCAGGCCCTGACCCAGGTTCAGGAAATGACGCTGACCTTCGTTCCCAAAATCGTAACGATCATGATCGTTCTCGGCGTCGCCGCCCCCTTTGTGGGCGCGCAGATATCGCTCTTTTCCAATCTCGTCTTTTCCCGCATCCAGTCCGGCTTCTGACCTTCGTTCGATCCCGATGCCACCCTCGCGCAAGCTTCAGCGGCTAGGGATAGGCGCGAAGCATCGGTCCGGATTGTGTGCGCTTTTCGAAAACCGGTGCTTCGGAACCGTGCGGCGGCTTTTCCGTCGCCCTTCTCATGAAGAGACAGGACGAAATCATGGCGCAACCACCAGTCATTTCCTTACCGAAGGTCAGTCCGAGCGCGCGTGATATCGGCTTCGCCCTCGGCATTGTGGCGATCCTCTGCGTCCTCTTCCTGCCCATTCCGGTCATGCTGGTCGATATTGGCCTTGCCTTTTCGATCGCGCTCTCGGTCCTTATCCTCATGGTGGCGCTCTGGATCCAGCGGCCCCTGGACTTCTCGTCTTTCCCGACCGTGCTGCTGATAGCGACCATGATTCGCCTGTCGCTGAACATTGCGACAACGCGCGTCATTCTCTCGCACGGCAGCGAGGGGCCGACGGCGGCCGGCGGCGTCATTGCGGGTTTCTCCAGTCTCGTCATGTCCGGCGATTTCGTGATCGGTCTGATTGTTTTCATGATCCTGATCACGGTCAACTTCATCGTCATTACCAAGGGTGCGACGCGTATCGCGGAAGTCGGCGCGCGCTTCACCCTCGACGCCATCCCTGGCAAGCAGATGTCGATCGACGCGGATCTCTCCGCCGGCATCATCGATGAAAAGGAAGCCCAGCGCCGCCGCCGCGAACTGGAAGAAGAAAGCTCCTTCTTCGGCTCGATGGACGGCGCCTCCAAGTTCGTTCGTGGCGACGCCATCGCCGGCCTCATCGTCACCGCGATCAATATCTTCGGCGGTATCATCATCGGTTATTTCCGCCACGGCATGCCCATCGGCGAAGCGGCCGACGTCTTCGTCAAACTTTCGGTCGGCGACGGTATTGTCTCGCAGATTCCGGCCCTGATCGTATCGCTCGCCGCCGGCCTTCTGGTCTCGCGCGGCGGCACCGCCGGCTCGACGGACCAGGCCGTTGTCAATCAGCTGAGCGGCTATCCGCGTGCGCTGATGGTTTCAGCCATGCTGATGGGCCTGCTGGCCATCATTCCAGGCCTGCCGTTCCTGCCCTTCATCTTCCTCGGCGGCATCATGGCTTTTGGCAGCTGGTATATTCCACGCCAGGCCGAAGCCGAAAGCGCCCTTCGTCGGCAGGAAGAGGAGAACAAGGTTCTCCAGAACACCGAGGCGGAGAAGGATTCCGTCAAGCAGGTACTGAAGACCGCCGAGATCGAGCTCGCGCTTGGCAAGCAGGTTTCCACCCGCCTTCTTGGCGCGCATCAGGAACTGGCTTTCCGTGTCGGCAAGATGCGCAAGAAATTCGCGAGCCAGTATGGTTTCGTCGTGCCGGAGATCAAGGTCTCCGACGACATCATGATCCAGGAAAAAGCTTACCAGATCCGCGTCCATGGCACGACGATCGCCTCCAGCAACCTGCGTGTGGGGGATGTCCTCGTGGTGACTGGGGCAGGGCGCAAGCCGAGCATTCCCGGCGACGAAATCCGCGAACCCGCTTTCGGCATGCCTGCGGTCTCGATCCTCGAAACCTTCACCGAAGATCTCAAGCGCGAAGGCTTCCATCCGATCGATAACGTCTCCGTGGTGCTGACCCATCTGAGCGAGGTCATCCGCAACAACCTGCCGCAGCTTCTGTCTTACAAGGATGTCAAAATCCTCATCGACAGGCTCGACCCCGAATACAAAAAGCTGGCCGACGAGATTTGCTCGTCACACATGTCCTATTCCGGCCTGCAGGCGGTTCTGAAGCTGCTGCTCGCCGAACGCGTGTCGATACGCAACCTGCATCTCATTCTCGAAGCGGTTGCAGAACTCGCGCCGCATGTGCGCAAGACGGAACAGATCGTCGAACATGTTCGGGTGCGCATGTCGCAGCAGCTCTGCGGCGATCTGGCCGACAATGGCGTGCTGCGCGTCCTGCGCCTCGGCAACAAATGGGACATGGTCTTCCATCAGGCGCTCAAGCGCGACCAGAAGGGCGAAATTGTCGAATTCGATATCGATCCCCGCCATCTCGAGGAGTTTTCCGAGCAGGCGTCGAAAGTTATCCGTGAATTCATGGATCGCGGCCTGCCCTTTGTCCTTGTAACCTCGCCGGAAACGCGGTCCTATGTGCGCATGATTATCGAGCGACTCTTTGCGACCCTGCCGGTTCTTTCGCATGTGGAACTGGCCAAGGGTCTCGAGATCAAGATTCTGGGCGCCATTTCATGATAACCGACCCGCAGGGGACAATCATTGCATTGTTCCTTGCCATCTGCCGTATCGGCGCATGCTTCATGACCATGCCGGGCTTTTCAAGCTCGCGCATTTCGCCGCAGATTCGCATGCTTCTGTGCGTTGCTGTGTCCATGGCGCTCCTGCCTGTGCTATGGGACACGATCTATCCGAAAGTTTCCGGCGCAAGCCAGGGCACGGTCGTCGGCCTCATCTTCACCGAGGTCGTCATCGGTTCGATGTATGGCCTGATCGCGCGGTTCTACACGCTCGGCTTCCAGTTTACCGGCGCGGTCATCGGCGCTTCCATTGGCCTCAGTGCGCCGGGTGGCGCCGATGTCATTGAAGACGTGCAGGAAAACCAGATATCCAATTTCATCACTTTCGGCGGCCTGCTGGTTCTGTTCATATTCGATTTCCACCATATCGTCCTCAAGGCGCTGGTGGATTCCTATACCGCCACACCGGTCGGCGCGCTGATCAGCGGCCAGAAAATGCTGATTACGCTGACCGACACGCTCAGGGCTTCCTTTTCCATCATGCTGCGCCTTGCCAGCCCCTTCGTGATCTATGGCTTGATGTTTAACGTCGCGGTCGGCCTCATCAACAAGCTCGCGCCGCAGATTCCGGTCTTCTTTATATCGACGCCCTTCGTTCTCGCGGGGGGTATTTTCATGCTGTACCTGTCGGTCGCAGCCCTTATCCGTCAGTTCGTGGATGGTTTCGGCCCCGTCTTTATCGGCTTTTGATCGGGAGAAGACATTATGGCTTCGGACAAACGCTCGGAAAAACTCAAACGTCTGGTAACGGTTCAGCGGCACATGGAAAAAATGGCCGAGGTGGAACTGGCCGACACCACCCGCGCCCGTACCGAAGTGGCGCAATCCATGGAGAGCGTGCTGGAGGCCATGAGTTCCATGGAGCCGGTGCATCAGACATTCTCCCGGCACTATTCGGACCGCTACGGCCGTCTCGTCGTCCAGGACCGCCAGCTTGAGGGCGTTCAGCAATTTCAGGAAAACAAGGTTCTGAAGGAAAAGACCAAGGCAGACCGGCTGGAGGACAGGATGCACCTCGCGCGCGATCTTGAGCAGCGCGAGGCCGACGATAATGCAATCTATGATTTGTTAGAAATTACGAATGTTTCCCAGACACCAGCCTCCAGCAAGGTTGGCGATCCATAATCTGTCCCATTGTTGCATCGCGGGCGTTCTTGAGGACGTTTCCGGCGATGTTTCTTGATTGAGCGAATGCGCCGGCTTTTGCGCCGAGCATTCGTCAGCTCGGGAGATCTGGACGTGGCGATATCGGTGATAAGCGATCTGGTGATGGATGTGGTTCGCGCTGCGGACCCCCAGGAAGTTCAGGTCGCGCAGGAAAAACTCAAGGCGAACAAGGCGGCTTTTGCCGCAACCAGCCTTGCCGATGCCGGCAAGGGTTTCGGTGCCGCGGTCGATATGCTGGATGGCGCTTCCTCGAAGGCTGGCCTCGGCGACACCAATATTCGCGCGGCCCGCACCGAAATCCCGGAAACCTACCGCAAATATGAAGCCTCGGTACTCCAGACCTTCGTGGCCAACATGCTGCCGAAAGACAGCGAGGAAGTTTACGGCAAGGGCAATGCCGGCGAGATCTGGAAAAGCATGATGGCCGAACAGTTTGCTGACACGATCTCCAGGAATGGCGGCGTCGGCATTGCGGAGCAGGCTTACAAGGATGCGTTGCGGAAAGCCGAAAGCAAAGGCATTACCGACGTATCGATGAATGAAAAAGACCATAATGCTGCAATTCGGATGGTGGCGGAGTTCGAGCGGCAGGTCCTCGGCGTTTCCAATGAGAAAACGGACGAGGCTTGAGAATGAAAAACCCTAACGAGGAGACAAGCATGGACCTTATGTCGAACGACCACCGTATCCAATCCGTTCTCGGCCGCCTTGAGATGATCATCGACAATGAGAACGACAATATCGGTAAAGACCCCAAGTTCGACTTCAAGGTATCCAACGCCCACAAGAGCCGTTGCCTCTATGAGCTGACGATGCTGTTTCGCGATACGCCGCGCGAGGAAATCGCCGCCGGTTACATGGAACAGGTCAGGGGCATCAAGTCCAAGCTCGCCACCAATGCCAGCCGCGTCGAGGCGCATCTGAATGCGGTTCGCGCCGTTGCGGATTTGCTCAAGAACGCGCTCCAGGAAGCCGATACGGACGGCACCTATTCGCAGGAACAGTTCATGTACGGCGCAGCCTCCTGATGTTGAAGCTTCTTGTCACCGGCGTCTGGGTTTGCGCCGTCACGCTCGGCGCGGTGTATTTCTCCGTCCAGTTGGCGACGGCGCCCGCACCGGATGAGGCGGGGGCAAAAAAGGCCAATCTGCAACTGGTCAAGGGCGAAAGCATCACGATCCCCGTCATCAATGACGGCGGGGTGAACGGCTATTTCCTCAGCCGTATTTCGCTGCGCGTCGACAAGACCAAGATGGCGAAGATCGAGCTGCCGGCAACGCAGTTGATGACGGACGAACTGTTCACGCTGCTTGCGGGTTCTTCCATGGTCAATATCGCCAATATTTCCACCTTCGATCCCGAAGCCTTCAAGCAGCGCATCCGCGAGGGGCTGAACAAAAGGCTCGATGACGAGGTGGTCGAGGATGTGCTGATCGAACAGCTGGATTATCTGTCGAAAGCCGATATCCGCGAGCAGGACGGCAATGGCACGCCCCGTTCGGTCAAGCTCGTCGAGGGCGAGAAGGCCGAAGCCGGCAAAGAAGCGACGCCAAGCCACTGACGACCGGGGGGCGAGGGGCGTCGGCCAGATAGGGGATGTGGAGCATCCTTCTGGTTAATTGTCTCTTGCCGCATCCCCAGGCATTAGAGAGATTGCTTTCAGGCTAAATTCAACCAGCACCTGTATAACAAACCCATGAACCACCATCCCGCAGGCCATGCGTCGGATCGGTGGCGACGGCTTTGGCATTTGGGGGTTGGCAATGAGTTTCGCGTCAGGTCTCGCGCGGTCGGGATCGCAACGGAATATCCACGGACTGCGCGTCTGTGATCTCGATTGGAATGGGGCGCTGGAATTGATCAGCGGCAGGGCGTCTGCCTGTGAGGGGCATACGATGCTGTCCTTTCTCACCATCGAAAAGGTGAAGCTTTCGCTTAAGGACAACGCCTACCGGCAGATTCTTGAGAGCTGTCTGCTCTTGCCGCAGGGAAAGGCAATGAGGGCCGCTGCGCGCAACGAGAATGGCGAGCCTTTGTCTGCACCCATCGACGGCGTCGCCTTCACCATGGCGCTTCTGACCTATATGGCCGTGCCGAAGCGTATCGGTGTGGCGGGAGATGATTCGGCGCAGATCGGCGAGGTTCTTGCCAGGTTGCGGGCGCATGCGCCCTGGCACGATTTCGTCATGCTGAACCGCGATGCTTCGGCTGTTAAGGTGGATGTTCTGCTCGCGGGAATGTTGAAGGAAAACCAGGAAACATGGCTGCACCGCACCGTCAGCAGCGAGAATGCGCGGGTCACGATTGCGGTTGGGCAACTGTTCAAGGTCCTGTCTTCGGAAGTGGCCGGCATGCCGGAAATTTTCCGCAAGCTTCACATGAGCTGGCTCTACAGCCTTTGCGCCGAACCCTGGCACATCGCGCTCGGCAAGAGCTGAGGCCGTTCTCGCAGGCGCTGCGTTAACCATTTGTTTGCCACGATCCTTTAACCTCTCGTAAGGTTTTAACAGTCGCCCGTGGCGGGCGGCGCCGAGGGCGGCAGACGGCTTCAGATGGTTGATGACAATCCGGACATGATGGCGATCCGCCTTGACGAGGATGATGTCGCTACGCCCGTATCGCAATGGCGCAGACATTGCCGTCGGCTCATGACGTCCGGTTGCATCGCCGCCGCCGCCGTTGTCGGTGCTGCCCTTCCGCTTCTGCTCGTCGATTCGGGCTTTCGCGGTTATGTTTCGCAAGCCCGGATCGAGGTTATCCAGACCGCTTACGATGCCCCGGATGCCGTCCGCTTTCTGGCGATGGCGCGTCGTACGCTGCTTTCTACCTCCGGGCTCGACCGTATAACCGTCGATCTTAAGCTGAAGTCGGCCGATATGGTCGGCGTTCGCAATCAGGGCGAGCTTGGCCTGCTTTTCGACCTTCTGACCGGCGCGGATGCGCGCCCGTTATCCGAGCGGGAGGCGCTGAACGGCGCGGTGGGAGAAGCGATCCGGCTGGAACTGACCCCGGATGAAAACACGCTGATCGTGACCGGTAAGGCCGCGACGCCGGACGCCGCCATGCGACTGACCGATTATCTTTCGATGCGCGTCATCGCGGATGGCAAGGCCGGCACTATGACGCCCGCCATGCGCGAGACGGAAAGGGCGCGGGCAAGGCTCGATGAGGCGGAAGCGGCGCTGAACGGTTTCCAGATGCGCCACGGTGACGCGGTGATGGCCGAGGCGCAGCAACTCGAGCAGCAGCTGCGCGACGTAAACGACAGTCTGGCGCGTAGCACCCGGCAGCAACTGTCCATCCAGGCCGATCTGACAGCGGCTTCGGCCCTGAAGCCGAATGATGTATTTGCGAAGCCTTTGCCGGGCGGTACGGGTTTTTCGGTACTTGAGGATGTCAGGCAGAAGTATTCGACCGCCAGCATGGCGCTTGCTGCGGTTTCGGTCGATTACGGCCCGAAACATCCCCGCCGCATCGCCGCCCAGAATGCGGTGGATGCCGCACAGGCGCTTGCCGGCCCCGCCTTGCGGCAATTGCTGGAAGGCCTGCGGGCGGATGAAAAGCGCATCTCTCAGGAGATCGCGGCCGCCAATGGCGAGCAAAAGAAGTATCTCGACCGCCTCAATGAGCTGGGTGTCGCCCCCGGCGAGTTTTCCAGATTGCAGGGGGAACTGGACACGGCGCGAAATGCCTATCTGGAGGCAAGCGAACGCCGCGACCTCTCCGCATCCGCCACGCCCGCGCTCGAAACCCGTTTGACCAAGAAGGCCGCACCGGGCGAGTTGACCCGCGACCTGCCGCAGGCCGCCATGTTGGCGGGCGGCGGTGCATTGATCGGCCTGCTGGGCAGTCTCTATCTCCTGAGCTATCGTCGTCACGACGAGGAAGAGGAGGGCGCATTGCTCATCGAAGAGGGCGCGGAACATCCATCCTCCGTCGAGCCGTCGATTGAGTCTCTGCAGGTTTCCGAATTCGAACCGATCGAACCGGCTGTGTTCGAGGATCTGCAGAATCTTGCCGCAGGGGACAACATCGAGCCGGAGGAAGACGGCTTTGCCGACTATTACGGCGAGGCCGTCAATGACGACGACATGCCGCTGGACGAGCGCGTGCGGCAGGTGCTGATGGGCAACCGCACGGTCAGGAGTGCTGATCCGGCCCCTTACGGACTTCCTCCGCTTCTGGCTGACGCCCTTGCCGGGCACGTCGATCATGCCCAGGCCGAAGCAGAGGAACTGATGGAATTGCGACGCGAACTGGCGTTCCTGAGGGAGTGTCTTACCGATTACGCCGATCGCCGCGAAGACTACCGCAAAACAGCCTGAAAACGCCGCATTTTAGCTTGCATTCCTGTGGCGGGGGCACCATACGGAGCCGACGTAACCCAGCAGGAGCAGGACGCATGGCAGTTGTGATTGACGGGAAGGCGAAGGCGGCTTCGGTAACGGAGGCGGCCCGCAAATCGGCAGAAGCGCTTGAGGTGGAAAAGGGCGTAAAGCCTGGTCTCGCGGTTGTCATTGTCGGAAATGATCCGGCCAGCCATGCTTACGTGAACTCCAAGAGCAAGATGGCCAAGCAATGCGGTTTCAACTCCATCCAGCACACGCTGCCGGAAGAAACCACGCAAGCTGATCTCCTGAAGCTTGTCGGCGAACTGAACGCCGATGCCACCATTCACGGTATTCTGGTACAGCTGCCGCTGCCGAAACACTTCAATTCTGACGAGATCATCCAGTCGATCCTACCCGAAAAGGATGTCGATGGTCTGAGCGTGCTCAACGCCGGCAAGCTCGCGACCGGCGATCTCGCCACCGGCCTCATCTCCTGCACGCCCGCCGGCGCCATGCTTCTGGTGCGCGGCATTCACGGCGACGACCTTTCCGGCCTCAACGCCGTCGTCATCGGCCGCTCGAACCTGTTCGGCAAGCCTATGGGCCAGCTTCTGCTGAATGCCAATGCCACGGTGACCATGGCGCATTCCCGCACCAAGGATCTGGCCGGCATCTGCAAGACCGCGGATATTCTCGTCGCGGCGGTCGGTCGCGCCGCAATGGTGAAGGGTGACTGGGTAAAATCGGGTGCGACCGTCATCGATGTCGGCATCAACCGCATCCCCGCGCCGGAAAAGGGCGAAGGCAAGTCGAAGCTGGTGGGCGATGTCGCTTATGACGAGGTGAGCGCGGTTGCTGCCGCCATCACGCCTGTTCCCGGCGGCGTCGGCCCGATGACCATCGCCATGCTGATGGCCAACACCGTCATCGCCGCCCATCGCGCGCTGGGCCTGACCGCGCCGAAATTCTAAGCGGTTGGAAACGGCCGGCTACGCTTTCGGAGCCGGCCCCGTCGAGGCACGCACCACCAGTTCCGCCTTCCAGAGTTCCTGATGCGGTTCCGTCTGGTTGAGCTTGATGCGATTGATCAGACGCTGACCCACGCGCATCCCGGCTGCCCTCAGCGACGAGCGCGTGGTGGTCAGCGGCACGGAGAAATTATCCGGCTTCAAAAGCGGCAGCACGTCGTCATGGGCGATCAGCGAAATATCCTTGCCGGGTTTCAGGCCGCGCTGGTTGAGAGAACGGATCGCGCCGAGCGCAAGCGCGGTACTGGCACAGAGAATGGCGGTCGGCTTTTCCGGCCGTGACAGCAACGCTTCCATGCCGAGATAACCTTCCTCATCGGTCATGCTGCTGTGTCTCTTGTTGTTCGCATGCAATGTCAGGCCATGTGCCGAAAGCGCCTTTTCCACCCCGAGACAGCGCCGATAGGTGAAATCATAACCCTCCGGGCCGTTCAGCAGCCCGATCCGCGTGTGGCCAAGCTGGAGGAGAAGCTGGGTCGCATCGCGAAACGCGCCCTCATTGTCCACGTCGAGATAGGGATAGTCCTCCTCCACGCCGACGGAGCGGCCATGGACGAGGAAGGGCAGGGAGAGCGACTGCAACATGGCGATGCGCGGGTCGTTCTTCTTCATATAGGCGAGATAGATGCCATCGACGCTGCCGTTTGTGGCGAGCCCCCGCAGAGCTTCGCGCTCCTTTTCCGGCTCGGTGGGCATGATCACGAGATGAAAGCCGCTGCGCGACGCCTCTTCACCGAGGCCGCTCAGGAATTCACCGAAATGCACGTCGGAACGGTGGTGTTCGCCAATCGGCATGACAAGTCCGATGGAGCCGACCTTGCCCGTCGCCAGCCGTTGCGCTGCCGCATTCGGGCGATATCCCGTCTTTTCGGCAGCTTCCATGACGCGGCGGCGCGTTTCGGCGCTGACCTCCGGATAGCCGTTGAGCGCCCTGCTGATGGTCGTCTGCGAAATGCCCAGCAGTTGCGACAACTGTTTCAGGTTCATGTCTATAATTTCCTCCATGCGCGCGCCTAAGAATACGGCAAAGCCTCTCCTCAATTCCCAAAGCGCTTTAGATTTTTACCAGCCTCCACTGCATTTCTCAATCGAAAAGGATAGCCGCCTTCCGAATTAAATATGACTATTTATAAGGCTCTGCAACGTTTCCGAACAAAGAGCCTCTTGACTCTGTCTTAATGACAATGAGATGAATAGGCAGCCAAAGCGCTTTGATTGGAGAGGACGCTTTGAGCCTTTTATGTGATGGGAGGTAAATCACATGCAGAAGACTCTTTTGGCGACAGCTGCCGTCATGGCTTTGCTGTCCGGTGCGGCCTTTGCCGCCGACCTTAAATTTGCACCCGGCGGCGACGCCAAGTTCAACTGGAAAAGCTACGAGGACTTCAAGGCGGCCCATGCCGACCTGAAAGGTCAGACGCTGACGATTTTCGGTCCGTGGCGTGGTGAAGACGAGGCCCTGTTCCAGTCGGTACTTGCCTATTTTGCCGATGCGACCGGCGTGAATGTCCGTTATTCCTCGTCGGAAAACTACGAGCAGCAGATCGTCATCGATACGCAGGCGGGTTCGCCGCCCAATATCGCCATCCTGCCGCAGCCCGGTCTTCTGGCCGATCTCGCCGCCAAGGGCTTCCTCGTGCCGCTCGGCGACGAGACCGCGAATTGGGTCAAGGAAAATTACGGCGCCGGCCAGTCCTGGGTCGATCTCGGCAGCTACAAGGGCAAGGACGGCAACAAGGCCTATTTCGCTTTCCCCTTCAAGGCGGATGTGAAGTCGCTCGTCTGGTATGTGCCTGAGAACTTCGAGGAAGCGGGCTATAAAGTGCCCGAGACCATGGAAGACCTGTTCAAGCTGACGGACCAGATCGTTGCCGATGGCGGCACGCCCTGGTGCATCGGCCTCGGCTCCGGCGGCGCTACCGGCTGGCCGGCGACCGACTGGGTGGAAGACCTGATGCTGCGCACGCAGCCGCTCGACGTTTACCAGAAATGGACGACCAACGAGGTCAAGTTCACCGATCCGGCCGTGGTCGAGGCGATCAACGAATTCGGCAAATTCGCCAAGAACGAAAAATACGTCAGCGGCGGCGTCGCGGCCGTGGCCTCCACCGACTTCCGTGACAGCCCCAAGGGCCTCTTCGACATTCCGCCGAAGTGCTACCTGCACCATCAGGCGTCGTTCATTCCGTCCTTCTTCCCTGAGGGCACCAAGGTCGGCACGGATGCGGATTTCTTCTACATGCCGACTTACGCGTCCAAGCCTGAACTCGGCAAGCCGGTTCTCGGCGCCGGCACGCTCGTCACCATCACCAAGGAAGCGCCTGCCGCCAAGGCATTCGTTGAATTCCTGCAAACGCCGATCGCCCACGAGGTCTGGATGGCTCAGTCGAGCTTCCTGACGCCCTATAAGGGTGTGAATGTCGATGCCTATGCCAATGAGCAGATGAAGCGGCAGGGCGAAATCCTCACGACTGCGACCAGCTTCGGCTTCGATGGTTCCGACCTGATGCCCGGCAAAATCGGCGCCGGCGCGTTCTGGACCGGCATGATCGATTTCGTCGGCGGCAAGTCCGCCGACCAGGTCGCCGCCGATATCCAGAAGGCCTGGGACGGCCTGAAGTAAAATCGGATCAGGCCCGGCGGTTTGCTGCCGGGCCTTAACCAACGGAACGGCCCCGACGACCGCATAAATCAGCGCGGCGCGGAGAGGATCAAGGGAGGGAACATGGCTCAACAACTCGTGTCAGCCATCGGCGTCATGGTGGCGGGCGTTTTTGCTTGCGCTGCCTATTATTGGCTATCCGACAAGGCGCTGCAGGCGATCTTTCCCGTCCGCTCGGGAGACGTCATTCACGCATCCCGCAATCTCAATCGCCGCGCCGCCGTCCGGCCCTGGCTGTTCATTGGCCCCGCGTTGATCCTTCTGCTGGTCTATCTGGTGTACCCTGTCATCGCCACGCTGATCCTGTCCTTTTATGATCGGACCGGCAGCGAATTCGTTGGGCTTGCCAATTATCGCTGGGCGATTTTCGATGCCGGTTTCCGCCAGTCGATCTTCAACAATATCCTCTGGCTCGCTGTCGTACCGGCCGCCTGCACCTTCTTCGGCCTCGTCATCGCTGTCATGACCGACCGCATCTGGTGGGGCAACATCGCCAAATCCATCGTTTTCATGCCGATGGCGATCTCCTTCGTCGGCGCGTCCGTCATCTGGAAATTCATCTACGAATACCGCGCCGAGGGGCAGGTGCAGATCGGCCTGCTCAACGCCGTCGTCGAATTTTTCGGCGGCAGCCCGGAAGTGTGGATTTCCATGCCCTTCTGGAACAATTTCTTCCTGATGGTGATCCTCATCTGGATTCAGACCGGTTTCGCCATGGTCATCCTGTCCGCAGCCCTGCGCGGCATTCCGGAAGAAACCATCGAGGCGGCGGTCATTGATGGCGCCAATGGCTGGCAGATTTTCTGGAAGATCATGGTTCCGCAGATCTGGGGCACCATCGCCGTCGTCTGGACGACGATTACCATTCTCGTGCTCAAGGTCTTCGATATCGTGCTCACCATGACCAACGGCCAGTGGAACACGATGGTTCTCGCCAATCTCATGTTCGACTGGATGTTCCGCGGCGGCGGAGACAGCGGCCGAAGTGCCGTCATCGCGCTCATCATCATGGCGGCCGTCACCCCGATCATGGTCTGGAACATCCGCCAGGCGAACCGCGAGATGGAGGGCCGCTGAGATGAACATCGTCAAACGTTTTCGCCGCGTCGGCCTGCCGCGCCTCATCGTCCACGCCAGCGTCCTCGTCGTCGTGCTTCTCTGGCTCCTGCCCACGCTCGGCATTCTCGTCAGCTCGCTGCGCGACAAGGACCAGATTACCGTATCCGGCTGGTGGACGGCCTTCTCCAGTTCCGAACAGACTTCTGCGGTTCGCCTCGCCGATGCTTCCGTGCAGAAGCAGGACGGCAGCCGCTACGTGATCTCCGGCAACGTCTTTGAAAACGGTCAGGGCGGCAAGGTCGCCGCCTTCGGCGTCCGTGTGCAGGAACCCACAGCCTTCAAAGCCGGGGAGGCTGCTGATATCGGTGATGGCGAGACACTTCTCGTCAATTCGGACGGCAGCTACGAATACAGCAAGGCCTCAAGCTTCGAGGGCTCTCGAGGCAAGCGCGTCTATATTTCCGTCGCCACGCCGCCGGTCTTCACGCTCGATAATTATCGCACGGTCCTGACCTCGGAAGGCATCGGCCAGTCTTTCGTCAACTCGCTCACGGTAGCGGTGCCGGCAACCGTCATCCCGATCCTGATTGCCGCCTTTGCCGCCTATGCGCTGTCATGGATGAGTTTTTCCGGCCGCAATCTCTTGATTGCCATGGTGGTGGGCCTCATCGTCGTGCCGTTGCAGATGTCGCTCATCCCGCTTTTGCGGCTCTATAACGAAATCGGCACCATCTTCGGCGTGCCGTCCAAGACCTATGCCGGCATCTGGCTGGCGCATACCGCCTTTGGCCTGCCGCTCGCCATCTATCTGTTGCGCAACTATATTTCCGGCCTGCCGAAGGAGATCATCGAAAGCGCCCGTGTGGATGGCGCGAGCGATTTCGAAATCTTCGTCAAGATCATCCTGCCGCTGTCCTTCCCGGCGCTCGCCTCCTTCGCCATCTTCCAGTTCCTCTGGACCTGGAACGACCTGCTCGTCGCCATGGTCTTCCTTGGCACGCAGAAGAACGAACTCGTGCTGACGGGTGCGCTCAACGCGCTGCTCGGCTCGCGTGGCGGCAACTGGGAAATCCTTACCGCCTCGGCCTTTGTTACCATCATCGTGCCGCTTGGCGTTTTCTTTGCTCTTCAACGTTATCTCGTGCGTGGCCTGCTGGCAGGCTCCGTCAAGGGAGGCTGATCAATCCATGAACGCCCATACCTCACAGGACACTTCCATGACCGCTTCGGTGACTTCCGCTTTGACGCCCAACAAGGACTGGTGGCGCGGCGCCGTTATCTATCAGATCTACCCGCGCTCCTATCAGGACTCCAATGGCGACGGCATCGGCGATCTCAAGGGCATCACCGACCGGCTGGCGCATATCGCCAATCTGGGTGCCGATGCGATCTGGATTTCGCCCTTCTTCACCTCGCCGATGAAGGATTTCGGATACGACGTCTCGAATTATGTCGATGTCGACCCGATGTTCGGCACGCTTGCCGATTTCGACGGGTTGATTGCCGAAGCCCACCGCCTCGGTATCCGCGTCATGATCGATCTCGTTCTGTCGCACACGTCCGACCAGCATCCGTGGTTCGTGGAAAGCCGCGCCAGCCGCAACAATCCGAAAGCGGACTGGTACGTCTGGTCTGACGCCAAACCGGATGGCACGCCGCCCAACAACTGGCTGTCGATCTTCGGCGGTTCGGGCTGGCAGTGGGACCCGACCCGCATGCAATATTACATGCACAACTTCCTGACCTCGCAGCCGGACCTCAACCTGCATAATCCGGAGGTGCAGGAAGAGCTGTTGAACATCACCCGTTTTTGGCTGAAGCGCGGCGTCGACGGTTTCCGCCTGGATACCATCAATTTCTATTTCCACGACCTTGAGCTGCGCGACAACCCGGCGCTGGCGCCGGAACGACGCAACGCCTCGACGGCACCTGCCGTTAATCCCTATAACTTCCAGGAACATCTCTACGACAAGAATCGCCCGGAAAATATCGCGTTCCTGAAGCGCTTCCGCGCGGTGCTGGACGAATTCCCTGACATCGCCGCTGTGGGTGAAGTCGGCGATAGCCAGCGCGGTCTCGAAATCGTCGGCGAATATACGTCGGGCGATGACAAGATGCAGATGTGCTACGCCTTCGAATTCCTCGCACCGGACGCGCTCACCCCGCAGCGCGTCGCCGATGTGCAGGCGGATTTTGCGAGAGCCGCGCCGGAAGGCTGGGCTTGCTGGGCCTTCTCCAACCACGATGTCGTGCGCCATGTCAGCCGTTGGGGCGAGCATGTCGAAGATAAGGACGCCTTTGCCAAGGTGCTTTCGGCGCTGCTGATGACGCAGCGCGGTTCCGTCTGCATCTATGAGGGCGAAGAACTCGGCCTCACCGAAGCCGATATCGCTTTCGAGGATTTGCAGGATCCCTATGGCATCCAGTTCTGGCCGGAATTCAAGGGCCGCGACGGCTGCCGCACGCCGATGGTGTGGGATGCGGGCCATGCGCAGGCCGGCTTCTCGACCGCCGACAGGACGTGGCTGCCCATTCCGGCCGAGCATAAGCAGCGCGCCGTCAGTGCCCAGCAGGGCAATGAAGCATCAGTGCTTGAGCACTATCGCCGTTTTCTGGCTTTCCGCAAAAAACACCCCGCTTTTGCCAAGGGCGGTATCGAATTCCAGCCGGTTGAGGGCGAAGTGCTGAGCTACACCCGCACGTTCGGCAACGAAACCGTGCTATGCCTCTTCAATCTCGCCGCAACGCCGGCAAAGGCCACGCTGCCGGAAGGGAACTGGGAGGTTCTTGAAGGCCACGGCTTTGCAAGCGGTCTTGAAGGCAGAAGCGTAGAACTTCCGGCATGGGGCGCATTCTTCGCCCGTTACGCCTGACAGATGAGGGAGGAACACCCATGACAAGTCTCGTTCTCAAGGATATCCGCAAATCATACGGGCAGGTGAAAGTCCTGCACGGCATCGATCTTTCGATCGAACAGGGCGAATTCATCGTTTTCGTCGGTCCGTCCGGCTGCGGAAAATCGACGCTGCTGCGCATGATCGCCGGGCTAGAGGAAATCACCGGCGGCGAGATGTTCATCGACGGCCAGCTCGTCAACGAAATCCCGCCCTCGCGTCGCGGCATCGCCATGGTGTTCCAGTCCTATGCGCTCTATCCGCATATGACAGTTTACGACAACATGGCCTTCGGCATGAAGATCGCCAAGGAAAACAAGCAGGAAATCGACCGCCGCGTTCGCGCCGCCGCCGAAATCCTGCAGCTGACGCAATATCTGGAGCGTCTGCCAAAGGCACTCTCCGGTGGCCAGAGACAGCGTGTCGCCATCGGCCGCGCCATCTGCCGCAATCCGAAAGTCTTCCTGTTCGATGAGCCGCTCTCGAATCTCGATGCGGCGCTGCGTGTCGCCACGCGCATTGAAATCGCGAAGCTCAACGAGCAGATGGCCGATACGACGATGATCTACGTCACCCATGACCAGGTGGAGGCGATGACGCTGGCTGACCGTATCGTGGTTCTGAATGCCGGCCGCGTGGAGCAGGTCGGGGCGCCGCTCGAACTTTACGAGAACCCGGCCAATCTCTTCGTGGCGAAATTCATCGGCTCGCCGGCCATGAACATCATCGAAGGGAAGATCGTCGGGACCGGCGAGCGGACGTCGATCGAGCTGGCCGGCGGCAAGACGCTTGCCGTCAATGTTCCAACCCCCGCATCCGAACAGGGCAAGGCCGCAAGCTTCGGTGTGCGGCCGGAAGATCTGAGCATCGTCACCGGTGATGATTATCTTTTCGAAGGGAAAGTGTCGATTGTCGAGGCTCTGGGCGAGGTGACGCTTCTGTATCTCGAAGCGCCGAAGGGCCAGGAGCCCATCATCGTCAAGGCACCGGGCATTGTCTCGGTCGCCAAGGGGCAAACCCTGCGTTTCGCCGCGCCGCAGGAAAAGCTTCACCTCTTTAATGCCGAGGGCAAGACCTACCGCGTCTGATTGCAGTCGACCCCCAAAACACCCCGGAACGTCCTCGTTCCGGGGTGTTTTGCGGAGCTTTTTACGGTTGTGGAAAAATAACGGAAATGTCCCGCTCTCGGTCTGTTTAAGCCTGCGCTGATATGAATTGTTAAAGACTATGACCTAGTCTCGATCCATTGATCGAGCATGGGAGTCTGGGCGTGCAGAGCGGTACGGGTGTCATCAGGAACCATTACCTGAGCAAGGAAGAATCCTTCATGTATGACCGCGAAAACCGGTTCCGCATGGAAGATACCATGAATGCGGCACGCATCGAATATACCGAAAAGGCCGTGATGCACATGGCGGCGCGCCGCTGCGATGTCATCCGCATCTCCCAGACCGAAGCGGTGCTGGCGCTGCTGACGAAATACAATCTGCCGAACCAGTTCTATCTCGATATTCCCGACGCTCGCATCACCAAGATCGGCTGCGTGATGTTGCGCGTCAACGCCAATAACACGATCCACGTCCGCTTCCTGCGCATGCTGACACAGAAGGAACTGGACCGCATTTTCGTGTTCAGCACACATCCCGCACACAGGGAACGCAAGCTCGATATCAGGTCGTTCTGAGACCATCTGCGGATCGGCGAAAATGGTTTAACCGGCTGTTTCGACCCTCCGCATCACCCCGTGTCATATCCAGCCGTTGCTAACTATTATCACGGGATGATATAGGTGGTGGAAAGGATATGGCTATGGCAAGCAGTGCAAATCTCGGTCGTCATCTGGAAACTTATGTTTCAGACCTTGTGAAGTCGGGGCGTTATAATTCTCGCAGCGAGGTGTTGCGGGAGGGTGTTCGGCTGGTGGAAGAGCGTGAGAAGAAACTCGCCGCTCTTGATCTGGCAATTGCGCGCGGACTTGCAGACGCAGATGCGGGACGCGTGACGCCAATCAAGGACGTTGCATCGCAACTTAGCGCGAAGTACCGAAAAATTGCGGAAGAAAGCGGGCTGTGATCGTCGTTCTCACCGACGAGGCCAAGGCAGACCTTGAACGCATCGGTGATTTTATTGCGGCTGATAATCCGCGACGCGCAGAAACATTCGTTGTCGAATTGCTGGACCGATGTTCAAGGCTGGCGGAGATGCCTCGTGCTTATCCGCTGGTGGCCCGTTACGAGCAAACCGGTGTTCGTCGCCGTCCTTATGAAAACTACCTTGTTTTTTTATCGTGTTACCGGAACACGGGTTGAAATTCTGCACATTCTGAACGGTGCACAGGATCACGAACCCATCCTCTTCCCGCAAGACTGATTCACACATCGATCCCGAAAACGCGGCATGAATCAAGAATTTGCAGGCTCTTGCCGACTGTCTCTGCCTTCGATGCCTGTGAGCTTAAGAAAGCCCGCCCAGAACCGTCTACTTCAGTTTCACATCCGGCACCTCGGTGAAGGTCAGGTCGCCGCGGCCGAAATAGGATTTCTGGTTGGTCGCGGACCAGTCGTTGCAGACCAGCTTGTAGCGCCCTTTCTTCTCCGGCTTTTCCGGCATGGCGTAGAGATAGTCGCCGGTGCGCGCTGTGAGCGGGATGTCGCCATCCTGGTTGCATCGCTTGAGGATTTGCGCTAGCGCCTCGCCGTCCACTTCCGTCACCATCAGCTTGCCGTCGAAACGCAGCGAGGCGTTGAAATCGTAACGGCGAATCTCGCCCTCGGGCAGGCCCGCACCGAAGGAGGTGTGGCCGACGAAGCCGACATCCGCGCCAGTTTTGGCGGCGATAAGCTGCGCCACATGGCGGCCCGCCTCGTCGACGGTCATCGCCTTCGCCGATTTGCCGACAACTTCCCGTTCTTCCGCAGTCAGGTGTTTATCAAGCGTCTGCTCGATCAGGGCCGTGAGGGCAGGGGATGCGGGAGCGCCGCGATCGATGGAGATCGTCTCGATGGCCGCAGCCTTGCCGGGAGCCGCAATGGTCGCCACCGTCATGGAGGTGCACCATGAGCCGGTATGGACATAGCGGGTGGCGCCCTGTTCATGCACGAAGCTCAGATGGTCATGGCCGCCGACAAGCAGGGTGCCATCCGGCAGCAGCGGCAGGATATCACGGTCTGCGACGACGCCGGCATGGCTGAGAACAATGTTGATCGCACCGGGTTTGACGATGCCAGGAAGATTGGCCTTGGCCCATTCCACGGGCTGCGGAATGTCGAGCATTTCGCGCGTGGCCTTCGGGTAGGTGTTGATCGCATTGGTGGCGAAGCCTGCCACGACGACCCGCTGCTCAGCGACGCTCACCTCGGCGCTATCAGCCGCATAGAGTTTGCCGCTGCGCTTGTCGATGATGTTGGAAAGCACGGTTATGCCGAGCGCCTGGGCGCGGCTGACGAAATTGGCGAGATCATTGTCGATATCGGGTTCATGATTGCCGATATTGATGACCGTGGGGGCAAGCTTGGCGAGCGTCGCAAGGAAGGTCCATTCGATTTCGCCGGCCGAACGTGTGGCCACAGCGTTGCCGAGTTCGAAAAGATCGCCATTCAACAGGATGATGTGGGGCGTCTTGTCGGCGGCGATACGCGTTTCAATGGCCGCGAGAAGCTGGCCGATACGCTCATAGGCCGAATGCAGGTCGGAGATGACGATGGCGCGAAGGGCTACATCCTGCGCCATAACGGGCGTGGCCGCCACCAGCAGCGGCAGCATGGCGGTGCCTGCCATAAGCTTCAGCACGTCGCGGCGTTTGCTTGAAAAAATCGTCATGTCATTGCCCCATCATCCGAAACTGCGCCGTCGTCCACGGTCGGCTGGAGAAGGCCCTATAGGGCGATCGTCACAGCCGCATGACAAGTCTGACGTTTAGGATGTGGGAAATAAAGCGGATTCTCTCGGTATCCCGGCGACACCGCAAAGCAGGGTTGAAAGGCGAAAGCCGCATCCGGCCTTCGCCTCCACAAAATCAATGGAAGAGCACGCTGGCGCCCTGATCGGCCGGGCCGGCATTGCGGCGGAAAGGGGCGAAAAGTTCGCGACCCATGCCCCATTCATTACCGGAAAGATCGGCCCGCGCCGGTTCGCGTTTTGCCAGCTCGGCGGCGGAAACCAGCACCTCGAGCGAGCCGGAAATGGCGTCGAGACGGATGATATCGCCGTCGCGGATGAGCGAGATCGGGCCGCAATCGGAAGCCTCAGGCGTGACATGGATGGCGGCAGGCACCTTGCCGGAGGCGCCGGACATGCGCCCGTCCGTCACCAGCGCCACCTTGAAGCCGCGATCCTGCAGCACGCCAAGCGGCGGCGTCAGGCGGTGCAGCTCCGGCATGCCGTTGGCCTTCGGTCCCTGGAAGCGGACGACTGCGATGAAATCGCGGTTGAGCTTGCCGTCCTTGAAGGCGTCCTGAAGTTCCTGTTGGTCGTGGAAAACGATCGCCGGTGCTTCGATGATGTGGCGTTCCGGCTTGACGGCGGAAATCTTGATGACCGATTTGCCGAGATTGCCCGTCAGCATCTTCAGGCCGCCCGTTGGCTGGAACGGGGTTTCGATGCTGGAAAGAACCTTCGGGTCGTGGCTCTGTTCGGGTGAGGGCTGGCGGGTGACGGCGCCCTTCTCGTCCAGCAGGGCATCCACGGTGTAGGCTGCAAGCCCCTGTCCGAAGACTGTGCGAACATCGTCATGCACGAAGCCCTGCTTCAGGAGCTGCTTGATGAGGAAGCCCATGCCGCCGGCGGCGTGGAAATGGTTCACATCCGCAAGACCGTTGGGATAGACGCGGGCGAGCAGCGGCACGATGTCCGAAAGATCGGAAATATCCTGCCAGGTGAGGATGATGCCGGCGGCACGCGCCATGGCGATCAGATGCATGGTGTGGTTGGTGGAGCCGCCCGTCGCATGCAGGCCGACGACACCGTTGACGACCGACCGCTCGTCGATCATCTCGCCAGCGGGCGTGAATTCATTGCCCTGCGCGGTGATGGCGAGAGCTCGCTTGGTGGCCTCGCGGGTCAGCGCGTCACGCAGTGGCGTGCCGGGATTGATGAAGGACGAACCAGGCATGTGGAAGCCCATGATTTCCATCAGCATCTGGTTGGAATTGGCGGTGCCGTAGAAGGTGCAGGTGCCGGGGCCGTGGTAGGATTTGGATTCCGCTTCGAGCAGCTCGGCGCGACCGACCTTGCCTTCGGCATAGAGCTGACGAATACGCGACTTCTCGTCATTCGGCAGGCCTGACGTCATCGGGCCGGCGGGAACGAAGACCGCGGGCAGGTGACCGAAGGCGAGGGCCGCGATCACGAGGCCGGGCACGATCTTGTCGCATACGCCGAGATAGAGAGCCGCATCGAACATGTTGTGCGACAGACCGATACCGGCAGCCATGGCGATTGCATCGCGGGAAAACAGCGAAAGCTCCATGCCGGGCTGCCCCTGGGTCACGCCATCGCACATGGCGGGAACCGCGCCTGCCACCTGCGCTATGCCGCCTGCTTCCCTGGCCGCATCACGGATGATCGCCGGGAAGGTCTCATAGGGCTGGTGAGCCGACAGCATGTCGTTATAGGCGGTGATGATGCCGAGATTGGGAACCCGGTCGCCGGCAAGGATGTCCTTGTCGGCGGGGGAACAGACGGCAAATCCATGTGCAAGATTGCCGCAGGAAAGCACGGAACGGTGAACGCCTTTGGAAACCTGCAGCCGCAGCCGCTCGAGATAGGTCTCGCGGTAGGGCTTGGAACGTTCGACGATGCGGGCGGTAATGGCCTGAATGCGGGAATCGGCGGACATGGGCGTTCATCCTGTTCGTTGGTCGGCAACCGGCGTTCCGGGAGGTGAGCGGCCGGTTGTCGTGGTTCAGTCTTCATGTCTTCGGGGCGCGTGTCGCGGGCCGCAGAGGCGGCAACCGCACTGGCTCATGGCGCCCAGTATATATCCACTGGCGTTTCCGCCCGGTTCAGCACGGCGCGGACGGGCATTTCATCCTCATCCTCACCGGACTGCGCTTTCTCCAGCGTCGCCTTCTTGGCCGCACCTTCGATATGCAGCACCAGAAACTCGGCATCGTGCAGGCTGGAGAAGTTGAAGGTCAACCGCTCCTCGCCGGCATTTTCCGCCGCCATGGTCAGAACGCCGCGCGGTTCATCGAGATCGAGCGCTTCGTAGAGATTATCTCCACCGGGGAAGAACGATGCCGTGTGGCCATCCGTTCCCATGCCGAGAATGACGACATCGAAGGGATCGCAGATCGCTTCGGTCTTGACCGTCGCAAGGGTTGCGGCATCTTCCGGCGAGGCCGCCGGCTGGAACAGCGGCACGAAATAAGCCGCCTTCGCCTTGTCCTGCAAAAGGTTTTCGGCGACGAGACGATGGTTCGACCGGTCGCTTTCCGGTGGCACGAAACGCTCGTCCACCAGCGTCACGCTGATATTGGGCCAGTCGAGATCGTGTTTGGAAAGCGCCTGAAAAAACAGCTTCGGTGTCGACCCGCCGGAGACCGCAATGCTCGCGGTCCCCCGTTCCTTGGTTGCCGCATCAAGGCGTTTGGCAACCTCCGCGGCAAGCGCGGTGGCCAGCGCTGAGGGAGTGTCGAAGACGTGAATGGTTTCGCTCATCGCGCGGCCCTCAGTCGGCATCGTGCCAGGTGCGGCCGTCGCGCTCGATCAGTGCGATCGAGCCGCTCGGACCCCAGGTGCCGGCCGTGTAACCCTGCACGCCCTGGCCAAGTTCTTCCCAGCTCTTGAGGATCGGATCGACCCAGTCCCAGGCCGCCTCGACTTCGTCGCGGCGCATGAAGAGCGTCTGGTTGGAACGGATGGTATCCATCAACAGCCGCTCATAGGCATCGGGGCTGCGCACGTTGAAGGCTTCCGCAAAGCTCATATCCAGCGACACCTGACGCAGGCGCATGCCGCCCGGGCCGGGATCCTTGATGAGGAGCGACTGCTTGACGCCTTCATCCGGCTGCAGGCGAATGACCAGCTTGTTGGCCTCGATCTTTCCGGCCGCATCGTCGAAGATCGAATGCGGAATCTGCTTGAAGGTGACGACGATTTCCGAAACGCGGGTCGCGAGGCGTTTTCCCGTGCGGATGTAGAAGGGAACGCCCGCCCAGCGCCAGTTGGCGATTTCAGCCTTGATGGCGACGAAAGTTTCGGTATT
Source organism: Agrobacterium sp. ST15.16.055 (assembly GCF_027956555.1). Taxonomy (NCBI): domain Bacteria; kingdom Pseudomonadati; phylum Pseudomonadota; class Alphaproteobacteria; order Hyphomicrobiales; family Rhizobiaceae; genus Agrobacterium; species Agrobacterium sp. ST15.16.055. The sequence continues at coordinate 235,447 of NZ_JAQKGN010000003.1, forward strand.
GGAAACGCCGCCTTCCAGCTCTTCCAGATAGCCTTTGACCGGGCCACCGGCGGAAGCGCCGGCGCGGTACTGGCCGCGAACGGTCAGCTTTTCGACATTACTGGTATCGATCGGCTTCAGCGAACGCAGGACCTTCAGCTTTTCGTCGCGCACGGCTTCGGCATTCATGGAAGCGGGTGGCTCCATGGCGACGAGGCAAAGAAGCTGGAGGATATGGTTCTGAACCATGTCGCGCAGCGCACCGGCCTTGTCGTAATAACCGGCGCGGCCTTCAAGACCAACCGCTTCGGCAACGGTAATCTGCACATGGTCGATATGGGCGGAATTCCACAGCGGCTCGTAAAGCGCGTTGGCGAAACGCAGCGCCATCAGATTCTGCACCGTCTCCTTGCCGAGATAGTGGTCGATGCGGAAGATCTGCTCTTCCTTGAAGACGTGGCCGATGGTGTCGTTGAGTTCCTGGGCGGAGGCGAGATCGCGGCCGATCGGCTTTTCCACGACGATGCGGGTCGAACGGGTGATCAGCTTGTGCTCACGGATCTTGTCGGCGATATCGCCGAAAATGCCCGGTGCGACGGCCAGATAAAAGGCGCGCACGCGCTCCTTGCCCTCGTCCAGCAGCTTCTTCAGCACATCCCAGCCATTGTTGCCCTTGGCATCAACAGGCACATAAAAAAGCCTGTTCAGGAACACGGCAACCTGCGCGTCGTCATATTCGCCGGTCTTCAGGTGCTCCTTCAGCGCGTCTTGCGCGAATTTGCGATATTCCTCATGGGTCATAACCGAACGCGATGCGCCGATGATGCGGGTCGGCTCCGTGAACTGGCCTTCGACCTGCCGGTGATAAAGGGCCGGCAGAAGCTTGCGCTCGGCAAGATCGCCCGTGCCGCCGAAAACGACACAATCAAAAGGTTCAACAGGAATGATCTGACTGCTCATATCGATTCTCTCGATCTTCAAAGGTTGGGGCATCAATAATCTAATCGATTTAAAAATGCCAGACTCAGTTATGTGAAATTATGAATTTTGGTTCGGCCGTAGGCCGTAAGTGGAATGGGTTGCGTTTCGGAAGATGCCTTTTGCCGGCGGCGGCACCGAAAAGAAGAACAGTACCATGAGAGCGGCAATCCCCCGCCAGAACGGATGGATGGCGTCCGTCCTTCCGAGGTCGTGGCTTTGCTCGATGCTATCCAATAACATCTGCGCTTCCTCGACTTGTCGTGCAGCTACGCGAATTTCTATTCCACCGAGAGCGACAGTGTAATGCCAGAATATCGAGGCGAAGTGGCTCGGCAGCGCAAGCGTTGGCACTCCATATGCCCGCAGGAAAGACGCCGTCACTACGGTTTCTGCTAGCCCGTAGCCTGTTGCAACAGTGACAAGCCCGTCATCCGCTCTTTGCATCGAACCTCCTTGTTTCATACTGAAGGATCAGAACCTGTCCCGCAACGCGAACCACGACAACGCCAGAAAGAGCAGCGGCGCGCGGAGCGACGCCCCACCGGGGAAGGCGGGCACTTTCAGCCGCGCGAAGGGCGCCAGCATGTCCTTTTTACCGAGGACCAGATCGGCATAAAGCTTGCCACAATAATTCGACAGCATCACCCCGTGGCCGGAATATCCGCCGATGGAGGTGACGCCGGGCATGACCTCGCGCACGAAGACCGACCGTGGAAGTGTGATGCCGACGGAGCCGCCCCAGGAATGGGTGACTTCGACGGCCTTCAGCTCGGGATAGATTTCAGCGATCTGCCGACGGATATGGCTTGAAATATCGCGCGGCGCATCGGCCGTATAGGCCTCGCGCCCGCCGAACAGTAACCGGTTGTCGGCCGTCTTGCGGAAGTAGCGCACCACGAAACGGGAGTCGGCCACGGCCTCCCGGTCGGGAATGATGTCAGGAAACGCATCCAGCGGCGCGGTGGCGCCGATAAAGGAACGGATCGGCATTATATGGGCGGCTGTTACCGGTTCCAGATTGCCGATATAGGCATTGGTCGCAATCAACACCCGTGGCGCGGTGATCGTACCGAAAGGGGTTTCGATGATGGTCTTGCCGCCCACTTGCCGGATGGATTTCGCCGGCGTCATTTCATAAATGTCGGCGCCGGCATCTTTCGCCGCCTTAGCCAGCCCCACCAGCAGCTTCAGCGGGTGGATATGGCCGGTGCCGGTATCGCGCGTGCCGCCGAAGTAATGGGTGGAGCCCACGCGTTTACGCGCCTCGCCGCGTTCCATGTAGGAAATATGCGAATAGCCGTAGCGATTGTTCATCGCATCGACACTTCGGCGATAATCATCCTCGTAGGCGGCCTTGTGCGCCACATAGAGCTGCCCGGGAAGATATTCCATGTCGATGCCGCGGCTGACGGCGAAGCCGCGCAGGTAGTTTTTGGCGTCCTCGGCAATGTCGAACAGCAGCTTCGATTGCTCGAAACCGATCTCTTCTTCCATCTCGTCGGGGAAGGAACGCTGGCCGGTGCCGAACTGCCCGCCATTGCGGCCCGAAGCGCCATCGCCGAAACGATGCGCTTCGATGAGGGCGACGGAGACACCGTTTTCGGCGAGGTTACAGGCGGCCTGAAGGCCGGTATAACCGCCGCCGATGATCGCGACATCCACCTGCTTCGACCCGTCGAGGGTGGGATAGTCAGGCCGCTCGCCGACGGTTGCCTGATACCAGGATAGTCCCGGCGCAATCGGGCTTTGCCATGTCATGCTCGTGGTTCCTCACACGTTGAGAAGCAGAAACTCGCGCTCCCAGGGGCTGATGACCTGCATGAAGGTCTCGAATTCCCCGCGTTTCAGGCCGGCATAAAGGCCCACGAATTCATGGCCGAACACCCGGTCGAACTGCTCCTCGCCTTCCAGCAGGGCAACGGCTTCAAGCAGGCCGCGCGGCAGGTCGATGGAGCCTTCATTTGCCGTATCGGCGGTCGGTTCGGTCGGCTCGATATTGTTGACGATGCCGAGCCAGCCGCAGCCGAGCGAGGCGGCAAGCGCCAGATAGGGGTTGGCGTCCGAGCTCGGCAGTCGGTTTTCGACACGCCGCGCCTGCGGGCCGGAAATCGGCACCCGGAAAGCCGTGGTGCGGTTGTCGTAACCCCAGGCATTGTTGACCGGGCAGGCCATGTCGGGCGTCAGGCGGCGATAGGAGTTCACATAGGGCGCCAGCATGACGAGAGCGTTCGGAACATAACGCTGCATGCCGCCCACGAAGGAGAAGAATTCTTTCGAGGGGCTGCCATCAGGATTGGAAAAGATGTTGCGGCCGCTGTCGATTTCCACCACCGATTGGTGGATATGCATGGCCGAACCCGGCTGGCCCTGCATCGGCTTGGCCATGAAGGTGGCGTAGATGCCGTGTTTCAGCGCCGCCTCGCGAATGGTGCGCTTGAACAGGAATACCTGGTCGGCAAGCTCGATCGGATCGCCGTGGCGCAGGTTGATTTCCAGCTGCGCCGGACCTTCCTCATGGATCAGCGTATCGATCTCGAGGCCCTGTTTTTCGGAGAAATGGTAGATATCGTCGATCAGCTCGTCGAATTCGTTGATGCCGGCGATGGAATAGCTCTGACCGCCAACGATGGAGCGTCCGGACCGGCCCTTCGGCGGATGCAGCGGATAGTCAGGGTCGTCATTCATGGCGACGAGGTAGAATTCGATTTCCGGCGCCACGACCGGTTTCCAGCCCTTTTCGGTATAGAGCGACAAGACGTTCTTCAAAACGTTGCGCGGCGTGTAGGGCACGAAATTGCCTTCCGCGTCCACCACGTCGCAGATCACCTGCGCGGTGGGGTCCGTTTCCCACGGCACGACGGAGAGCGTCGAAAGATCCGGCACCAGCTTAAGGTCGCTGTCGCGCGGCTCATAGCGGAAATTCGCCGTCTCATCGGGATATTCGCCTGATATCGTGTGGCGGTAGAGCGCGGACGGCAGGGCGAGCGAGGTGTCGCCCGTGAATTTCGCCGTCGGCATCATCTTGCCGCGCGCAACCCCGGCAAGGTCTGGCGTGATGCATTCTATGTCTTCGATCCCGCGCGCGCGCAGCCATTGCGCGGCTTCGCGCCAGGAGGAAACGCCACGGGTGGAGGAAAGATCGAGGGGAGGGGACTTCTTTGCCATGGTTGCCTGTTTCTTCGGGCGGAGCATGGTTTTTTTGGCGGGCATGTATCACCGGGTCTGTGTTTCTGGTGGAGCCATCATAACCGTAGTTTGGCAATTGGCGAGGGGGAAAGCGCCATTGACAAGCGGCGGCACTTGGAAAAGAGGAAAGGAAACGGATCGGATGGAATGATGGCAGAGAAATGTGACGTGCTGATTTTGGGGGCGGGCGCCGCCGGCATGATGTGCGCCGTCCGCGCCGGCCAGCGCGGCCGCTCCGTCGTCGTTCTCGACCATGCGAAAGCGCCGGGCGAAAAGATTCGCATCTCCGGCGGCGGCCGCTGCAACTTCACCAACATCCATGCCGGGCCGAAGAATTATCTGTCCGCCAATCCGCATTTCGCCAAATCCGCGCTCGCTCGTTATACGCCGCGCGATTTCATTGCTCTCGTCGAAAAACACCGCATCGCCTGGCACGAAAAGACGCTCGGACAGCTCTTCTGCGACGACAGCGCCAAGGACATCATCCGCATGCTGTTGGCCGAAATGCAGGCAGTGAATGCGAAATTGCGGCTCGAAACATCAGTCTCGGCCGTCACCCATGATGGCGCCCGTTTTCGCGTGACGACCTCAGGCGGCGTCATCGAGGCGGAAAGCCTTGTCGTCGCGACGGGCGGCAAGTCCATCCCTAAAATGGGCGCGACCGGTTTTGCCTATCAGATCGCCGAACAATTCGGCCTCAAGCTCATCGAAACGCGCCCCGGCCTCGTGCCGCTGACGCTCGATCCTGCCGCGCTGGAGAGGCTGAGCCCGCTTGCCGGTGTCGCCGTTCCGGCCGAAGTTTCCCATGGCAAAACCGCTTTCAACGAAGCGCTGCTGTTCACCCATCGTGGTTTAAGCGGCCCGTCGATCCTGCAAATCTCCTCCTATTGGCGCGAAGGCGATGTCATCCGCCTGAAACTGGAGCCGGCGCGCGATATCCTCGCCTTGCTAAAGGAAGCGAAACAGAAGAACGGCCGCCAGTCGGCCCAGACCGCTCTGGCGGAAATCCTGCCGAAACGGCTGGCCCAGCATGTCGTCGAAAAATCAGGCCTGACCGGCAATCTTGCCGATATATCAGACAAGGCTCTGGCGAGTTTGGCGAATGAGGTGCAGGACTGGCAGATCAAACCCGCCGGGTCCGAAGGCTACCGCACGGCGGAAGTCACGCTTGGTGGTGTGGACACGACCGGCCTCGATTCCCGCAGCATGGCGGCAAAATCCGTGCCCGGCCTCTACTTCATCGGCGAATGTGTCGATGTCACCGGCTGGCTCGGCGGTTACAATTTCCAGTGGGCCTGGGCGTCCGGGCAGGCGGCCGGTGAATTCGCGTAACGCCGCGCCCGTTAAGACCTTGTTAAGGGGCGTGGAGTCATCCTGATCAAATGCCAGCAAAGCCGGATCGCTCAATGATCCCGCTGCACATGATGTCCTGCTGGAGGCCCTCAACAGGGCATGGGTCGGTTGAGTTTTTCGTCAGGAACCCGCGCATGAACAGATCCGCACATCGCCGCCCTCGCGCCATTGCCATCGCCCGCACTGACAACGAGAGCAGGCAGCTGACCTTTCGCCTAACTGCAATCGCAGCCGGTGCTCTGGCTGCCCTGATCGCTCTTTTTCACTGAAGTCCGGCGTCTCGCTCTTACCATTCCCGCAATCGCGCTGAAAAGCCGCGACAGACGCGATGCCGCAGCCATGTCCGTATAGAATTTGTCTTCCTGCAGGATGGCTTCCCGCCGCGTGCGTGGTTTTAGATTATCAATGATAATCTGTGCTGCATAAAACGCGTGCAGATCGTCCATGTCGCTCTCCTTGTTACGGAAGGCCATGATGCACGCCGTTTTTTGTTTTATCTGCGTAAGAAAATGCGCTACGTTTTTCACCAATGAAAAATGTCACCTGGGATTCCTACCAGCTTTTTCTCGATGTATCACGCAGCGGTGGCCTGACGGGTGCTGCCGCGTTGACGGGTTTAAGCCCGGCAACTGTCGGGCGGCGCATGGTCGAGCTGGAGGAGCGCATCGGCAAGGCCCTCTTCCTGCGCAGCCAGACCGGATACGCCCTGACGGCGGATGGCCGCGCGTTGTTCGACCGGCTTCAGGCGATGGAGAATGCAGCCAAGGACATCGAGGGATGGCAGAAGGCGTCGTTGGCGTCTTCCATCGTTCGTATTGCCGTCGGCACCTGGAATGCCTGGCTGCTGGCAGTGAATTTCTCCGCCATCTGCACGGATCGCGATGATTTCCGCATCGATCTTTTCATTGCCGAACAGCGGGCCTCTCTGGCGCATCGCGAAAACGACATCGGCATCCGCGCCTTTGAGCCGCAGGAGCGTAACCTTGCTGCCATCAAGACGGGGGAGGTGGCCTATGCGCCCTACAGGCTGCGCAATGCTGCCGCCACTGTAACCGACCGTTGGTTGGCGGTGGCGGAAGAGAGCGCCATTTCCAACTATCTGCGCTGGCCGCATGAGAACCGCCGCAACGATATTGCCGTGACGGTGAACCGGCCGGTGGCGCTGCTCGATCTGGTGCTGGCCGGGGCCGGGGTCGCCGTGCTTCCCTGTTTCGTCGGCGATGCGGATGCGCGGCTTCTTCGTGAAGGCGGCGAAATCGAACGACTCCGCCACAATCAATGGATCGTCATGAACAATGACGATCGCCACCGCCGCGATATCAGGACGGTGGCGGATCGGATGACCCGTCTCATCAAGGGGCATTCCGATCTATATGCCGGACGCAAGAGGCGCCCGGCATGAAAAGGCTGTCATTGGTTGTGTATAATTAATATCGATAATTTTTGGTTGCATATGCCTCAAATTAGCTTTAGGTTGTTTTTGTATAGTTAACTCTTTTAGGTTGAGGCCGCCATGATAGTTTCAGCATCCTATTTAAATGCAATGTCCGCAGCAGGAACGCCGGAAGAAGCAGCAAAGCTTTTTTATGCAGCAGTCAGCAGGGGTCTCGCAGCAATCGTAGCCGACGCTCTTTCGCAATCTGTAACGGCAGTTGCGCCGGCAGCCGCAGGCACCAAGATCGCGGGTTGGGAAAAGCTCGTGGGGGGCGTGACGATGCAGTTGGCGTGGGAATCTCCGGCCATTCTGAATCCGATTCCTCTAACGCAGCTGTCCTGCTTTGCTCCCTATGCACCTCAACTCCAGGGTAACGTCGAGGCGATGGGCGTCAATGTAAGCGTCGGCGTTTCCTTATCTGCGAGCTTCTGAGGCGTTTCTTCTCAGTTTTGCATTAAGGACCGGAGCATCGATTATGATGCTCCGGTCTTTCGTTTCAGGCGGCGGCACTTCCCTGCGCAACGATGACGGGGATCAGCAGATCGCCCCAGTTGCCGCCGCCGCCATGGTGGCGGGCCGAGCGGACGAGCTCGACGGAAACACCGGCCTCGACGGCTTTCATGACGGCCTGGTTGAGGCGGTGCAGATCATTGGCCAGCATGCGGATGGCGGCCTGCTGATCCTGCGTCATGGCGGAGGATTGCTCCTCGGCGCGTTCCTTGACGTGGGTCTTGATGGGGTTGTGGGCATTCATGGCATTTCTCCTCTCATTATTGTCAGGGGTTTTTGATCCGGTTTGCAAGCCCTTCCCTGTGGTGGGAAGGGCGGTTTTCTCGATTTATTCCGCCGCCGGGCGGAACTGGTCATGCTCGGTGGATTCCTTCATGGCTGTCGTGGACGACGTGCCGCCGGAAATGGCGAGCGATACGGCGTCGAAATAGCCGGTGCCGACTTCGCGCTGGTGCTTGGTGGCGGTGTAACCGTTCACTTCCGCTGCGAATTCCGCCTCCTGAAGCTCGGAATAGGCCGCCATCTGCCGGTCCTTGTAGCCGCGCGCCAGTTCGAACATGCCGAAATTCAGCTGGTGGAAACCGGCAAGCGTGATGAACTGGAACTTGTAGCCCATCGCACCGAGTTCCCGCTGGAACTTGGCGATCGTTGCGTCGTCGAGGTTCTTTTTCCAGTTGAACGACGGCGAGCAATTGTAAGCCAGCTTCTTGCCGGGATGCACCTTGTGCACGCCTTCCGCAAACCGGCGCGCCTGTTCGAGATCCGGCTTTGACGTTTCGCACCAGATCAGGTCGCAATAGGGCGCATAAGCAACGGCGCGGGCGATGCAGGGCTCAAGACCGTTCTTGACCTGATAGAAGCCCTCGACGGTGCGCCCGACATCGTAATCCACAAACGGACGGTCGCGCTCATCGATATCGGAGGTCAGAAGCTTGGCGGCCTCCGCATCCGTGCGGGCGATAACCAGCGTCGGCACACCCATGACATCAGCCGCAAGCCGCGCCGCCGTCAGGTTGCGGATATGTGCCGCCGTCGGTATCAGCACCTTGCCGCCGAGATGCCCGCATTTCTTTTCCGATGCCAGCTGGTCTTCATAATGAACGCCCGCCGCACCCGCCTCGATGAAGGCCTTCATGATCTCGAAAGCATTGAGCGGCCCGCCGAAACCGGCCTCCGCATCGGCAACGATCGGCGCAAACCAGGTGTCGACCGAAAGGCCCTTGCCCTCCGCCGTCTCGATCTGGTCGGCGCGCTGCAAGGTGCGGTTAATGCGCTTTGCCAGTTCCGGCGCCGCATTGGCGGGGTAAAGCGACTGGTCGGGATACATGGCCGATGCCGTGTTGGCGTCCGCCGCAACCTGCCAGCCCGAGAGATAGATCGCCTTCAGCCCGGCGCGAACCATCTGCATGGCCTGATTGCCGGAAAGCGCGCCGAGCGCATTGACGAAATTTTCCTCGTTGATCAGCTTCCACAGCCGGTTTGCGCCCATTTCGGCCAGCGAATGGCGGATGTCGACGGAGCCGCGCAGCCTCTCCACATCGGCGGCGGTGTAGGTACGCTCGATGCCGTCAAAACGTCCCTGCGGTGCACCCGGAACAAGCTTGTAAAAATCAGTCATACTTCTCTCTCCCAAGATAAATACAGTTTCAAGAACGGGCGACTGTGCATTGCGTGCGCCGCCGTTCGATGTGACTACATTTACATTTTTCGAGATTTGAGCGCCAGAACAAACATAAAAACAGTGACTTGAAAGAGGTTATCCTGTAGGATGCGTGACAGGGTGGAGCTGTAAAATTGTAAATTTTGTAAAAGACTTTGGCCCCACGAGTTTGTAACAGACTTGTATGAGTCGCGGATGGGGAGGTGAGGCTGTGTCGGAAAACAAGATTTTTGCCGGGCCGCGTGTGCGCCGCATTCGCAACGGTCTGGCGTTGACGCAAACGGCGATGGCCGAGGCGCTGGCGATCTCGCCGTCTTATCTCAACCTCATCGAGCGCAACCAGCGGCCGCTCACCGTGCAGCTGCTTTTGAAGCTTGCCTCCGTCTACAAGGTCGATCTGGATGACCTGCAGGGAGAGAGTGCCGGTTCCGCCGGGCAGCTGCGCGAGGTCTTTGCCGATCCGCTGCTTGCGGGCGAGGTGCCGTCGCCGCAGGAACTGATCGAGGTTGCCGATGCCGCGCCCAATGCGGCAAGCGGTGTCCTCAAGCTTTACCGGGCCTACCGGGAACAGGCGCAGCGCCTTTCCGATCTCTCCGATCTTCTGGCGCGGGAGGGGCATGAGACGGCGCTTTCCTCCACCCGCCTGCCGATCGACGAGGTACGGCATGTCTTTGAAAACAGGCCGGCCTATTTCCACACCATCGATGCGGCGGCCGAAGAACTCCACAAACACCTGTCGGCGGGCGACGATCTGGCTTCGGGGCTGAGGGCATGGCTTCAGAAAAACCATGGCATCGTGGTCCGCACTCTGCCGGTTCATGCCATGCCGAACCTCAGGCGGCGTTATGACCGCCATTCGATGCGGCTGTTTTTATCCGAACGCCTGTCCCAGCCGGATCAGCTGAGGGAAATGGCCATGGAGACCTGTCTTCTGGCGCTTCGCGAAGAAATCGGCAGGGAACTGGAGGCGCTGAGCCTGAAAGGGGAAGAGGCAAGGCGCATCGCCCGCTTCGAACTGGCGCGTTACGCCGCCCATGCGTTGATGATGCCCTATGGCGCGTTCCTGAACGCCGCCCAGCGGGCGAAATACGATCTCGAGGTTTTGCGGTCGCGCTTCAACGTTTCTTTCGAACAGGCGGCAAACCGTCTTGTCAGCCTGCAACGGCCGTCAGCAGCGGCGATCCCGTTTTTCCTGATGGAAATCGACAATGCCGGCAACCGTTTCCGCCTTGCAGGGGCCAGCGGTTTTCCACGGGCGCGTTTTGGCGGCCTCTGTCCGCGGCTCAACATCCATGCCGCCTTCGCACAGCCGGGACAGGTGCTGGTGGAAGCAGTTGAGATGCCGGATGGCGACGCGTTCCTCACTGTGTCGCGCACGCTGGAAGGCCCGCAGGCGGGTTTCGGCGAAAGGGTGCGGCGAACGGCCGTGCTTCTCGGCTGCGATCTCGCCCAGGCCGGAGACACCGTCTATGGCCCGGCCGCCTCGGGTGCTGCGCCCGTCGCCGTCGGGCCTTCGTGCCGGCTGTGCGAAAGGCAGGGCTGTCTGTCGCGGGCGGAAGCGCCGCTGACGCGGCCGCTGGGGCTCGATGAAATGGTCACCGGTCTTAGTGTTTTCGACTTCCAGTAGGTGTTTCCATTCGCATTTTTGCAGCCGGAACACATTTGATTGAAAATGCTGTGCTGCACATTTCCCGCTTGCTCCCTTTTGTTTTCCTTTCTAGTCTCTCCAAAAAAAGGGGATCACGCTTCCACCGTGAGGATGCGTTAACAGGAGACATCATGAAAAACCGTTCTCTCCGTCTGACCTTGGCTCTCACCACCGCGCTCATTGCAGCAGGCTCGGCAATGGCCCAGGAGAAGGTCGTCCACGTCTATAACTGGTCGGATTATATCGACGAATCGATCCTTACCGATTTCACCAAGGAAACCGGTATCAAGGTCGTCTATGACGTTTTCGACAGCAACGAGCTTGTGGAAACCAAGCTTCTGGCCGGCAGCTCCGGTTATGATGTCGTGGTGCCCACCGGCCCCTTCCTCGCCCGCCAGATCAATGCCGGCGTGTTCCAGAAACTCGACAAGTCCAAGTTGCCGAATCTAAAGAACATGTGGCCCGAGGTTTCCGAGCGTCTGGCCAAATACGACCCCGGCAACGAGTATGCCGTGAACTACATGTGGGGCACCACCGGCATCGGCTATAATGTCGCCAAGGTGAAGGCGGCGCTCGGCGATGTTCCGGTCGACAGCTGGGATATTCTCTTCAAGCCGGAGAATGCCGAAAAGCTGAAATCCTGCGGCATCAATATTCTCGATGCGTCGGACGAGACCTTCGCCATCGCCATGAACTATCTCGGCAAGAATCCGGATAGCAAGGAAACCGCCGATCTCGAGGCGGGCGGCGACGTCTACATGAAGATCCGCCCCTATGTGAAGACCTTCAATTCCTCGGCCTATATCGATGAACTGGCGAACGGCGACAGCTGCATCACCATCGGCTGGTCGGGCGATATCCTGCAGGCGAAGAGCCGCGCCGAGGAAGCCAAGAACGGCGTCGAGGTGAACTACGTCATTCCGAAGGAAGGCACCTACATGTGGTTCGACAACCTTGCCATCCCGGCGGATGCCAAGAATGTCGAGGAAGCCCACGCCTTCATCAACTATCTGATGCGGCCGGAAGTCATCGCCAAGGCCTCCAACTATGTTCAGTATGCGAATGGCAATCTCGCGGCGCAGGCGGTGATGGATGAGTCCGTCGTCAAGAACCCGGCGGTCTATCCCGATGCCGAGACGCTGAAGAAGCTCTTCACCATCTCGCCCTATGGACCGAAGGAACAGCGTGTCCTGAACCGCGTCTGGACGCAGATAAAGACCGGTAGCTAAGCAGATTTGGGATGGGGTGGATTCTATCCACCCCCATTCCTGTGCTTGCCACAGTTGCCAGCGACCTGACGTCTGTCAGGTCAGATGAAGTCTTTTCAGCCCAAGGACTTGGGTTGGCTGGTTCCCTGTGACATCCTCGGGTTTGTTCCGGGGAACAGGAATGAAGACAGTGGAATGGCATCGATACGGCCTCCTGGTCGTATAGGTTGTCGATGGGTTCTTGGGTGAAACGGGGCGGGCATGGCAAAGACACTTGGACCGGTCAAACGCAAATTTAGCCCTTGGGACAATCCCGATGCGGTGCCCTTCATCCGCTTTGAAAACGTCACCAAACGTTTTGGCGATTTCGTCGCCGTCAACAATCTGACGCTGGATATCTATGAACGCGAGTTCTTCTCGCTGCTCGGCCCCTCCGGCTGCGGCAAGACCACGCTGATGCGCATGCTGGCCGGTTTCGAGGAACCGACCGAGGGCCGCATCCTGCTGCAGGGCAAGGATATTTCCGGCGTTCCGCCCTATAAGCGGCCCACCAACATGATGTTCCAGTCCTACGCGCTTTTCCCGCATATGTCGGTGGAAAAGAACGTCGCTTTCGGTCTGGAGCAGGACGGCCTGCCCAAGGCGGACATTTCCGCCCGCGTCGAGGAAATGCTGCGGCTCGTCAAACTCAGTGAATTTGCCAAACGCAAGCCAAGCCAGCTGTCCGGTGGCCAGCGCCAGCGTGTGGCGCTTGCCCGCTCGCTTGCCAAGCGGCCCAAGGTGCTTCTGCTGGATGAACCGCTCGGTGCGCTCGACAAGAAGCTGCGCGAGGAAACGCAATTCGAACTGATGGATATCCAGACCAATCTCGGCCTTACCTTCCTCATCGTCACCCACGATCAGGAAGAAGCGATGACGGTCTCGGACCGCATCGCGGTCATGGACAAGGGCAATGTCGTGCAGGTGGCGACACCAGCCGAGATTTATGAAGCGCCGAATAGCCGCTATGTGGCGGATTTCATCGGCGATATCAATATTTTTGACGCCAATGTCGTCGCCAATGCCTCCGATATCGGAAAGCCCGGCCCGGTGACGCTGGATTGCGAAGGGCTGAAGGTGGCGGTGGAGCAGGAATGTGCTGCCGCGATCGGCAGTCAGGTGGCTTTCGCCATCCGCCCCGAAAAAGTCCGCATCTCGCTCGACCAGCCCGCCGATAGCAGCGTCAATTCCGCCTATGGCGAGGTCTGGGATATCGGTTATCTCGGCGACTTCTCCGTCTTCATCGTCAAGCTTGCCGATGGCCGCGTCATCCGCGCCGCGCAGGCGAATGTCTCGCGTCTCGTGGATCGCCCGATCACCTTTGGCGATATGGTGTGGCTGAACTGGAAGCCGGATTCCGGCCTCGTCCTGACGCGCTGAGGGAGGTTTCGATGGCGATCACCACTCCTGAAAACCGGCAAAGCCCCTGGCGCTGGCTGGTCGTCGCGGTTCCCTATGTCTGGCTGCTGCTGTTTTTCGCAGCGCCCTTTTTCATCATTTTCAAAATATCGCTGTCGGATACGGCAATCTCCATGCCGCCCTATACGCCGGTCTTCGAAGGATTTTCGAAGCTCGGCGCGTTTTTCTCGCAGTTGGATTTCGAAAACTACCTGTTTTTGACGGAAGACCCGCTCTATATCGACGCTTATCTTTCGTCGTTGCGCATCGCACTCATCTCCACCTTCCTGTTGTTGCTGATCGGTTATCCCATGGCGCTTGCCATGGCGCGTTCGCCATCATCCGTCCGCCCGACGCTGGTAATGCTGGTTATCCTGCCGTTCTGGACCTCGTTCCTGATCCGCGTTTACGCCTGGATCGGTATTCTGAAGCCCGAAGGTCTACTGACGGTGCTGTTTCAGTGGCTCGGGTTTCTGGGGCCGGACCAGCAGGTCAACATCTTCCGCACCGAGACGGCGATCTTCATCGGCATCGTTTATTCCTATCTGCCCTTCATGGTGCTGCCGCTCTATTCGGCGCTGGAAAAGCTCGACAATACGCTGCTGGAAGCGGCGGCCGATCTCGGTTGCCCGCCATGGAAAGCTTTCTGGAAGATTACCTTCCCGCTGTCGCTGCCGGGCGTCGTGGCCGGATCGATGATCTGCTTCATTCCGATAACAGGGGAATTCGTCATCCCCGATCTGCTTGGCGGCGCCCAGACGCTGATGATCGGCAAGACGTTGTGGACGGAATTCTTCGGCAACCGCGACTGGCCCTTGGCATCCGCCGTCGCCGTGCTGCTTCTCATCTTGCTGGTGGTGCCCATCGCCATCTTCCAGAACCAGCAGAAGAAGGCGGGGTGAGGCCATGAAGCGTGGAAAATTCGACATTACCGTCCTCACCCTCGGTTTTGCCTTTCTTTATATCCCGATCATCATCCTGATCGTTTATTCCTTCAACGCCTCGAAGCTCGTCACCGTCTGGGGCGGCTTTTCGCTGCAATGGTATCGCTCCATGTGGTCGAACCAGGGGCTGATGGATGCGGCCTGGGTGACGCTGCGCGTCGGTATCCTCAGCGCCACCATCGGCACAATTCTCGGAACGCTTGCGGCGCTGTCGCTGACGCGGTTCGCGCGGTTTCCGGGCCGGGTGCTGTTTTCCGGCATGATCTATGCGCCGCTCGTCATGCCGGAAGTGATCACCGGCCTGTCGCTCCTGTTGCTCTTCGTGGCCGTCGGGGTGGATCGCGGTTTCTGGACGGTGGTTATAGCCCATACGACTTTCACCATGTGTTACGTGGCGATTGTCGTGCAGTCGCGGCTCCTGACCTTCGATCGCAGTCTTGAGGAAGCAGCGCTCGATCTTGGCTGCCCACCGGTCAAGACCTTCTTCCGCATCACCCTGCCGCTCATTTTTCCCGCCGTCATCGCCGGCTGGATGCTGGCCTTCACGCTGTCGCTGGACGATCTGGTGATCGCCAGCTTCGCCACCGGCCCCGGCGCAACCACGCTGCCGATCAAGATCTATTCGCAGGTTCGCCTCGGCGTAACGCCGGAAATCAACGCCATCTGCACGATCCTGATCGGGCTCGTCACCATCGGCGTGATTGTCGCCTCCATCGCTTCCAAACGCACGGAATTGCAGCGGATGCGGGACGAACATGCGGCGGCACGGAACTGATCGAATATCCTGCGTCAATTTTTACGCGTTACTGTTGAAATCGCGAGAAAAGTAGAAGCTGTTAATTTAGTTTCGGCGTTTTACGGTCTCAGAATAGGAATTTTCGTGGGTAATTGATCGATTTTGGTTTTAACTGCTTGTTAATAGGAGTTGGCGGAAAGTAAACCCAACGCAGGGCCGTCAAATTTTTGATAGCCGGGACTGATAATTTCCATATGGCGAGATTGTCCCCCTTTCTCTCGTTGAAAAGCACAACTCATTCAGGCGGCCGCAAGGCCGCCTTTCTTTTTGCCGCAAAGGCCCGCGCCACTCAGCGATTTTCGGGATGATCCATGGATTTCGAGACGAGAAGCACGGGAATAAGTCCGGCAATGATGATGATGATCGCCGGCACGGCCGCATCCTGCACCCTTGCGCGCGACGCATCCTCATAAACCAGCGTGGCCAGCGTGTTGAAGCCGAATGGCCGGAGCAGGATGGTGGCCGGCAGTTCCTTCATGGATTCGATCAGGACGAGCAGAAAAGCCGTCAGCGCTGCGGGCCGCATGTTGGGCAACAGCACCTTGAACAGCGTCTGTGTCCGGTTGCGCCCAAGCGTCCGCGAGGCCATGTCGATATGCGGAGAGAGCTTGTGGAAACCGGCATCGAGCGTACCCTCCGCCATGGTCATGAAGCGCACGGCATGGGCGTAAATGATGGCGAAGGCGGTGCCGGAGAGCAGCAGCCCGGTGGAAAAGACGAAATGTGCGCGTATGAAGCTGTCGACGCCATTGTCGAGGCTGGCCAGCGGAATGAGGACGCCGATGGCAAGCACGGTTCCCGGCGCGCCATATCCCATGGAGCCGAGGCGCGCCGCCACTTTTGAGAGGCGCGAGCGCTCGGTGCGGATGGCATAGGAAAACACGAAAGCGGCAATCAGGGTCACGAAGGCGGCAGAAAGCGAGACTTCGAGACTGTGTCCGAGTGCTTTCAGAAGCTTCGGCGCAAACAGCGCATCGAGCCTTCTGGTGGCGTAACCGCCCAGCACGATGACGGGAATCAAAAAGCCGCTCGCCACGGGAACGAAGCATAGAAGGCTCGCGCCCCAGCGCCGCCAGCCGGCAAGCACCTTCAGCCGGTGGCGCTGCGCCATGCTTGTCGCTTTCGGCGCGCCGAAACGCTGCTTTTCCCGCGCATTGCGCTCGATGACGATCAGCGCACCGACGATGACGAGGATGACGGCGGCGATCTGCGTCGCATTGGCGAGGTTGCCGCGATTGAGCCAGGTTTCGTAGATGGTGAAAGTCAGCGTCTGAACGCCGAGATATTCAACCGCGCCGATATCGTTCAGCGTTTCCATCAGGACCAGAGAAAGCCCGATGGCGATGGCCGGCCGGGCCATCGGCAATTGCACGGAGAAGAACACGTTCAACGGTTTTGCGCCAAGCGTGCGGGCCGCTTCGGCCGCAAACCGTCCCTGCATGGAAAAGGCGGCGCGGGCCGAGAGATAAACGTAAGGATAGAGGACCGAGCTCAGTACGATCACGGCGCCGCCAAGCGATCGTATGTCCGGAAACCAGTAATCGCGGATGCTGTGATACCCGAAAGCGGCGCGCAACGCGCTCTGCACCGGGCCGGTAAAGTCGAGAAACTCGCCAAACGCATAGGCGGCGAGATAGGAAGGGATGGCGAGCGGCAGGACGAGCGCCGCGGACAATAACCGCCGCAGTGGAAATTCGAAGGTGGTGACAAGCCAGGCGCAGACGATGCCGAAGAAAGCCGTCGTCGCGGCCGTCAGCCCCAGCAACATGAAGGTGCGAAACCCGGCGCGCGGCAGGACATTGACGAGAAGATGCTGCCATCCCTCCGTGGTGCCCGTCAGCGCCAGCCAGAAGATCGCCAGAATGGGCATGGCGGCAATGGCCGCGACGATGACCGCCGTGATGGGCAACACCGAGAAGCGTCTTGTTGCCGGAAGGGAAACCGTCATGGACATGCCAGTCTACTGTCGTGCAAAGGCCTCAACCGGCGACCATGGTGCCGGCGGCTCTCGCATTGCTACGCCCGCATGGCCTCAGTTGGCAAGAACCCGCTGCGACGGAAAGGTAATTTCCACCAGCGTGCCTTCATTCGGCGTGGAGGTGATGGAGAAATTCGCCCGGTTGGCGTCCACCATGGCTTTGGTCAGCGGCAGGCCGAGTCCGGTGCCGTCACCGCGTACACGCTTGCCGGACGAAGCCACTTGCCGGAACGGCTTCATCGCCTGTTCCAGTTCCGCCCGGGTCATGCCGATGCCGGTGTCGCGAATGCGCAGCGACACGCTGCCATTGGCCTCATAGGCGGTGGACACCACGATCTGGCCGCCGGAAGGCGTGAAGCGGATGGCGTTGGACAGGATGTTCAGCACGATCTGCTTGATCGAACGCAGGTCGGCGACGATTTGCGGCACGGATTGCGCAAGCGCGGTGCGGATGATGACGCGCTGGTTATTGGCCTGCGGCTGCACCAGCGAGACCGCCTCGGCCACCGTTTCATTAAGCGGCACGGCAATGAAATCCACATCCATCTGCCCGGCCTCGATCTTGGAGATATCGAGCAGATCGTTGACGATGTCGAGCACATGCCGGCCCGAACGGCCGATATCATTGGCATATTCCACATAACGCGGATTGCCGATCGGCCCGAAACGCTCGGTCGCCATCATGTCGGAGAAACCGATGATGGCGTTGAGCGGCGTGCGGATTTCATGGCTGACGCGCGCCAGGAAATCAGTCTTGTGGGCATTGGCGGTTTCCGCAGCCCGCTTGGCGTTGCGCAGTTCTTCTTCCGTGCGCTTCCACTGGGTGATATCGCGGATAACCACGCAATAGCCATGCGAGGATTTTAGCCGGCCGATGGTCATGAACAGCGGCAGGAAGCCGCCGGAGGCTTCGCGGCCGATCACTTCGCGGCCGTCGTTCAGCACGCTGGCGACACCGTTATTGGCAAGGCCGGAGAGATAATCCAGCACGGCGCGCTGGCTCTCATGGGCAAAGAGGGTGACGAAAGGCTTGCCGGCGATTTCAGCATTGTCATAGTTGAACAGCGCGCTGGCGGAACGGTTGAGCGAGCGGATTTCGCCTTCGTCTCCCAGAAGCACAACCCCGTCGGTGGCTGTTTCCAGAATGGAATGCAGCTCCTCCACTTCCCCCTGCAACAGGGAGAGGCTGCCTGCTTCCGCACCTTCGGCGTCGCCAGTGGCAATATTTTCGTTGGCTGCTGCAACCGGCGCCTGCTTTTCCTCAAGCGGCACCAAAGACAGCATCAGCGCCTTGGTCTCTTCCCAGCGGATAGACTGCAACCGCGCCTTGACGGGAATGATGTCGTTTTCGGCGCTCACGACCACCATGCCGCCTTCATTGTCCGGCATTTCTTCCAGCTCCTGCCGCTGCAGCAGCGCTTCCAGACCCCCCACCTCTTCGAGTTCGTCGAGAGAACCATAGCCTGTCAAGCGCAGGAAATCCGGATTGGCGTGGATCAGCCTGTCGCCGGCATGCACCAGAAGCGCCACGGGCATCTGGTCCAGCGTCTCGGCCGTCAAGGCATTCGCGGGGTGAACGGATGGGCTGACCATGGCGGCGGCAATATCGGCAGCCGGCCGCTCGTCAGCCGCAGGTTCCTGCTTTTCGTCGGAACCGCTTTCATCCGCGGGTGCACGAATGGCCGCAGGCTGCTCGCCACGAACATAATCGGCGAAAAGATCGTCTTCCTCCGCTGGCTCGGTTTTATTGCCGTCATTTTCCGTTTCGGAGGGCGCGCTTTCCGAAGCATCCGCATCGATATCCCGCTGGATATCCTGCATGATCGGCTCAGCGGAGATGGCCTCCTCATCCGTTTCCCGGTCTTCTTCGCAAGCAGCATCCGCCGGCGCAAGGGCTCTGCCGATTTCGCGGAAGGCGGCCTGCTCGCCTGCGGTCAGCCCCTCGCGGGAGCGCGAGCGGCGCTCCTCCAGATGGACGACCTTGTCGGAATAGGCCGGTTCCAGAGCGGGCGCCGCAACCGGCGCTTCGAATTCCGGCGGGGTATAATCATGGTGCTGTTCTTCTGCCGAAACCACGTCCGATGCACCATCCGCCGCATCGGCTTGCGTTACCGGGGCCTCATCATCAGCGATGGAACTTGCGTCTTGCGCCGCGTCGTCATCCTCATCGATAAAAGCCAGCAATTCGTGGCTTTCATCCTCGATGGCGTGCTGCGGCAGGGCTTCCGCCGGATCTGCCTCTTCGCCGTTGAGGAAGGTCAGGCCGGTGGCATGCGGGTCTTCGGCGGCGTCGGCAAGCCGCACGATGCCGAAACCGCGGAAACCGTCGAATTCGCGGGAGCGCGTATAGGTGGGCAGGGCGGCAAGATCGATCGGCACCATCAGCGATGTGCCTTCCACCGGCCAGTAGATCGTCTTGCCCGACCATGTGTCGCGTCGGCCGAGAAGCTCGCGGATCTTGCCGTCGGGATCGAGATTGAACAGGGCCGCGACATCGGCAAAGCCCATGCCTTCAACGGCAGCCGCCTTGGCGCCCACCGCCTCCGCGAATTCATGCGAGATCGAACTGAAGCGTCCTTCCGCATCGATTTTCCAGACGAAACGGGAAGCGCGCGCACCGGCATTGAAAACAAAAGGCTGCGCTTCTGCGCCAGCGCCGACATCCGTCTCTTCGGTCTCCGTTTCCGCCGCTACCTCCTCATGCGCCGCAGGAGCAGCTTCTGACGGCGCGGTTTCGACGATTTCATCGTAAGCAACTGCGTTTTCTTCGGCCCGGGCTTCTTCGGCAGGGGCATCGGCGATTGCCCGCTCGGTTAAGGGCGCTTCTGCTTCATCCTCATCGAGTTCGAAAAGATCGGCGATGTCGTCCGTCATCGCCACATTCGCAGCGGTGTCGGCGTCCTGCGCGGAAAGCGCCGCCGGGGTTTCCGTTTCGTCTTCCGGCAGGGACAGGACGCTGCCGTCATCCTGCTGCGCTGGCGCTTCTTCTTCGGGATCGACCGGCAGTTCCTGTACCTCTTCCACATCCTTGATGCCGGCAACAGCGTCGAGCACGGAATCGAAGGAGGTTGCAGCGGCAACAGTCTTGGCCTCCGCAACCGGCAGGGCTGGCGCTTCCTGCGGCCTGTCTTCGAAAAAACCATTGACGGGATCGAGTGTTCCCAGCGCGGTTTCGACCACGAACATTAGGTTCAGTTCGGGCGATGTCGCGATCTGGCCGGTGGCCGCGGGCAGATAACCCTTGCCGGTCGGCACCGGCCGCTTGACGAGATGGCCGGGCTGTCCGGCCGCCATCTTCACCAGCGTCCGCGCTGTGTGGGGCGTAATACCGAGAGAAGAAAAGCCGGGGGAAGCAGCGACAATCTCGTTCTCGCCGTTCAGAACCGCCATATGGATATCGGGGTCGTCGAACCCTTCGATCATGCGCCGGGCGCATTCCGCCGTGTCGGGTGCGGCCTGATCGGTGAGGGCGGAAAACAGGATGGCGGGCTGGCCGGGTTCGGCCTCGATGACTTCCGCGCGCGCGGTAACGGCAAGGCTGCGGAAACCCGAGGTGATGCGAATGGTAAACGGCAGGCTGTCGCCCGCTTTGGAAAGCCGCGCCGCCGCGGCCGCCAGTTGCCGGAAGGTCACGTCCTGCGGTTTCGGGCCCTGTTCCAGAAAATCATAGACCATCGGCGTGCCAAACAGCGCCGCACCCCGGCCATTGGCCCAAAGGGCGTTTTTAAGGTCGAGCGAGAACAACGCCATGGCCTCGCCGCGCCCGAAACCGTCACGCACCCGTTCATGTACTGCGATATCGATAAAGGGATACTGGACGGCGGGCATGTCGAAACCTATTCTGGCACTACCGGACCTCGCGGGCTTTCGGCTTCCTCATGAAGCTCTAAACGTAAACCCGCCGAGGCATCACGTTAACAGAATTTTAAATAACTTCACAGGGCGATCCGGTCCACCATCCGCCGGATGAATCGCCAAATAGAGTTAACGTCAACAGGCCGCCGCGGCCTCTTAGTGACAATCCGGCCCATTGAAAAGAGCTTGCCTTTCTTCGCCTTTTTTCGCAAAATTCGAACAGGCACTTGCAAATGGGCAAAACACCTTTTATGTCACCCCCCGTGACGCCGCTTCGGCGTTTCATGTGCGGTTGTAGCTCAGTTGGTTAGAGCGCAGGTTTGTGGCACCTGAGGTCGGTGGTTCGACCCCACTCAACCGTACCATTCCCCTCTCCCAGTAAGTTTATATGTCACAAGGACTTACCGGGAGAGGGGAGTATTTTCTCCACATTGGTGCCCTTTCATGACTTGTGGGTGTCCGCGCAAGGCCCGGCGACGAGCTGACCTGCCTTCCGATTTCGAAAGCATCCGGAAATCATAGCCGCGATCGTGACGATGCTCGCCCAGCCTTGGCGAGGCATCAGCCCTTCCCACAAGACGCCTGCCAAAAACCATTTGGCTAAAATCGCTTGCGCTGGTATTGTCGGCCCAACGAAACCTTATGAAAGCCAGCAGCATAGCGTCTACGCTTGTGCGCGGCGAAATGGACAAGACAGTGATCGACCCCGGAAACGGCCCAAAGCCGTCGGAACAAGGGGCGTCGGTGGCGAACAAAGGGAAAGCGAAGCGATCCCGTCGTGGCAAGAAACACAAGCGTGACGGTCAGCCCCGTGACGCTGCTGTGCTGTCGCATGATGTTGCCGCAGATGTTCCGGCCGGTTCCTCCTACGTATCGGCTCTTGAGCCGGATGCCGAGCCGCGCAAGAGAAAGCGTCGCAGGCGCTCTCGCGGCAAGGGTGCTTCACAGCAGGCTGCCCCAGCTTCCACCGTGCAGGCGCAGGGTTCAGCTGCAACAGATGCTGCCAATCCATCCTCCGTGCCGCCGGGCGCAGGGCGAAAGTCGCGCCACCGCAAGCGTGGTCATCGCGATCCACAGGGTCGTCCGCTGGTTCCCACCCATGCGCCGAAACACGTTGGCAAGCAGAACGGCCGGGCAGGAGGGGTCGGGCAGGACCCGCATCGACAATCCGAACTATCCGCCCGCCATGCCGGTCGCCAGCACGAGCATGGCCAGGAGCCGCCGGCGGATATGTATGCGGCGCTCGATCTCGGCACCAATAATTGCCGGCTTCTAATCGCGCAGCCGACGAGGCCCGGCCAGTTTCGGGTCGTCGACGCCTTTTCGCGCATCGTCCGGCTGGGCGAGGGGCTGGTGTCGAGCGGCCGGCTTTCCGACGACGCCATGGATCGAGCTGTCGAGGCGCTGAAAGTCTGCTCCGCGAAGCTTTCCGGTCGTCCGATCAGGCGCATGCGGCTCATTGCCACCGAGGCCTGCCGCGCTGCGTCGAATGGCGAGGAGTTTCTGGCGCGAGTTACGCGGGAGACGGGACTGAAGCTCGAAATTATCAGCCGCGAGACTGAAGCTCGCCTTGCGGTGTCCGGCTGCGCCTCGCTTGTCGGGCGTGAAGCGCGCTCTGTCGTGCTGTTCGATATTGGTGGCGGATCGTCGGAAATCGCCGTTATCAAGGTCGGGGAAAATCGCTCGAACCGGCTCGCCAATCACATCACCCACTGGACCTCGTTGCCGGTCGGTGTCGTCACGCTTTCGGAACGTCATGGCGGGCGCGATGTGACGCCGGATGTTTTCGCCGCCATGGTGGGGGAAGTCGAAGGGCTGCTCGACGCCTTCCACTGCCCGCCTCTCGCGCCGCAGACCCATCACGAGGATTTTCACCTGATCGGGACCTCGGGCACCGTGACGACGCTTGCCGGCGTCCATCTCGATCTGCCACGCTATGACCGCCGCAAGGTGGATGGCCTCTGGCTTTCCGATGCCGAGGTGACAGCCATGCAGGACAAGCTTCTGGCATGGGATTTCGCGGGCCGCGCTGCCAATGCCTGTATCGGGCCTGACAGGGCCGATCTGGTTCTGGCCGGCTGCGCCATCCTTGAGGCCATTCGCCGCCGCTGGCCGGCGCGGCGCATGCGCGTGGCGGATCGCGGCCTTCGCGAAGGCCTGCTGACGGATATGATGGCGGATGACGGCGCATGGCGGCGCAACCGGATAAGGCGCATGCAGATGGCACGGCAGGACAGGACGGAAGGTTTGACATGAGCAAGGCGCCGACAAGCAACAATCGCACCGGCCGCAAGATCGGCCAGAAGGTCAAGAAGACCAAGCTAAAGGCCTCGTCGCGCCGCTGGCTGGAACGTCATATCAATGACCCTTATGTGCAGCGCGCCAGGCTTGAGGGCTATCGCGCCCGCGCCGCCTTCAAGCTGTTGGAAATCAACGACAAGCATGAGATTCTGAAGGGCGCACGCCGCATCATCGATCTTGGCGCCGCACCCGGCAGCTGGTCGCAGATCGCCTCCAAGGTGACGGATTCGACAGAAGATGACATTCGCGTTGCGGCCATCGATTTCCTCGAGATCGATCCTATTCCCGGCGTGAAAATCCTGCAGCTGGACTTCCTCGATCCGAGCGCGCCGGAAAAGCTGATGGAGGCCGTCGGCGGTACGCCTGATCTGGTGCTGTCGGATATGGCCGCGCCCACCACCGGGCACCAGAAGACCGACCACATCCGCACCATGCATCTGTGCGAAGTCGCGGCCGATTTTGCCGTTCAGGTGCTGGCGGAGGGCGGGCACTTCCTTGCCAAGACCTTCCAGGGCGGCACGGAAAAGCAGCTGCTGGACATGCTCAAGAAGAACTTCAAGCAGGTCTTGCATATCAAACCGGCCTCGTCACGTTCGGAGTCGGTGGAAATGTTCCTGCTTGCCAAACACTTCAAGGGCCGCAAGAACGCGCCGCAGGTCGATGTGGAGGCCGGAGAGGCTTCCGAAGACTAGCGCATCGGACAGAAAGCCATATTCGATTTTTGTCCGTCCTTTGTGCGCCCAAACGGGCGCACGGCGCTTTAATCACTCCGCCGGTTGCGAGACCTTGCCGCGGTGGCCGGAGACGGCCGCCCCGGCATTGCCGTCCATGCGGATGATCGGCACGATGGCGAACAGCGATACCAGTGCGACGATAGTGAAAGCGATGTGGAAATCGGCGAGCTGCAGGTGCGTGCCGGACATCGTGCTGCTGACTTCCAGAATGGAGGCGGCGAAAGCCACGCCCAGCGCGAGGCTGATCTGCTGCAACACCGACGCCATCGAGGTCGCCTGGCTGGCCTGCCTGTCCTCGATATCGGAATAGCTGAGCGCATTCGACCCGGTGAAGAAGAAGGACCGGGCAAATCCTGCCGTCACCAGAAAGACCATGATGAGCGGATAAGGCGTTTCCGGGGTGAAGAAGCTGTTGGCAAGCGTCGTGCAGGCACCGACGATGCCGGCCCCGATCAGCGTCGAGCGAAATCCGGTTGCCGCAAACACTCGCTTGGCCATGAATTTCGTGGTGATCGCGCCGATTGCGCCGGCAAAGGTGATCATGCCCGACTGGAACGGGTTCAGCCCGAAACCGATCTGCAGCATCAGCGGCATCAGGAAGGGTATGGCGCCCGTGGAAATGCGGAAAACGGTGCCGCCGACGGAAGCCGCCCGGAAGGTCGCGTTCTGAAAGATGCGAAAATCCAGAATGGGGGCAGGGTGCCGTGCGGCGTGGCGCAGATAAAGAAAACCGCAGATGAAACCGATGATGGTCGAGGCGATGCCGATTGCCGGCGGCAGCGCGGGCAGGCTGACGACGGAGAGGCCGAACACCACGCCGGAGGCGGCAATGCCTGAAAGCACGAAGCCCTTACCGTCCATCGGCGGCGGATTTGTCGTTTCGATTTCCGGCAGGAAGATCGTCGACAGCCAGATGCCAATGATACCGATCGGCACGTTGATGAGGAAAATCCAGTGCCATGAAAAATAGGTGGTAATGAAACCGCCGATGGGCGGTCCGGTGAGCGGTCCGACGAGCCCGGGGATCGTCAGCAGCGCCATGGCGGAGACGAGTTCGCTGCGCTTGGTCGTGCGCAAAAGCACGAGACGTCCGACGGGTGTCATCATGGCCCCGCCCATGCCCTGCAGGAAACGCGACAGCACGAATTCGAACACCGAGGACGACACCGCGCAGCAGATCGACCCCACCACAAAAACGCCGATGGCGAAACGGAAGATTTTCTTCGCGCCATATTTGTCGGCCATCCAGCCGCTGATGGGAATGAAGATCGCCAGCGCCACCATATAGGCCGTCAATGCGAGCTTGAGCGTGATCGGGCCGACATGAAGATCGGCGGCAATTGCCGGCAGCGAGGTGGCGATGACGGTGGAGTCCATCTGCTCCATAAAGAGAGCGACTGCCAGGATGAGTGGAATGATGCGGTTCATTGAGGCTGCCTGCGGCTTTCCGCTGCGACAAAGGATATCGCCGTTCCTCCTACGCCTGATAACCCGGCTTGCCAACACGTTAATTATCAATTTCTCAAGTTCCGATCAAACCTGCGTGAGGCCGGTTTTCTTGCAACTTTCTCGCTCTATTGTCCGTTGGGTGAGTTCAGTTGGCAATCACGGCCAGTTGGCGATATCGGGAGTAAGATAATGACCAAATCCTTCAGCATGAGCAGACGTGGCCTCATCGGTGCGGCGGGCGCAAGCGTTCTCGGTGCGCCAATTTTGATGGTGCGCAACGCAAATGCCCAGACCAGCCAGCCGCAGACTTCCATGGAGATAGAACACGCGATGCCACCTGAAACCAACCGCTTCAAGCTCGGCAATTTCGAAGTGCTGGTGGTGAAGGATGGCGCACGCGCGGCCCCCAATCCCGGCGAGACCTTCGGTACGGATCAATCGCCCGAGACGGTTGGAAAATTGCTGGAAGACAATTTTCTGCCGAAAGAGCAATTCGTCAATTCCTTCTCGCCGGTCCTCGTCAATACCGGCACCGATCTCGTGCTGTTCGATACCGGTTTCGGTGAAGCCGGGCGCGGTGCGGGCAATGGCCGGTTGATCGAGGGCATGGCGGCCGCCGGTTATACTCCAGAAGATGTGACCGTGGTGGTGCTGACCCACATGCATGGCGATCATATTGGCGGGCTGATGGAGAAGGGCGTACCGGCTTTTTCTAAGGCCCGCTATGTGTTCGGCCAGGTGGAATATGATTTCTGGACAGACGACAAGCGCGTCGGCACGCCGGCGGAAGGCGGTCACAAGGGCGTTCTTACAAACGTCAAGCCGCTGGCGGAAAAGGCGAGCTTCATTGGCGACGGCGCCAGCGTCGTATCCGGGATTACCGGCGTGGCGGCCTTCGGTCACTCACCGGGGCACATGATCTTCCGTGTCGAATCGGAAGGCAAACAACTCATCCTGACGGCGGATACCGCCAACCATTTCGTCCTTTCCCTGCAAAAGCCAGACTGGGAGGTGAAGTTCGACATGGACAAGGCGGCAGCCGCTGCGACCCGCAAGAAGGTCTATGACATGATCGCCACTGACCGCTTGCCTTTCCTTGGGTATCACATGCCTTTCCCGGCGGTCGGTTACGCGGAAAAGCTGGATACGGGTTATCGCTTCGTGCCGAAATCCTATCAGTTCGACATCTAATGCATGTCGCGCAAAAGTGTTCAGCGGTTTTGCGATAACGACATGCATAAAAACAAGCAGTTATAGCGCGTCGTGTGGGGCAAGGACCCACACGACGCGCTATAACGTCTGCTGCAATGCAGCAACAAAGAAAGCCCGGAAGGCAATTCCGGGTTTTTTCTATTCCCTTCCTGTCATGAACGTGTTACCAGCCCTCGCCAACTTCCAAGCAATCCTTGCAGGGCGCCGGGGTGAACTTTTCGTTCCGGAACGGCCACGCATTTTCAGTATGAAGGAATTTGGTCATGGCACGCATCATTCAAACACCCACTGGTTTGGACGCTCTCACATTTGACGATGTGTTGCTGCAACCCGGACATTCCGAGGTTATGCCGGGACAGACGAATATCGCCACCCGCATTGCCCGCGATATCGATCTGAACCTGCCTATCCTCTCTTCCGCCATGGATACGGTGACCGAAGGCCGTCTTGCCATCGCCATGGCCCAGGCCGGCGGCATCGGCGTCATCCACCGCAACCTGACCCCCATCGAACAGGCCGAAGAAGTCCGGCAGGTGAAGAAGTTCGAAAGCGGTATGGTCGTCAACCCGGTCACCATCGGCCCGGATGCGACGCTTGCAGAAGCACAGGCCTTGATGAAGGCGCACGGCATTTCCGGTATTCCGGTGGTTGAAAACGGCGGGTCCGGCGGCCACAAGAACGGTCGCCTCGTCGGCATTCTGACCAACCGCGACGTGCGCTTCGCCTCCGATCCGCAGCAGAAGATCTATGAGCTGATGACCCGCGAAAATCTGGTCACGGTCAAGGAAAGCAGCGTCGATCAGCAGGAAGCGCGCCGCCTGCTGCACAAGCACCGCATCGAAAAGCTGCTGGTGGTGGATGGAAAAGGCAATTGCGTCGGCCTCATCACCGTCAAGGATATCGAGAAGTCGCAGTTGAACCCCAACGCCACCAAGGATGCGCAGGGCCGTCTTCGAGCTGCCGCTGCCATCAGCGTTGGTGCCGATGCCATCGAGCGCGCGGAGCGCCTCATCGATGCCGGCGTCGACCTTCTGGTCGTGGATACCGCGCACGGCCATTCGCAGCGCGTGCTCGATGCCGTTTCAGTGGTTAAGAAGATGTCGAACTCGGTTCGCATCATCGCCGGCAATGTCGCGACAGCCGACGGCACCAAGGCGCTGATCGATGCCGGCGCCGATGGCGTCAAGGTCGGTATCGGCCCCGGCTCCATCTGCACCACCCGCATCGTCGCCGGCGTCGGCGTTCCGCAGCTTGCGGCCATCATGTCGTCGGTCGAAGTCGCCAATGCGGCTGATATTCCTGTTATCGCCGATGGCGGCATCAAGTTCTCGGGCGATCTGGCCAAGGCAATCGCCGCCGGGGCTTCCGCCGTCATGATCGGCTCGCTGCTTGCCGGCACGGATGAAAGCCCGGGCGAAGTGTTCCTGTATCAGGGCCGTTCCTTCAAGGCCTATCGCGGCATGGGCTCTGTCGGTGCCATGGCCCGCGGTTCGGCAGACCGCTATTTCCAGGCGGAAGTGCGCGACACGCTGAAGCTCGTGCCTGAAGGCATCGAAGGTCAGGTTCCCTACAAGGGCCCGGTTTCCGGCGTGCTGCACCAGCTGGCCGGTGGCCTGAAGGCCGCCATGGGTTATGTCGGCGGCAGCAACATCAAGGAATTCCAGGAACGCGCCACCTTCGTTCGCATCTCCAGCGCGGGCCTGCGCGAAAGCCACGCCCATGACGTGACGATCACCCGCGAAAGCCCGAACTACCCCGGCGCGGTTTGATCTTTCGAGGCGAATCCGTAAAAGGATACTAAGTATTTGGCGCTCCCCGATTCATGCCGGATCGGGGAGCGTTTTGATGATTGGAGAAGAAAGCATGTCACCCACGACCGCAATGTTCTGGCCGATGATCGCCCATGTCTTTCTGGTCTTCTGGCTTTACGCGCTCCTGATCGTCCGGCGTAACAAATACACCTTCAAGGATCGCGAATCCGCGATCAAGCTGCGCGACCGCGGCGAGGAAGCGCGCGAAAGCTATCTGGTGAACCGCAATATCGCCAACCAGTTCGAGCTGCCGGTCCTGTTCCACATTGCGTGCCTGCTACTTTACATCACGGATGCGGACAATATCGTCACCGTCGTTCTGGCATGGCTGTTCGTGCTCTCGCGTTATGCTCATTCCTATGTCCATGTCACCAGCAATCGCCTGCGTCAACGCGGCGCGTTGTTCGGCATCGGCTTTGCGCTGGTCGTCTGCCTGTGGGCATGGCTCGCCATATGGTTGGCACTGGAATAAATCAGCACCGTGAGGTTGCCTCATAAGTGAGACAATCCCGCCTTGCAAAATGCTCCGATTTGCGATGGGTCAATTCCATGACGCCCCATCCCCGCTAATCTCCGCTTGCCGTCGAGGATTTCTGGCGGACAGAGATTAGGGAGTATGTCATGACTAAGACAATGAAGGCGGCGGTTGTCCGCGCATTTGGAAAACCGCTGACCATTGAGGAAGTGGCGATACCGGATCCCGGTCCCGGTGAGATTCTCATCAACTACAAGGCGACGGGCATTTGCCATACCGACCTGCACGCCGCAACGGGTGACTGGCCGGTCAAGCCCAATCCGCCCTTCATTCCCGGCCACGAAGGTGTGGGTTACGTCGCCAAGATCGGCGCTGGCGTCACCGGCATCAAGGAAGGCGACCGTGCCGGAACGCCCTGGCTCTACACCGCTTGCGGATGCTGCATTCCCTGCCGCACGGGCTGGGAAACGCTGTGCCCAAGCCAGAAGAATTCCGGCTATTCCGTCAATGGAAGCTTTGCTGAATATGGCCTTGCCGATCCGAAATTCGTTGGCCGCCTGCCGGATAATCTCGATTTCGGCCCGGCTGCACCGGTGCTCTGCGCCGGCGTTACCGTCTATAAGGGGCTGAAGGAAACCGAGGTCAGGCCCGGTGAGTGGGTGGTCATTTCAGGCATTGGCGGGCTTGGCCACATGGCCGTGCAATATGCCAAGGCCATGGGCATGCATGTCGTTGCCGCCGATATTTTCGATGACAAGCTGGCGCTTGCGAAAAAGCTCGGAGCCGATGTCGTCGTCAATGGTCGCGCGCCTGACGCGGTGGAGCAGGTGCAGAAGGCGACCGGCGGCGTCCACGGCGCGCTGGTGACGGCGGTGTCGCCAAAGGCCATGGAGCAGGCCTACGGCTTCCTGCGCTCCAAGGGCACCATGGCGCTTGTCGGCCTGCCGCCGGGCTTCATCTCCATTCCGGTTTTCGACACGGTGCTGAAGCGCATCACGGTACGCGGTTCCATCGTTGGCACACGGCAGGATCTGGAGGAGGCGCTGACCTTTGCCGGCGAAGGCAAGGTGGCCGCCCACTTCTCGTGGGACAAGCTCGAAAACATCAATGACATCTTCCACCGCATGGAAGAGGGCAAGATTGACGGCCGTATTGTCGTGGATCTCGCCGCCTGATGTGAAAAACCGGAGGGGGCGCTCACGCAAATGTGTGGCGCCGCTCGCCCCCGCCTCGTTCCCCGCCCTGCGATCTGCGCTATCTTTCCGCATCCGCGCGTTCAAGGAGGATAGAGCGATGGACAAGCCCAAGATCACGCAGGCCATGATCGACGCTTACGATGAATATACCCATCTCAGCCTCGACCGCCGCAAATTCATGGAAAAGCTCACCGTGCTGGCCGGGTCAGGTGCTGCGGCCGCGGCCATCGCCCCGCTTCTTTCGGCCAACAGCGCCCATGCGGCGGTCATCGCGGCCGATGACGACAGGATCGTTGCCGAAGAGGTGACCTATCCCGCCCCCGGCGGTGAGATAAAGGGTTACCTCGTTACGCCGAAATCCGCTTCCGGTCCCATCGGCTCAGTTATCGTCATCCACGAAAACCGCGGCTTGAACGATCATATTCGTGACGTGGCAAGACGGGTGGCGCTCGCCGGTTTCCGGGCGCTTGCGGTCGATTTCCTCTCACCGCAGGGCGGCACGCCCGCCGATGAGGAGAAGGCGCGGCAGATGTTCAGCGGTCTCGACATGGATGCGACCGTCGACAATGCCGAAGCGGGCCGGGTATGGCTTGCGGCGCGGCAGGGGGCGAATGGCAAGGTCGGTGCTGTCGGTTTCTGCTGGGGCGGCGGGCTGGTCAACCGTTTCGCCACCAAATCGGCAGGCCTGAATGCCGGCGTCGCCTATTACGGCCAGCAGGCCCCGGCGGCCGATGTACCTGCCATCAAGGCGCCGCTGCTTTTGCACTATGCGGGTCTCGATGAGCGCATCAATGCCGGCATCGACGCCTATAAGAAGGCGCTGGAGGAAAACGGCAAGACCTTCGAAATCTTCGTTTACGACGGCGTCAACCATGCTTTCAATAATGACACGTCCTCGGCTCGTTATGACAAGGCGGCGGCTGATCTTGCTTGGGAGCGGACGGTGGAGTTTTTCAAAAAATATCTGGGGTGATGGTTTTTTTGTCGTGCATCGTCTGCGAACCGGATGTGCGTGGGGCTTTACCCCCCTCTGCCCTGCCGGGCATCTCCCCCTCAAGGGGGGAGATCGGCAAGAGGCTCTCTTGTCGCTTCATTCTCAAGCTTCAAGATGGACGAGACATCGCCGCAGATCGATCTCCCCCCTTGAGGGGGAGATGCCCGGCAGGGCAGAGGGGGGTAAAGCCCCGCATACCCTCGATCCGTTGATCTAAACGCCGCCAGCCCCACGCTTCAAATGCTCATCCAGCCTCGGCATGATTTCCACGAAGTTACACGGCAGATGACGATAGTCGAGCTGCGCCTTGAGAATACCGTCCCACGCATCCTTGCAAGCCCCCGGTGACCCCGGCAGCACGAAGATGAAGGTGGCGTTCGCCACGCCACCGGTCGCACGTGACTGGATGGTGGCGGTGCCGATCTTCTCATAGGAAATGCGATGGAAAAGTGCGGAAAACCCGTCCATGCGTTTTTCGAACAGTGGCTCCAGTGCCTCGGGCGTCACGTCGCGGCCGGTAAAGCCGGTGCCGCCGGTCGTGATGACCACGTCCACGCCTTCAGACAAAGTCCATTCGCGCACCGTGTCTGCGATCGCCGTCTTATCGTCAGGCACGATGGCGCGGGCCGCGAGCCTGTGGCCCGCTTCTTCCAGCCTTGCGACGAGCGTGTCGCCGGACTTGTCGTTCTCCAGCGTGCGGCTGTCCGAAACAGTCAGAACCGCAATGCCAAGGGGAATGAAGGGTCTATCGCCTGCCATGGCCTTATCCTCGAAATATCCGGCCCTCAAATGGTCCGCGTTGCGTGAAAATACCAGCCGGGACGTTTTTTCCGAAGCGATGTTTCCGCGTTTTTGGCGGCATCGAAGGAATGAAAAATCCCGAAACAGGTTGCCCCGGAACCGGACATGCGAACAAGGGCCGCCCCTTCTTCAGACAGCAGCCCGGTTATCTCCGCGATTTCCGGCAGCAACGCCTGTGCCGGCGGCTGAAGATCGTTACGGCTTTGGGCAAGAAAATCCATCCAGCCAATCGTCGCAGGGTCGGGCAGCGGCGGATTGGTCTTGTTCTGCAATCGCCGGAAAATCTCCGGCGTCGAAACCGCTTTCAGCGGATTGGCCATAACAATGGATAGTTCCGGCAGATCAGTGAGCGGTTCGATGTCCTCGCCGATGCCGCGAGCGATCAAGGATCGGCTCTCAAGGCACATCGGCACATCCGCGCCGAGCGTCAATGCCATTGGTGCAAGCGTATCCGGTGCGATAGCGGCACGCCAGTGCCGCAAAAGCCCCCGCAGTGTCGCCGCCGCATCCGCCGAGCCGCCGCCTATGCCGGAAGCCACCGGCAGGTTCTTTTCAAGATGAATGGCAACCGGGGGTGCCGGTTGACCTGTCGATGCGAGCGCATCGCGCAACAGGTCCCTGGCGCGGGTGACGAGGTTATCGCCGCCATCGCCCGCACGCAAAAGATCGCCGAAGGGGCCGGAGATGGAGAAACTGTCGGCATCGGCGTTGCAAATACGGATAGTGTCGCCGGCTTCGGTAAAGGTCACCAGCGTTTCGAGCAGGTGATACCCATCCGCTCGCTGGCCGGTCACATGCAGCGCCAGATTGATCTTGGCCGGGGCCGCCTCGATGGTCTCAGCGGCCCCGGAAACCTCATGCCCGCGCATGCGGCGTCAGGATTTCTTGTCCGGAGTGGCAGCCGGTGCCGGTGCCGGAGGAGCCGGCGGCTGTGGCGTGACTTCCTTCTTGGCGGTATTTTCGGCATCCTTTTCGACAGGCGGCAGGCCGTTGGCGATCTTTTCCTTCACCTTGGCCTTGTCCACGTCGTCGCTGTCGCCGATCAATGCGCGGTTCCACTGATAGACCGCCTCGATCTTGCGGCCGACCCGCCAGTAGGCGTCGCCCAGATGGTCGTTGATGGTGGGATCGCCAGCTTTCAGTTCGATCGCCCGTTCCAGCTCGGTCACGGCTTCATCGAAATCGCCAAGGCGATAATGCGCCCAGCCGAGAGAATCGACAATATAGCCGTCATTCGGCCGAAGCTCGACGGCACGGCTGATCATCTTCATGCCTTCATCGAGATTGATGCCCTTGTCCACCCAGGAATAACCCAGATAGTTCAGAACCTGCGGCTGTTCCGGGTTCAGTTCCAGCGCCCGCTTGAAATTCGGTTCTGCCTTGTCCCATTCCTTCAGCCGTTCATAGGCGATGCCGCGCTGGAAGAAGATGGACCAGTCGGATTTCTGCGGCACGGAACCGATGACCTCGATGGCCTTGTCGTAGTTCTCGGCCATTGCCTTGTAGTCCTTGGCGTCGGAAAGCACGCTGCCATAGGCGAGATAGGAACGGATGTCCTTCGGGTCGGATTCGAGCAGCGATTTGAGATGCTTGCGCGCCTCATCCACCTTGCCCGTCTGCGCGAGCGTCAGTCCGAGCTGCAGCTCGGAGATGCGATACATCGGCGAATCCTTCGGCACCTCGCGATAGAAGGCAATGGCGCGGTCAGGCTGTTTCAGCGCTTCTGAAAGGCCGCCGAGAAGGATGAGCGTATCCGGGCTTTTCGGATCGAGCGCGCGCGACGTCTGCAGATAAAGCGTCACGATCTCTTCGGCGCCTTCGCGGTTCAGCGCGCCGGCGATGGAGAACATGACGCTGGCGGCGCCCTCCACGGCATTGGTGATCTGCTGTTCCGGCTTCTCACCGTTTTCGATGGACTGGCGAAGCGCCTTCAGCGGCGCGTAATTCGGCGCGAAAGTGTCCCCGACCGCAATCGCATCTAGCGCCTTCTGCTTGTTGCCGGCGGAAGCCTCCAGCCGGGCAAGCGCCATCACCGCGCGCATATAGGTATCGGAGGCGGTTGCCCCGCCTTCGCGGTCCGTCACCGCTTCGTTGAGGCTTTTGCGGGCCGCTTCATTGTTGCCGGAAACAAGGGCGATGGCCGCCGCATTATATTTCTGGAAGATCGAAATCCAGCCCGGGCCCTTCATATTATTGACCAGAGCCAGCGCTTCCTTCGGCTTGCCGGAACCGGCGCGCGCCCATGCCGTCAAAAGCGTATTGACCATGCGGTCGAGATCGTTCGGACCGTTATATTTCAGAATTTTCTCGGCCTTGGCGAATTCCTTGTCCTTGATGGCGTCGAGACCGCGCACGATGGTCGTCACGCGCTCCACCGAGGTATCGTCCTTCATCGAATCGGCGATCTTCGCGCCAGCCTCGAAATTGCCGCTCAAAAGTTCGGCGATCATCAGCCGCTGGCGGATTTCCGTATTGGCTGGATCGAATTCCAGCGCCTTTTTATAAAGCGAAATCGCGGTGGGATAATCTTGATCGACATCGGCATTGCGCCCGGCGAGGAAGGCGCCGGAGAAGGTGTTCACCTTGGCCGGATCGAACGTAACAGCCTTGTTTTCCGGTGTCGCCTTCGCCTCCGCAAAGCCGGGGCTTGCACCCGCGCCGATTGCGAGAGCAGCGGCAAGAGCCGCGCTGCAGAGAAGACGGAGTGCTGGTTTACGCCGCATGAGGGAACCTTTGCCTTTGTGCAGAAGCACGGAAAAATCAGTTTCCATTGTTGGTCACGATAGAATGGCTTTTTTGAAGCAGCCCCGCAAGAAATTATGGCCCCGGCCACAATCACGCCTTGCGAAGAAGCTGGCCTGGAACATTGGGCGGACGGTCTTTTCCATCCGCCATTCGTCCGGCCTGCGGCGTCAGTTCAGACGCTCGATGCAGAAGTCGATCACTTCCAGAAGCGCATCTTTCCAGGGGCTCTGCGGCAGGGGCGCCAGCGCGTCGCGGGCAATGGTGCCGTAATGCGTGGCGCGGCCGATCGTGTCGCCAAGACCGTTATATTTGGTGATCAGGCCAAGCGCCTTTTCGAGGTTCGCGTCGCTGCTTTCGCCCTTTTCGATTGCCGTGCGCCAGAAAGCGCGCTCATCCTGCGTGCCGCGACGATAGGAGAGGATGACCGGCAGGGTGATCTTGCCTTCGCGGAAGTCGTCACCGGTATTTTTGCCGAGATCGGCGGACTTTCCGCCGTAGTCAAGGACATCGTCGACCAGCTGGAAGGCGAGGCCGAGATTCATGCCGTAGGATTTCAGCGCGCTGCGGGTCGCCTTGTCGGTCTTGGCGACGATGGGGCCGACTTCCGCCGCCGCCGCAAAAAGGGCGGCCGTTTTGGCGCGAATCACCTGCAGATAATCGTCTTCGGTGGTTTCCATGTTCTTGGCGACCGAAAGCTGCAACACCTCGCCTTCGGCAATCACCGAGGCGGCTGTGGACAGCACGTCGAGCGCATCCAGCGAACCGACATGCACCATCATGCGGAACGCCTGACCGAGCAGGAAGTCGCCGACGAGAACGCTCGCCTGGTTGCCCCAGATGGTGCGGGCGGTGGATTTGCCGCGGCGCAGATCGCTTTCATCCACCACATCGTCATGCAGAAGCGTGGCCGTGTGCATGAACTCCACGCTGGTGGCGAGCTTGATGTGGTGATCGCCCTCGTAACCGAACATTGAGGCCGAGGCGAGCGTCAGCATTGGCCGCAGGCGCTTGCCGCCGGACGAGATGAGGTGGTTGGCTACCTCGGGTATCATCTGGACATCGGAACCGGCCTTGGAAAGGATAAGCTGGTTCACCCGTTCCATGTCAGGACGGGTCAGATCGACAAGCGGCTTGACGGATGCGAGTTTGTTTTTGCTTTCTTCAAGCGGTATGACGACGCCCAAGGGACAGGACTCCAGTTCGAATTTGAAGTCGACAATAAAAACTGACGCCTTGCGCGGCAAGGGGCGAATTGCCGCTAGCCATTCAAAAAGATGGGAATTTAAGGTCTATCCATGCGTGAACTGATCCGAACCAACGACGCCGTGCTGCTCTCCTTCGCTGAAAGCCTGATGAGGGATGCCGGCATCCATTGCCTCATCGCCGATCAGGCGATGAGCATTCTGGAGGGATCGCTCGGTCTTTTGCCGCGCAGGTTTCTGGTGGAGGAAGATCGGGCCGACCAGGCCCGCCGCATTCTCATTGATGCCGGGCTCGGCGACGAGCTGCGCAACGAAGAGGCGTGAACGGCGGTGAGCGACGGCATTTCCGAAACCATCGACGCCTTTCACCGGGGTCGCTTTCACATCGTTCAGCCGAAGGGCAGGGGGCACAGGGCGGGTATGGATGCCATGCTTCTGGCCTCGCTGGTGGCGGATGACCGCGCCTGCCGGATCGCCGATCTCGGCGCGGGTGCGGGTGCGGCCGGCATGGCGGTTGCGGCGCGGCTCGAAAAGGCGCAGGTGACGCTCTATGAACGCTCGCCGGAAATGGTTCAATTTGCTCGCCGCAGCCTCGAATTGCCCGAGAATGCCGCGTTTTCCGCGCGGGTGAATGTGTGCGAGGCGGATGTGACGCTGCGTGCGAAAGCGCGTGTCGCGGCCGGATTGCCCGACGATCATTTCCATCACGTCATCATGAACCCGCCCTATAATGATGCGGGCGACCGTCGCACGCCGGACGCCCTGAAAGCCGAAGCGCACGCCATGACCGATGGCCTGTTCGAAGACTGGATCAGGACGGCGGGCGCGATCATGGTGCCGGGCGGGCAGCTTTCCCTGATTTCAAGGCCGCAATCGGTGGCGGAGATTATCGCCGCCTGCGGCAGCCGTTTCGGCGGCCTCGAAATCACCCTCATCCACCCGCGCCCTGGCGAGGACGCGGTGCGCATGCTCGTCACCGCCATCAAGGGTTCGCGAGCGCGGCTGTCCTTCCGCGCGCCGCTCATCATGCATGAGACCGGCAGCCATGCCTTCACCCCCTTCGTCGATGACCTGAACAATGGCCGCACCGCCTATTCGCGTAATGTAAGGGCAATCCGGACCGCGTCATAAATATCGCCGTTCCGCCGGCCGCAAACCATTGTGTTTTCCGGGGCGATACATACATCCCTGACGAACGGATAAATGCTGCGAGGATTGAGTAGTGGGTTTTCTGAAGTATCTGGTGCCGAAACGCTTTCGTAAAAAAGAGCTCGTCATCCCGGTTGTGCGCATGCAGGGCGCAATCATGGCCGGCGGCAACCAGTTCCGCCCCGCCCTCAATCTCGCTTCCTATGCGCCGCTTCTGGAAAAGGCCTTCGCCGTCAAGGATGCGCCGGCTATCGCCATTTCGCTCAATTCGCCCGGCGGTTCGCCGGTGCAGGCGCGGATGATCTATAACCGCATCCGCCAGCTCGCCGAGGAAAAGGAAAAGAAAGTCCTGATCTTCGTGGAGGATGTTGCAGCCTCCGGCGGTTACATGATCGCGCTTGCCGGCGATGAGATCATCGCCGATCCCACTTCCATCGTCGGTTCTATCGGCGTCGTTTCCGGCGGTTTCGGTTTTCCGGAAATGCTGAAGAAGATCGGCGTGGAGCGCCGTGTCTATACGGCGGGCGAGAACAAGGTCATCCTCGATCCCTTTCAGCCGGAAAAGGAAGGCGATATCGACTACCTGAAGTCGTTGCAGGTCGAGATCCACAATGTCTTCATCGATATGGTCAAGATGCGCCGCGGCTCGAAGCTGAAGGGCGATGAGACGATCTTCTCCGGCCTGTTCTGGACCGGCATGCGCGGCCTGGACCTCGGCCTGATCGACGGGCTTGGCGACATGCGGGAAGTTCTGCGCCGCCGTTACGGGACAAAGGTCAAGCTTCAACTCGTCAGCGGCGGGCGTTCGCTGTTCGGCAAAAAAGTGCCTGGCGTGAATGCGGCACTCGGCCTCAATGCCGAAAGGCTCGCGGCAGGCGCCGTCTCGGGTCTTGCGGAGGTTGCCGAAGAAAAGGCATTGTGGTCGCGTTTCGGTCTATGATGTCGCGGGAATAGGGCCTTATGGCGCAGCTCATTACAATTATTCTTCTGGTGGTCGGATCCGTCATCCTTTACCGCCGCTTCGTTCGCGATGCGGAAAAGCTGTCGGCGAAATCCAAGCAGCGCGAAAAGGAACGCGAAACCGGCGCCATCGGCACGCTGATCAAGGACCCCGAAACCGGTGAATACCGCGTGAAGCGTGAGGATGAGACGTAAGCCGGTGTCTCCACGCATAAATCCTTGACCCCCAAGCCATGCCGTGGCACCAGTCCGCATCCGAAGTAAGTCACTGCTTACTTATCCTCCTAACGCCGCGATGACTGAAATGACCGATATTCCCGACCATATGAACCCCAAGCGTTCCTTTCAGGCACTGATCCTGACGCTGCACAATTACTGGGCCGACAAGGGCTGCGCGGTGTTGCAGCCTTACGATATGGAAGTGGGCGCTGGTACGTTTCATCCGGCAACGACGCTGCGCGCGCTGGGCCCGAAGCCGTGGAAGGCCGCTTATGTGCAGCCGTCGCGCCGGCCTTCCGATGGTCGTTATGGTGAAAACCCCAACCGTTTGCAGCATTATTACCAGTATCAGGTCATTCTGAAGCCCAACCCGTCCAACCTTCAGGAACTCTATCTCGGTTCGCTGAAGGCCATCGGTCTCGATCCGCTGTTGCATGACGTGCGCTTCGTCGAAGACGACTGGGAAAGCCCGACGCTCGGCGCCTGGGGTCTCGGCTGGGAATGCTGGTGTGACGGCATGGAAGTCTCGCAATTCACCTACTTCCAGCAGGTCTGCGGCATCGAATGCTCGCCTGTCGCCGGTGAACTGACCTATGGTCTGGAGCGTCTGGCCATGTATGTTCAGGGCGTCGACAATGTCTATGACCTGAACTTCAACGGTCGCGAGGGCGAAGAGAAGATTTCCTATGGCGACGTCTTCCTGCAAGCCGAGCAGGAATATTCCCGCCACAACTTCGAATTTGCCGATACCGCCATGCTGCATCGCCATTTCATCGACGCCGAAAAGGAATGCCAGGCGCTTCTCGCCGCCGGTGCGCCGGGTGATAACGATAATCAGCGCCTGCACAAATGCGTGTTCCCGGCCTATGACCAGTGCATCAAGGCCAGCCATGTTTTCAACCTTCTGGATGCGCGCGGCGTAATTTCGGTCACGGAACGCCAGAGCTATATCCTGCGCGTGCGCACGCTGGCGAAAGCCTGCGGCGAAGCCTTCCTGCTGACGGATGCGGGCGGGGTGAACTGGAACAGGGCCGCCTGAACGTCTATGTAAGGCGGGGCAACAGTCTAACGTGCGGACGCCACCATGGTGTCCGCGCCTCTTGAGGAGGGGTCGGGAATGTTCATCACGCTGGCAATCATCGCGGCAATCGCGCTCTATGTCGTCTTCATCTATAACGGCCTCGTCAAGGCGCGGCAGATGAAGGAAGAGGCGTGGTCGGGCATTGACGTGCAGTTGAAGCGCCGCGCCGATCTCATTCCCAATCTCATCGAGACCGTGAAGGGCTACGCGGCGCATGAGAAAAGCACCTTCGAGGAGGTGATTGCCATGCGCAACCGGGCGCAGGCCGTGCCGGCGGGTGATGTCGAAGGCCGCGCCCAGGCGGAAGGCCTGCTGTCGCAGGCGCTCGGCAAACTCTTTGCGCTCGCCGAAGCCTATCCCGATCTGAAGGCCAATACGAACTTTCTGGAATTGCAGCGGTCGCTGGAAACCATCGAGGGCGAACTCCAGATGTCGCGCCGTTATTATAATGGCGCCGCGCGCGATCTGAACGTCAAGGTGGAAAGCTTCCCGTCCAATCTGGTGGCGGGCCAGTTCGGTTTTGCCAAGGCGCCCTATTTCGAGATCGAAAACCCGGCCGACCGCGCCGTGCCGACGGTGAAATTCTAAGCTCACTGTTCTTCCGGCGGCTTAAAACCACCCGTTCAAATTCCGATAATCCGGCTCTTCGCCGCATTCTTTGACAAGACGACAATCATGATCGAACTGACCATCGCCCCGCCCGGCCATCCGCTTTCCGGTAAGGTCGAGCCGCCCGGCTCCAAATCCATCACCAACCGCGCGCTTCTCCTGGCTGGTCTTGCCAAGGGCAAAAGCCACCTGACCGGCGCGCTGAAAAGCGACGATACGCTTTATATGGCCGAAGCCCTGCGCGAGATGGGTGTCAAGGTAACCGAACCTGACGCCACTACCTTCGTGGTGGAAGGCACGGGTGTACTTCAGCAGCCGGAAAAGCCGCTTTTCCTTGGAAATGCCGGCACCGCAACGCGCTTCCTAACCGCCGCTGCCGCACTTGTGGACGGCGCCGTCATCATCGATGGCGATGAGCACATGCGCAAACGCCCGATCATGCCGCTGGTGGAGGCCCTGCGCTCCCTCGGTGTCGAAGCGGAAGCGCCGACCGGTTGCCCGCCCGTCACCGTCTGCGGCAAGGGTACTGGGTTCCCGAAGGGCAGCGTCACCATCGACGCCAATCTTTCCAGCCAATATGTGTCGGCGCTTCTGATGGCGGCCGCCTGCGGCGACAAGCCTGTCGATATCATCCTCAAGGGCGAGGAAATCGGCGCGAAGGGCTATATTGATCTCACCACATCGGCCATGGAAGCCTTCGGCGCGAAGGTGGAGCGGGTGAGCAACGCCATCTGGCGCGTGCATCCGACCGGTTACACGGCGACCGATTTCCACATTGAGCCGGATGCCTCCGCCGCCACCTATCTCTGGGGTGCGG
This sequence comes from Agrobacterium sp. ST15.16.055, assembly GCF_027956555.1. Lineage (NCBI taxonomy): Bacteria > Pseudomonadati > Pseudomonadota > Alphaproteobacteria > Hyphomicrobiales > Rhizobiaceae > Agrobacterium > Agrobacterium sp. ST15.16.055. Next base: position 276,172 of record NZ_JAQKGN010000003.1, read on the forward strand.
AACTTCTGACCGGCGGCGCAATCGATATCGGCACGCCCGCCGATAAATTCACCCAGCCGGATGCCAAGGCCTATGAGGTCATGGCGCAGTTTCCGCATCTGCCCGCCGAAATCGACGGTTCGCAGATGCAGGATGCCATTCCGACCATTGCCGTTCTCGCCGCCTTCAATGAGACACCGGTGCGTTTCGTCGGCATCGCCAATCTGCGCGTCAAGGAATGTGACCGTATCCGCGCCGTATCGCTCGGCCTCAACGAAATCCGTGAAGGTCTGGCGCATGAGGAAGGCGACGACCTGATCGTGCATTCCGATCCGGCGCTCGCCGGGCAGACGGTCGATGCCTCCATCGATACCTTCGCCGATCACCGCATCGCCATGAGCTTTGCGCTGGCGGCGCTGAAGATCGGCGGCATTGCCATCCAGAATCCGGCCTGCGTCGGCAAGACCTATCCCGGTTACTGGAAAGCGCTCGCTTCGCTCGGCGTCGAGTACACCGAAAAGGAAAGCGCTGCCGAGCCGCAGCACTGAAGCCATCAAGGAGGGATCGCCTGTGAAGACCACCGCCGCAAGACTTCTCGCGCTGCTCGTCTTCCTGGGCGTGGCCTGCCCGGCCTTTGCGGAAGAATTTATCCGCTCCTATCATTCCGTCGTCGAGGTTGCGAAGAGTGGCGAACTGACGGTGACGGAAACCATCACCGCCCGTGCCGAAGGACGAAACATCAAGCGCGGCATCTTCCGCGATTTCCCGCTTTACGCGATGGATGCCAATAACCGCCGGACCAAGGTGGATTTCAACGTCGTTTCGGTGGAGCGCGATGGTTCCCCGGAGAACTGGCGCACCGAGAATATCGATGGCGGCATCCGCATCTATACCGGCAGCGCCGAGCGTTTTCTGCCGACCGGCGAACATATCTTCCAGATCACCTACACCACCGCCCGGCAGATTCGTTATTTCAGCGACTATGACGAACTCACCTGGAATGTTACCGGCAATGGCTGGCAATTCCCGATGGGCGAAATTTCCGCCACCATCACGCTGCCGCAGGGTGTGAAGGCCACCGACACTGCCGTTTTCACCGGTCCACTCGGTGCCAAAGGCAAGGATGCTCGCATTTTGAGCGAAGGCAACGAGGTGTTTTTCGCCTCCACCCGCCCGTTTTCAGTGGGCGAGGGCATGACAGTTGCCGTGAAGTTGCCGAAGGGCGCCATTGCCGCCCCCGACTCCTCCCAGGAGGCAGGTTGGTGGCTACGTGACAATCTTGCCATCCTGCTTTCGGGCGGCGGGCTTTTCGCAGTGCTGCTCTATTATCTGCGAGCATGGTTCGCGGTCGGCCGTGATCCGGCCAAGGGCGTAGTCGTGCCGCGCTGGGATGCGCCGGAGGGGCTTTCGCCGGCTCTGGTCAATTACGTCGATAACAGGGGTTTCTCAGGTGCCGGCTGGACGGCGCTCTCTGCCTCGGCCCTTGATCTTGCGGTCAAGGGTTATGTCGTTCTGGAGGATTTGAAGAACGCCATCGTCATTCGCCGCACGGAAAAGGCAACCGCTGCCGATCTGCCGAGCGGGCAGAAGACGCTGCTTGCCTCCATCGGCGGTTCGGGGAAGGCGCTGACCATCGACAAGGCCCATGGGGCGGAGGTGGAAAAGGTCGGAAAACAGTTCCGCGCGGCGATAGAGAAAGAACATCGCGGCAAATATTACCGCAGCAATGCCGGTTACACCGTCTTCGGCATCTTCCTCAGCATCGCCCTCATCGTCGCGACGTTGATCTTTGGCGATCTGGATGAAAGCGCCATTGCCGCCGTGCTGGTCTTCGGCTTTTTCGCCTTCTTCTTCAGCATCCTGTCGATCGGCATCGGCCGGCAGTTCTCGCGCGGCGCCCCGCTGCGCAAGCGGATCGGTGGCATCGTCATGCTGGCCTTTGCCGGTTTCGTGGCCTTTTCAGCCATTGGCGGCATCGCCACGCAAATCCTGCTGGATGTCACCCATGACACCAAGTCGCTGGCGCTGGCCGCCATCGGCGGCATCGTGCTCACCAATGCGCTGTTCCTGTTCCTGATGGGCGCGCCGACGCCGCTCGGCCGCAAGCTGATGGACGGTATCGAAGGTCTCAGAACCTATCTGACGCTGGCGGAAAAAGACCGGATGAACATGGCCGGCGCGCCCGCCATGTCGCCGCAGCATTTCGAGACATTGCTGCCCTATGCGGTGGCGCTCGGCGTCGAAAAACCGTGGAGCCGCACCTTCGAGGCCTGGCTTGCGACCGCCGCTGCCGGGGCCGCGGCTGCAAGTTATGCGCCCGGCTGGTATGCGGGCAGCAATTACGGCAGTTTTGGCGACAGGATCGGCGGCTTTTCGACCTCCATGGCCAATACCATCGCCTCCACCATTCCCCAGCCCGTCAGCTCTTCCGGCTCCAGCTTTTCGGGCGGTGGCGGCGGCGGTTTTTCTGGCTCCGGCGGCGGTGGCGGTGGCGGCGGCGGCTGGTAACGTCCGCTGGCGCTAATTTAACCGATAGCTGGTGACTTTTGCCGCTGGTCTTGCTAAGTCCGCGACACTCTTTTGCAACAGATTAAAGTCCTTATCCCATGCCCGATCTTCTGCTTGAACTTCGCTCCGAGGAAATCCCCGCCCGCATGCAGCGCAAGGCGGCGGGCGATCTGAAGAAACTCGTCACCGATGCGCTTGTGGAGAGAGGGCTTACCTATGAGGGTGCGCGCGAATATTGGACGCCGCGCCGCCTGACGCTGGATATTCGCGGCCTCAATGCCCGTTCTGCCGATGTGCGTGAAGAAAAGAAGGGTCCGCGTACCGACGCCAATGAAAAAGCCATCGAAGGCTTTCTGCGCGGCGCTGGCCTAAATGATATCTCGGAAGCCCAGGTGGTTTCCGATCCGAAGAAGGGCGATTTCTATGTCGCCATTATCAACAAGCCCGGCCGCCCGGCGGAAGAGATCATCGCCGAGGTTATGCCCGGTATCATCCGCTCCTTCCCCTGGCCGAAATCCATGCGCTCCGGCCCGGCCTCGATGCCCAAGGGTTCCAGCTACGGCGGCATCGAAGGCAAGGGCTCGGAAAGCCTGCGCTGGGTGCGTCCGCTGCAATCCATCGTCTGCCTGTTCGGCCCCGAACATGACGAAACGCAGGTCATTCCCTTCGTCATCGACGGCATCGTCGCCGGCAACGTCACCTATGGCCATCGGTTCCACGCACCGGGTCCCATCACCGTGCGCCGTTTCGAGGACTATGTCTCGAGCCTCGAAAAGGCGAAGGTCGTGCTGGATGCCGAGCGCCGCAAGGACATCATCCTGCACGACGCCAAGGATCTGGCGTTCGCCAACGGTCTTGAGCTGGTGGAAGACGAGGGCCTGCTCGAAGAAGTCTCCGGCCTCGTCGAATGGCCGCAGGTGCTGATGGGCACCTTCGAAGAGGATTACCTGCAAATCCCGGCGGAAATCATTCGCCTCACCATCAAGACCAACCAGAAGTGTTTCGTCACCCGCAATCAGGGTGCGGAAGAGGGGCTTTCCAACCGCTTCATTCTGATCTCGAACATCGAGGCAAGTGACGGCGGCAAGGAAATCATCCATGGCAATGGCAAGGTCGTTCGCGCCCGCCTGTCGGATGCCCGCCATTTCTGGAACCGTGACCAGGGCGATCTGCCCGATCTGGAAACGCTCAAGGATTCGGCTGCGAAATTCGACCTCGATCTGAAGAAGCCGCTCGACCAGCGCATGGCAAAGCTCGATGCGCTCAACGTCACTTTCCACGCTAAACTCGGCACGCAGGGCGAGCGTGTGGCTCGCATTCGCGAACTTGCCAAGGCGCTGGCTCCAGTCGTCGGTGCCGATGCTGATCTTGTGGACCGCGCCGTGGTGCTGGCGAAAGCCGACCTGCGCACGGAAGCAGTGGGCGAATTCCCCGAGCTTCAGGGTCTGATGGGCCGCAAATATGCGGCCTTGCAGGGCGAGAATGAAAGCGTCGCGGCTGCGATTGAAGACCATTACAAGCCGCAGGGTCCCTCTGACCGCTTGCCGGCCGACAAGGTGGCGATCACGGTGGCTCTGGCTGACAAGCTCGATACGCTCGTCGGTTTCTGGGCCATCGATGAAAAACCGACCGGCTCCAAGGATCCCTTTGCCCTGCGTCGTGCGGCGCTGGGCGTGGTTCGTATTCTGCTTGAGAAGAATGTGCGCCTACCGCTCTTGAGCGTGGCGAAGGACCCGGATCTCCTCTCCTTCTTCCACGACCGCCTGAAAGTCTATCTCCGCGATCTCGGCGCCCGTTACGATCTGATCGACGCCGTCCTCACACCCGAATCCGACGATCTCCTGATGATCGCCCGCCGTGTCGAGGCGCTGACCGCCTTTATCACCGGTGAGGATGGCCGGAACCTACTGGCCGGTGCAAAGCGCGCCACCCAGCTTCTGGCCGCCGAGGAAAAGAAGGGCACCGTGGTGGCCGATGGCGTCTCGGAAGAACTCTTGAAGCTCGATGCTGAAAAAGCGCTTTACGCGGCGATCAAGACCGCTTCTGCGGATGCCGCAAAGGCCGTCGAAGGCGAGGATTTTCGCTCGGCCATGCAGGCGCTTTCGACGCTTCGCGCGCCCGTCGACAAGTTTTTCGAGGATGTGCTCGTCAACGATGAAGATGCGGCCATCCGCGCTAACCGTCTGGCGCTGCTGAAGGCTATCCGCGAAGCGACTGGGACGGTTGCGGATTTCTCGAAGATTGCCGGGTGAGAACATGGGGGTAAACGGGCATTGCAGAATGCTGGGTTTCACCCCCCTCTGTCCTGCCGGACATCTCCCCCTCAAGGGGGGAGATCGACCAGTCGCGACCTCTTAGCCACATTGAACGTTTCGGGAAGAGCGGGGAGCATGCCTCTCGCCGATCTCCCCCCTTGAGGGGGAGATGCCCGGCAGGGCAGAGGGGGGTAAGCTACGGTCTCGACTGCCGCAGGATGAGTTCCCATTGACCCACACACATCCCAAAATCCTCATCAGCGCCTGCCTCCTCGGCCAACCCGTCCGCTACGACGGCAAGGGCAAACCTCTATCCCACCCGGCAATCGAGCGCTGGCGGAAGGAGGGCAGGCTGGTGACCATCTGTCCGGAAATGGCGGGTGGCATGCCCGTGCCGCGCCCGCCGGCGGAAATCGAGAACGGTGCCTCCGGCCTCGATGTGCTGGAGGGTCGCGCCCGCGTGCTGGAAGTGACCGGCGGCGATGTCACGGCGCAATTTATCGCCGGTGCGGAAAGGGCGCTGGCCTTCGCCAGGGCCAATGGCTGTACTTACGCGCTGCTGATCGACGGCAGTCCGTCCTGCGGATCGGTTGCGATCTACGACGGTTCGTTTTCGGGCGTCAAACACGCGGGCAATGGCGTGACGGCGGCGCTGCTCGAAAAAGCCGGTATTGCGGTCTTTTCCCCGGCCGATATCGACCGGCTGGATGCGCTGACCCATTGAAATAAAGAGCGCCGGAGTTCCCCCCGGCGCCGTTTTTATCGATAGCTCTCGGGCCAATCACCCCGCCATGCGCATCCGCTCTGCCATCCCATGCAACTGGTGGCTGGAGGAGACGCGGAAGCCGCGGATGAGGTTCAGCAGCTCTTCGGTATCGACGGCCAGCGCTTCCGCCGAAGCGGTGGTCTCTTCCGCCATCGCCGCATTGTGCTGGGTGGCGACATCGAGCTGGTTGAGCGACGAGGAGATCGAGCGCAGCGTCGTATCCTGTTCGGCGGCCGAATGGGCGATCTTGCTGACGATCTCGTTGGCGGATTTGATCTGGTCCGAAATGCGTTTCAGCGCATCGCCAGCCTCGCCGACAAGGCGCACGCCGTTTTCCACCTGGGCGGAAGAGCGGGCGATCTGGTCCTTGATCTCCTTGGCGGCGGCGGCGGATTTCTGCGCCAGTTCGCGCACTTCCTGCGCCACCACGGCAAAGCCCTTGCCGGCCTCACCGGCGCGTGCCGCTTCCACACCGGCATTCAGCGCCAGAAGATTGGTCTGGAAAGCGATGTCGTCGATCACGCCGATGATGTTTGAGATCTGATCGGATGACTGTTCGATACCGCTCATCGCCGTGATCGCTTCTTCCACCACCCGGTCGCTGCGGATGGCTTCGGAGCTGACGGTGGTGACGCGCTTGGCGGCGTCGGCCGCCCCTTCCGCCGTCTGGCGCACCGCAACCGTCAATTCATCAAGAGCGGCCGAGGTTTCTTCCAGATTTGCTGCCTGCCGTTCGGTGCGCTGCGAAAGCTCGTTAGAGGCCTTGCGGATTTCCTCCTTGGAGCCGCCGATGTCGATGCTCTTGGAGTTCACTTTGGCCATGGCGGCATCGAGATGGATCAGGGCCTCGTTGAAATTGTCGCGCAACGCCGCGTAACGGTTGCCGAGATCGCCGCAACGTACGGTCAGATCGCCGCCGGCGAGCTTCTCCAGCGCCTCGCCAATGGTGGTGACGACGCGCGCCTGCAGTTCCGCCTCGTCGCGCTGCATGTCGAGATTGTTTTGGCGCTCGGCATTGAGCTGCCGCTGCTGTTCTTCCTCACGGCGCTGCATGGCATGGCGCTCGCGCACCTTGTCCTGAAGCGAGGCGGTGGCCTTGGCCATCATGCCCACTTCGTTTGTCAGGCCGGTATGGGGAATGGCGAGCGAAACGTTCTCATTGGCCACTTCCCCGAGCGCCCGGTGAATATCGCCAAGCGGCTTCGAAATGCCACGGATGACATAGAAGGCGGCGGCAAGCGCCAGCACGAATATGGCGACGCCCATGGACAGCGCCTTCATCACATCGCCGCGCACTTGTGCGTTCAGGTCGTCGATGTAAACGCCTGTCACGACCACCACCTGCCAGGGGTCGAAGGCAAGCGCATAGGCGCTCTTGGCGTAGTCATTGCCTTCCATGCCGGGCTTCGGACCGTAAAAATCCGTCTGGCCGCCGCCATTGCGGCCAAGCCGCACCAGTTCGTCACGATAGGCGAAACCCTTGCTGTCAGGCTTGCCCTTGAAGTTTTCGCCGACGCGCTTGGCATCGGGGTGGAACTTCATCGTCACGTCATAGTCGTAACCGAACAGATAGCCGTCCGGCGTGAAGCGCATGGCGCTGACGGTGGCGTAAGCCTGTTTCATGGCTTCGTCGCGCGAAAGTGTTCCGGCCGTTTCCTTGTCGTGGAAGGATTGCAGGATGGAAATGGCCGATTGCACCTGCGTCCGCAGCATGCCGTAGCGTTCCTCATAGATAGCATCGGTGGCGGATTTCAGCTGGTAAAACGTCGCCACGGCGAAGGCGGCCATCAGGGCCAACACGAGAACGATCAGTTGACGGGAAATGGAAAGGTTCTTCATGGGCGCTCACAAGCGTTTGGAATCGCGCGCCTGAAAATGCCGCGCGGTACCGATGTTTCGGAGAGGGGAGAGGCGCATGATGCGCGATAAAAAGGGCCGAAAGCGCGTATCCGCGCCGTGGCCTCATCCTGTGCTGCATCGCACTATAAAATCACTTAGCGGCTAAAAATTTGAATAAATATTTAATTAGCGAAGGCTTTATGAGGCTTCGTGCGCAGAATAAGCGGCGGAGAAAGCAACATTCTCCGCATGGTTGCGGCGTCGTTTTGGGAATGCAGCGATGACGCGATTACTTGACATTCGTCATAATCAAGCGTCATCGGCCGGTCAGTTGCCGCGCAATTTGAAATCCGGGAACTGGGGCGCGCCGATTACCGAGGCGCTGGTCGGCTCGGCTGCATTTGCGGTGGAAAGTTCCTTGACGGCTGCCGTGGTCGTCGTCACGTCGATACCGGCCGGTGTCGAAACCGTCTCAACCGGATGTGCCGCGGGCTCGGCCTCGTCATAGGTCGCAATCGCCGTGCTGGAGGTTTCCGCCATCCATGCCGGATTGGTGCTGACGAAGGTGACGGGCGCGCCGCCAAGCCAGGCTTCGGTGCGCACCAGGGTGCGCTTGCCGTCGACTTCGCGCATTTCCGTGTGCTGCGTGCCCGGCTCAATGGAGGGAACGGCATAACCTTGCGCCACGGCTTTTGCCTTCATGGGTTTGCAGCCCGCGCAATCGCGACGAATGAAGCTGCCATTGGCCACATGCACGCCGTTTATATATTCGATGGAAGACGCCATCGCCGACCCGCCGGTCAGCGCGATAACAGCTGTCAGAAAAAGACGACGCATCGAAAAACCCCCGAAATGACGGCGCGGCCTCGTGGTCGAGACACAGTGCGCCATTCAATGTTCCGGCAAGTATTACCGATGTTTCGTTTCCATCGGGTCAGTAAACTTGGTAAAAATTGAACGAAATATTCGCGTCCAATCCCGTTTGCCTTCAGGATCAGGCCTTTTCGCGGGCGACGGCCTGCCAGCCGATATCGCGGCGGCAGAAGCCGTTTTCCCACTCCACCTTGTCGGCCAACGCATAAGCGCGTGCCTGCGCTTCCGTCACGGTCTTTCCAAGGGCGGTGACGTTCAGTACGCGTCCACCCGTGGCCACCAGCCCGCCATCCTTCAGCGCGGTTCCGGCATGGAACACCTTCGCCTCTTCGCTGGCCTCGGGAATATGGGTGATCGGCGTGTTCTTGTCGTAAGCGCCGGGATAGCCCTTCGAGGCGAGGACGACGGTCAGCGCCGCATCGTCGTGCCATTCGGCCTCAACCTTGTCCAGCGTGCCGGTGGCGGTGGCATAGAGGATCGGCAGCAGATCGCTTTTCAGGCGCATCATCAGCACCTGGCATTCGGGGTCGCCGAAACGGACGTTATATTCGATCAGTTCCGGACCCTTGGCGGTAATCATCAACCCGGCGAAGAACACGCCGGAGAAGGGATTGCCATCCTTGGCCATGCCCGAGATCGTCGGCTCGATGATCTCCTTCATGGTGCGCTCCACCATATCAGGTGTCATGACAGGGGCGGGGGAATAAGCGCCCATGCCGCCGGTATTCGGACCGGTATCGCCATCGCCGACGCGCTTGTGATCCTGTGCGGTGGCGAGCGCCAACGCGGTCTTGCCGTCGGACAGGCAGAAGAAGCTCGCTTCCTCACCGTCGAGGAAAGCTTCCACCACAACCTCGGCGCCAGCCGCGCCGAAAGCGCCGTCGAAACAGTCGTCAATCGCGGCAAGCGCTTCCGCTTCCGTCATGGCCACGGTCACGCCCTTGCCGGCGGCAAGCCCGTCGGCCTTTATGACGATGGGCGCGCCCTGTTGGCGAACATAGTCCTTGGCCGGTTCAGCGGTCTTGAAACGCTGGTAAGCGCCGGTCGGAATATCGTAGCGCGCGCAGAGATCCTTGGTGAAGCCCTTGGATCCCTCCAGCTGGGCGGCGGCTTTCGAGGGGCCGAAAGTGGCGATGCCGGCGGCGCGCAGATCATCCGCAAGACCCGCCACCAGCGGTGCTTCCGGGCCGACGACGACGAAGTCGATTGCCTTTTCTTTCGCAAAGGCGATGACGGCCGCGTGGTCTTCCACGTTCAGCGTTACCAGCGTTGCGTGGTCGGCAATGCCGGGATTACCGGGGGCGGCATAAAGCGCATCGAGCAGGGGAGATTGGGCGATTTTCCACGCCAGCGCATGTTCGCGTCCGCCGGAACCGATCAACAGAACTTTCATGGTCAACACCCCTGCAAATTCGCCAGTAACCTTGTGGCACGGGCGTTAAGGGCAGGGGGGCGAAAGGTCAAGGAGAAAGCGCCGTCAATGCCTGTCTTTCCCTTGAACTCAGCCTTTCCTGTGGAATCGTTGCCGCCTCTTGTTGTCACGCCACAATCAGACATTATGTTCGCCGCTCCAGATGTGACATCAGAGAACCTCATGACCGCAGATAATGCCCGCCTCGCCACGCTCATCGCCTCCGAAATCAACGCCCGCCCCGATCAGGTGAAGGCGGCGGTAGCCTTGCTGGACGAGGGCGCGACCGTTCCCTTCATCGCCCGTTACCGCAAGGAAGTGACCGGAGGCCTCGATGACACCCAACTGCGTACACTCGCGGAACGCCTAGTCTATCTGCGCGAATTGAATGCACGCCGCGGCTCCATCGTGGAGTCCATCACCGGTCAGGGCAAGATGACCGATGAGCTGATGGTAAAGATCATGCAGGCGGGCACCAAGGCGGAGCTGGAAGACCTCTACCTGCCCTATAAGCCGAAGCGCCGCACCCGTGCCGAAATCGCCCGCGAACGTGGCCTCGGTCCACTCGCCGAAGCCATCTGGGAAAACCGTGCGGCCGATCCGGCGAAGCTGGCGGAAGCCTATGTGCAGGGCGAGGTGGCCGATGTGAAGGCCGCACTTGAGGGCGCGCGCGATATCGTTGCCGAAACCATGACGGAAAACGCCGATCTTCTCGGCCGCCTGCGTGATTACATGCGCCAGAACGCCACCTTCCGCGCCAAGGTCGTGGATGGCAAGCAGGCGGCGGGCGAGAAGTTCTCCGATTATTTCGACCATTCCGAACGCTGGGCAACGGTGCCGGGCCACCGGGCGCTCGCCATGCTGCGCGGCTGGAACGAGGAAATTCTCACACTGACGATCGATGTCGATGCGGATGATCCCTCGCCGGTGAAGCCGTCGCAGCGCACCATTGCTGCCGCTTTCGATATCCGCAATGCCGGACCTGCCGATCAATGGCTGATGGACGTGGCGGGCTGGACCTGGCGCGTGAAGCTTTCCATGTCGCTGTCGCTCGATCTGATGCGCGAATTGCGCGAGAGGGCGGAAGAAGAGGCGATCAATGTCTTCGCCCGTAACCTGAAAGATCTGCTGTTGGCCGCTCCCGCCGGCTCCCGCGCCACCATGGGCCTCGATCCCGGCATCCGCACCGGCGTCAAGGTGGCCGTGGTCGATGGCACCGGCAAGCTGCTGGATACCAGCACGGTTTATCCCTTCCCGCCCAAGAACGACGTGCGCGGCACGCAGGCCGAACTCGCCTCGCTGATCCGCAAACACAATGTCGAACTCATCGCCATCGGCAACGGCACGGGCAGCCGTGAAACCGAAAAGCTGGTTGCTGACCTTCTGGCACAGCTGCCGGCTTCCGCGTCCGGTGCAAAGCCCACCAAGGTCATCGTCTCGGAAGCCGGCGCGTCTGTCTATTCCGCTTCGGAACGGGCGGCCGCCGAATTCCCCAATCTCGATGTGTCCTTGCGCGGTGCGGTTTCCATCGCCCGGCGTCTTCAGGATCCGCTGGCGGAACTGGTGAAGATCGAGCCGAAATCCATCGGCGTCGGTCAGTACCAGCACGATGTCGATCAGGGCCGCCTCAGCCGTTCGCTCGATGCCGTCGTGGAAGATGCCGTGAATGCCGTCGGCGTCGATCTCAACACGGCCTCGTCGCCGCTTCTGGCGCGGGTATCGGGCCTTGGCAGCTCGATTGCCGATGCCATCGTTGCCCATCGCGATCAGACCGGTCCTTTCGCCAGCCGTAAGGATTTGCTGAAAGTGCCGCGCCTTGGCCAGCGCACTTTCGAACAATGCGCCGGCTTCCTGCGCATCCCGAACGGCAAGGAGCCGCTGGATGCGTCTTCGGTGCACCCGGAAGCCTATGGCGTGGCCAAGAAGATCGTCGCTGCCTGCGGCCGTGATCTGCGTTCGCTGATGGGGGATAGCGCCGCGCTGAAAGCGCTTGACCCCAAGCGCTTCATCGACGAGCAGTTCGGCCTGCCGACCGTCAAAGACATCATCGCCGAACTGGAAAAACCCGGCCGCGACCCGCGCCCGAGCTTCAAGACTGCGACCTTTGCCGATGGCGTGGACGAGATCACCGACCTGAAGCCCGGCATGCTTCTGGAAGGCACCGTCACCAATGTCGCCGCCTTCGGTGCTTTCGTGGATATCGGCGTGCATCAGGATGGCCTGGTGCATGTCTCGCAGCTCGCCGACCGTTTCGTGAAAGACCCGCATGAGGTCGTCAAGGCGGGCGATGTCGTTAAGGTCCGAGTCGTCGACGTGGATGTGAAGCGCAAGCGCATCGGGCTGACCATGCGGAAGGATGGCGGCGAGGCCGCGCCGCCGCCGATGCGTGAAAAGAACAATGCGGGCGCCATGCGCCATGCCACAGCAAAACCGAAAGAGCGCAACGAAGGGTCGCAATCCGGTGGCGCTCTCGCCGCTGCCCTTGCCGAAGCCATGAAGCGACGCTGACCTCCGGTTGAAATGTTTTTTGACCAAAAAGCCCCGCCGGTGTGTCCGGTGGGGCTTTTTGCTTGATGAAATCGTTCAATTTTTTTGAAATAAGACTATCTTGCAACTTGTGCTGAAAGGAATACGGTCAGCGAAATTGATAAGTGAGACTTAGCAATTGGGGGTGCCATGGCGTCGTCTCTGCATGTTCTTCTCGAAAAGATAATCAAGAACGGTGATCTCACCGTGAATAGTCCGGGCGGCAGCCGCACATTTGGCGACGGCACGGGAAAAAAAGTGGTTCTGAATTTCACTGACGAAGCCGCCATGCAGGAGATTGCCGCCGATCCGGCGCTCAAGCTCGCTGAAATGTATATGGAAGGCCGGGCGAAGGTCGCGGAAGGCGACATTTACGATTTTCTGGCGCTGGTCAAAGGCAATACGCTGAGCGAGGCGCTCTCCTTCGGCATGATCTGGCGTGGTATGGCGCGCATCATCGCCGCCCGCATCAAGATGCATCTGCCGGTCAACCACAACAAGAGCAACGTCGCCCATCATTACGATCTGAGCGCCAAGCTGTTCGATCTCTTCCTCGACGAGGACTGGCAATATTCCTGCGCCTATTTCAATCCGCCCGGCATCAGTCTCTATGAAGCGCAGGTCGCGAAAAAACGGCACATAGCCGCCAAGCTGATGACCGAGCCGGGCCAGAGCGTGTTGGAAATCGGCTCCGGCTGGGGCGGCATGGCGATGTATATTGCCGAAAGCGCCAGTGCGGATGTAACCGGCATTACGCTCAGCGAAGAACAGCTGCGCGTTTCCCGCGACCGCGCCGCCAAACGCGGCCTTGAGGCAAATGTCCGTTTCGAATTGCAGGACTACCGCTACCTGCCGGCTTCGAAAAAATACGATCGCATCGTCTCCGTCGGCATGTTCGAACATGTCGGGCCGACCCATTACCGCGATTATTTCGACAAGGTGGCGGAGGTGCTTGATGACAAGGGTGTGATGGTGCTGCATTCCATCGGCCAGCCCAGCCCGGCGCTGGCGACCAACCCCTTTATCGAAAAATATATTTTCCCCGGTGGTTACATTCCCTCGCTCGCCGAGGTTCTGCCGGCGATCCAGAAGTCCGGGCTCCTGGTAAAAGATATTGAAATACTGCCCATGCATTACGCCCATACGCTTCGGCATTGGCGGGAACGTTTCGTGGCGCGAAAGGCAGAGGCGGTCGCGCTTTATGACGAACGGTTCTTCCGCATGTGGGAGTTTTATCTGGCGGGCTCGGAAATGGCCTTCACCCACGAAAACTTCCATATTTTCCAGATCCAGCTTGCCAAGGACCGCGATGCCGTGCCGCATAATCGCGATTACATCGCGCAGAACGAGGCAAGGCTGCTGGAATTCGAGAAGACGCGCACGCCGCTGGAGAAGGTGACATTCTGACCACGGCCGAGTGACGAACGTTTCCGCACACGCGGCGTCATCCTCGGGCTTGTCCCGAGGATCTATCCACGTTGCCTAAAGTCCTTCGGTTGCAGATGCTCGGGACAGGCCCGAGCATGACGGCGGTGGTGTTTGAGGCCGTGTCGCCACCCTCCGCAGGAGTCGAATTTCAACCCGCGCTGGTTAATGGAATGGAAAGACAATCCCTCTAATTCTACGGACACCTGTCTGTATTGCGTTTCTGGGGTTGTTTCATGTTCAAGCCGTCAGCGGCCATTGCCGCCTGTGTCGTGTCGCTTTTTGCCGTGGGTAACGCCCATGCCGATGGCTGGTTTTCCGGTGACTGGTATCTGAAACTCGGCGGAGCCGGTTTCACCGCGCCGAAATATCAGGGCGATAACAAGAATGAATTCGGCTTTTCGCCGATCATTTCGCTCGGCCGTCAGGGCCAGGGCGCGCGTTTCACCTCGCGCAACGACAGCGCCTCGATTTCGCTTCTGGATAATGGCCCGATCAGCATGGGTCTTGCTGGAAAGCTGGTGTCCCCGCGCGACGAGGGCGACTCGTCCGATCTTAAGGGCATGACCCGCATCAAGCGCGGCGGCGAGCTTGGCGGTTTCGCCGAGGCCTATCCGACCGACTGGCTGCGCGTTCGCGGCGAAGTCCGTCAGGGTATTCGCAGCCATAGCGGCGTTGTCGGAGACGTTGCCGTCGATGCCTTCACCGACATCGCCCCCGGCATCCAGATTTCCGCCGGTCCGCGTGCGACATGGGTGAGCAGCAAATATAATGAGCGTTATTACGGCGTAAGCGCAGCCCAGACGGCTGCCGGCGCGCCATCGCCCTACAGCCCCGGGGGCGGCCTGCATTCGGCCGGCGTTGGCGCAGCCATCACCTGGAAGGTCACCGAAAACGCCGAAGTCGGTTCGTTTGCGGAATATCGCCGCCTGACCGGTGACGCCGCCGACAGTTCGCTGGTGCGCGAACGCGGTTCGAAGAACCAGTTCATCGTCGGTGTTCAGGCCAGCTACAAATTCAATTTCTCGCTGCCCTGAGGGGCGGACGATAAGGTCTTGCAAAGCCCCGTTGCCAAGCCGCAGCGGGGCTTTTTCGCATGCGGGGCCGATGCTGAAATCCATTCCGATTTTTTTGCCAATGCTGTAGAACCATCCCATGGTTCACCACAGCGATTTGTCAGACCGCGTTTCCGACGCGCCATCCAACAACTGGGTCTATCGGATTTTGCCGAGGGCTCTCTGGCCCTATGCGCAATTGGCCCGGTGGGATCGTCCCATTGGCTGGCAATTGCTGATGTGGCCGTGTTTCTGGTCCGCAGCCCTTGCGGCCAATGCAGCATTGGCGACGGGCGGCTTTTCCTGGGAAACGCTGATCTGGCACTTGGTGCTGTTTTTCATTGGATCGGTGGCGATGCGCGGCGCGGGCTGCACCTATAATGATCTTGCCGACCACAAGATCGACATGGCCGTGGCCCGGACCCGGTCGCGGCCGCTGCCATCGGGCAGGGTGAGCCGCGGGCAGGCCAAGCTCTTCATCGTACTGCAGACGCTCGCCGGCCTTGTCGTACTTTTGCAGTTCAACGGCTTCGCGATCGTCACCGGCATAGCTTCGCTGGTCTTCGTGGTAATCTATCCTTTCGCCAAGCGCTTCACCCACTGGCCGCAGTTCTTCCTCGGGCTGGCCTTTTCCTGGGGCGCGCTCATGGGTTGGGCCGGGCAGTTCGCTTCACTCGCCTGGCCGCCTGTCCTGCTTTATGTCGGCGCGATCGCCTGGACGATCGGTTATGATACAATCTACGCCCATCAGGACAAGGAAGACGATACCGCCGTGGGCATCGGCTCGACCGCTCTGCTGTTTGGAGAAAACACACATCGCTGGCTGGTTTTCCTTTATGGCACAGCCCTTGTCATGATTTTCCTGTCGTTCTGGATGGCGGGCGTTAACATCATTGCCTATAGCGGCCTCGCCGCTGCGGCCATCATGCTGTTCCGGCAGGTCTGGGTGCTCGATATCGACGACGTCGACCAATGCCTGGTGCTGTTCAAATCCAACAACCGCGTCGGTGTGATGATTTTCGCGGGTCTCATCCTGCCGCTTCTGCTTGCCTGAAATCACCGGAATAGAAGACGCCAAAAAGCCCGGCCGCATTGTGCGCGCCGGGCTTTTGATTTGTTTTTGCTGACTTTTATCAGCTGCGGGCGATGATTTCCTTGCCCTCGATCTTCATGCTCATGCCCAGCGAACCGGTGGAGCGGCGAACGAGGAAGCGCGGACGGCGATCCGCGAAATAGGAATGGCGGCGCCGCGGACGGGTATTCTGGGTGCGCACCTTGCCGAGATGTTCTTCCAACGGACGGGCAACGCCATCGGCTTCCACCATCAGCATCGGAATGCGGTAGGCCTCGGACCAGCTGCGCCAGTCGGCGGCGATGTCGCAGAGATCGTGGGCGACGAGAAGCGGAACACAGAGATCCGGATCGTCATGGTGCAGTTCCAGCGTCACGGTGACCTGTCCATCGCCATGGTCGATGGCGCGGGCGGCGACACCCTTGAAGGCGCGGGCTGGCAAAGCGAAGGACAAAGGCAGGCCGGAAGAGGAGAGAACCTTTCTCAGAACGGCGCCCCGTTCATCGAGAGTGACGGCAACATCGGTCGCGCCATTGCCTTTTCCATAGGTGACCTGTTGCGGAAAACGTGCCGGGTCTAACCTGAGAGTGGCGACGGCCCAGTCGGGCTTCAGAACGGTCTTGGTCATGTTTAATCTACCCTTGTTTTACCTGAGAGCCGGTTTCCGGTCTTCTCATCGGGACTTTTCATCCTCTGATGTCAGGAGATTATCCGCTGCCTGTTCGAGACTGCTTAAAAATCGCGGTTAAGAAAACTTTGCATTCCCAGATGGTTAGCAAAACCCACTGTGGCATGGTTTCGCGTAGGTAAAGGAGATCGAGACAATGCGATTTTTATGCCCGCCGAAAATGTGCTCTTTCAAGCTACGGGCAAGGCGCGTCACGCATAGTCGCGCCAAGGCTTGCCGTGCGCCCGGATGGGACGTGCGAGGGGTGGATTTAAAACCGGAGCTTTTGGTGCCCTAAGGGATGCACTGCGCTCCAGGGGGCATTCGGATGGTATCGACTTTTCTCAGCTACGACCTCATCAACCGCGATATGAAGACGAGCATTTCGCGCGTGTCGCAGCAGGGACTCGTGGAGCGGCAGACGAAATATTACAAGGAAAACATCGGCAATGTGAAAAGCGTCGATGAGTTCCTCGATAATTACCAGCTCTATTCCTATGCCATGGACGCCTTTGGTCTCGGCGAGATGACCTATGCCAAGGCGTTCATGAAAAAGGTGCTCGATAGTGACCTGAATGATCAGAACAGCTTCGCGAACAAGCTGACCGACGAGCGTTATCGGGAATTTGCCGCCGCCTTCAATTTCAGCTCTTCGACGAAGACCGTGCAGACGGACGCGCAGCTCGACAAGATGATCGGGCTTTATGATACGTCGATCACCAATCTGAACGACAGCCTTGCGGAAGAGACGCGTTATTACAAGGCAATCATCGGCACGGTCACCAATGCCGATCAGCTGCTTCGCAACGACCGCACCCGCGCCTATATCTTCCAGGTCTTCGGCATTGATGAGAAGACCTATTCCTATGCCCACATCAAGGGCTTGATGACGAGTGACGTTTCCGATCCGGACAGCTACATCAACCAGAAATTCGGCGCGGCCTATAATGACGCGGTCGAAAAGCTGGCGATGAAGGGCAATATCGAACTGCACGGGCAGGTCACCGCGCGTATCACGGCAATCGATACCGAACTTGCCGGGACCGGCCTGACGGCTGATGAGCGCTCCAAACTCGAGGCGGAGAAGGTGACGCGTCAGGACCAGCTGACCCAGCTGGAGGCCGTTCTGCCGCCGCAGGATCAGTGGGAGGCAAAGCTCGCGGCAATCAAGGCGGAACAGACGACGCTGTCGAACACCGTCAACCAATATAACAAGATGGCGCAACTGGCCAATGCCTTCGAATTCGGGAATGACGGTACGGTCGTCGCCGGCGGGGCAATGACAGCCGAAAATCTGAAAGCCGTCACGGACTCTTATATCGGCAGCGCGCCGCGCGTGACGCCGACCGTCGCGACGCTGAATCGGGATTATTTCGAATCCAAGATTGGGTCCATCACGACGGTAGAGGAACTGGTGTCGGATGCGCGGCTTCTCAATTACATCAGAACGGCCTTCGACCTGAACGACCTGACCATCGTGCCAGCGACGATCAAGAACATCCTCACCAGCGATCTCAGCGATCCGAACAATTACATCGCGACCCTGGGCAGGAACGACAAACGTTACCTCGCCCTGAAAAACGCATTCAATTTTCTCCCCGATGGGACGCTCGCGGCCGGCTCGACGCCGCAGACAACAACACAGACCGCGACGACCACCGGCGGTTACATGACACATTACAACGATGCGGACGAGGCAGCTGACGCAAAGGCGCTCACGCTGTTCAAGAGCAGTATTGGCAATGTTAGAAGCGTCAATGATTTTCTTGGAACCAATGCCGTCTATACCTATGCGCTGAAAGCCGTCGGTCTCGATCCTGCCAAGGTGAACATCTCCGACATTAAGAAGGTGCTGACCAGCGACCTTCAGGACAAGAAGAGCTACGTTTATACGCTGAAGGACGACCGATATGTAAAGCTTGCCGAACTCTTCAACTTCGCCAAGGACGGTTCGGTCGGCACACCCATTCTGGCGCAGTCCGAAATCGAGCTGCAGACCATGTCAGCCGACTACATCAAGAAGAAATCGGCTTTCGGCACCGACAAGGACAAGGAAGCGGCAACGACCGAGGCAAAATATTTCTCGGGCGAGATGCAGAAGATCAAGACGCTGAGTGAATTCCTTGCCAATGATCGCCTGACCAAATTCGCGATGGAATCGCTCGGTATCGACCCCAAAAGCGTGACCAAGGAACAGCTGCAGAAAATCTTCACGTCCGACCTCGATGACAAGAACAGTTACGTCAACAAGGAGATGGACCCGGTCTTCCGCCGCCTCGTCACCGCGTTCAATTTCGACAAGGAGGGCAAACTCCTTCATGAAGACCGCAGCCTGATCCAGACACGGCGTGGACTTTATGAAACGCTCGACAATTATCTGACCCAGACGCTGGAAACGCAGGCGGGTGAAGAAAACGCCGGTGTGCGACTGGCGCTCTATTTCAAGCGCATGGCGGCGGGGACGACGTCCTATTATTCGATCCTTGCCGATACTGCGATCCAGAACTTCATCAAGACCACCTTCGGCATTCCCGATGAACTCGGCAATGCGGGCGTCGATACCCAGGTGGCGATGATGAAGAAATATTTCGACATCAAGGATTTTCAGGATCCGGATAAGGTCAAGAAGCTGATCGCCCGCTTCACCATCATGTACGACAACCAGCAGAACGTCGCCGATCCCATCATGACGCTGTTCAACGGCAGCGGCTCGGCGGGTATCAGCGGCGACACGCTGCTGGCGGTCGCAACGTTGCGAGCACGGTAGGTGAGAAAGGCCGGGTTTGCCCGGCCTTCAAGAGAGTCACCATCCCGGCAGCATATGCCCGGCGCGCAGGCGCGGCATCTTGGGGAACGTCTTCACGTCGCTATCCATCTCGTCAACCACGGCCATCGGTGAGATGTTGTCGAGGCAGGCTGTGATGTGGTCTGTAATGGCATTCACCAGTGACGGTGAGAGGCCCGGCCTTTTCATCAGGCCGATCTGCACTGGCGGCAGGGGCGGGAAACCGTCGGCGGCGGTCAGAACCTTCATGCCGGTGCGCAGCGCCGATTCAGGCAGGACAGAGACGGCCATGCCGGCCAGCACGGCGGCGGCGACGACGGTCGAGGACCAGCTGGTGAACAGCACCTGATAGTCCCGCCCATCGGCATCGAGCGCCGAACAGGCAAGCTGACGCCAGTGGCAGTCGCGCCGCCCGACGGCGAGCGGCACGGGTGCATCGTCCTTCAGCGGGTGGTTGGCGGAGGCGACCCAGCAGAGCGGTTCGGTGCGCACCACATCGGAGGAGCGGGCGCGCGGATTATGGGTAACAAGCGCGATATCGAGATCGCCGCGGTTCATTTTTTCGGCAAGGCTGGCTGAGGGTTCGCAGACAATATAAAGCTCGACATTCGGGTGGGTCTTTGCGAAACGCCCGATGATTTCAGGCATATAGCGGTCGGCGTAATCATCAGGGGTGCCGATGCGCAGCGTGCCTTCCAGCCGGTTGTCGTCGAAGGCCGCAATCGCCTCATTGTTGAGGCGGATGATACGCCGGGCGTAATTCATCAGTTTTTCACCCTCCGCCGTCAGACGGTTGCCACGCCCGTCCTTGGCGAAAAGCTGCTTGCCGATGCGCTCTTCCAGCCGCCGCATCTGCATGGAGACGGCGGATTGCGTCTTGAAAACGCGGTCAGCGGCTTTGGTAAAGCTGCCCGTATCGACGATGGCGATGAAGGTATGCAGCTGGTCTATGTCGAGAGGTGCGGACATGGATAGTCATCCATCAGAATGATTGATGTCTCACATTAGAAACATTCGTTGGACTGATCAATAGTCTTGCGACATTTTGACACCAAGCAAATCAGGATCAACCCGGGCCGACGGGATGTCGGGCCCTAACCCAAGGCAGCTTCTCGCGCGTGGTGCGTCGGGGGCGGTGCCGCCTCGTGCCGTTACGAAAGGATAAGTATCATGCGCACGGCAGAACGGAGAATGGAACTGGAACTTGTAACCGCACGGCCGGGGGACGTCTGGCGTCGCGCCGCTGTGCTGGGTGTTTCCGGCGTTAAAACCTTCGTGCAGCGCATCTACAATCGTATCGTGGCCAATGGTCTCACGGAACTTGATGACCGTCTTCTTGCCGATATCGGTCTGGCGCGGTCGGATGTCAGCGATGCTCTCAATACCGGCCTGTTGGAAGATCCGACGGCACATCTCACCCGGGCCGCGCGCAAACGTGCGGTCACGCGCTTCAAGACGCTTTGAAATTCCGCCTCCGGCAGACCTCCAGCTGCCGGACGTGGCTTCCAGCCGCAAGGTTTTCCCCGCAGGGTGATTTGCCAATAGCCCTGCCTTTGCCCGGTGTCAGGCCCCCTCGGCCGCGCCGGGCTTTTTTAATTGGGGTGCAGCTTCAGCACCAATACCTCAATATTGATATTCTTCGAAGACGGGTAGCACCGAGCCGCCCCAGCGGCCGTGATAAAGCGCAAGCAGGTCTTCCGCGAGCGTGGTCTTCTTGGCCAGCACCTCGTCCAGCGACGAGAGGAACACGGTCTCGTCCTGACCTTCGCCATTCAGCCGCTTGCGGTTTTTGAGGCCGGTGCGGGAAATGTCGAGAACCTCGCGGGCAATGCCGAGAAGCGGCTTGCCGGCAATCTCGGCATTGAGCCCCTTGGCCGGCACAGCGTTGCGAAGCGCGATCACCTCATCGAAGCTCCAGCCGGCGGTCAGCGCATCGGCAGCGGTCAACGCCTCGTCATCGTAAAGAAGACCGACCCAGAAAGCGGGAAGGGCGCAGATGCGCCGCCACGGGCCGCCATCCGCACCGCGCATTTCGAGGAAACGCTTCAGGCGGACATCGGGGAAAAGCGTGGAGAGGTGGTTCGTCCAGTCGCCCATGGTCGGCTCCCATGCGGCGATTTCGCCCTTCAGAGCCCCGTTCATGAACTGACGGAAGGTGACATGGGTGCAATCGTGATATTTGCCGTCGCGCACGATGAAATACATCGGCACATCAAGCGCCCATTCGACATAATCCTTGAAGCCGAAATCATCGTTGAAGGTGAAGGGCAGCACGCCCGCGCGGCGATTGTCGGTGTCACGCCAGATATCGCCGCGCCAGGAAAGAAGACCGTTCGGCTTGCCCTCGGTAAAGGGCGACGAGGCAAAAAGCGCGGTTGCCAGCGATTGCAGCTTCATGGAAACGCGCATCTTCCGGCGCATGTCCGCTTCGGAGGAGAAGTCGAGATTAACCTGAATGGTGCAGGTGCGGTACATCATGTCGAGACCCTTGGTCCCGACCTTCGGCATATAGCGCGTCATGATCGCGTAGCGCGATTTCGGCATGCGCGGCGTCTCGTCATAGCTCCACAGCGGGCTGCCGCCGATGCCGAGGAAACGGATGCCCATGGGCTCGGCTACTTCGCGCAGCATCGCCAGATGCTGGTTGGATTCCTTGCACGTCTGGTGCAGGTTTTCGAGCGGCGCGCCCGATAGTTCGAACTGGCCGCCCGGCTCGATGGAGATGGCGCCCATGCCGTGCTGCTCGCCAAGGCCGATGATGTTCCCGCCGTCCATGATCGGCTCCCAGCCGAGCTTTTCCTGCATGCCCTTCAAGAGCGCGGAAATGCTGGCCTCGCCAAAATAGGGGACGGGACTGTTATCCTCTCGGAAAAACGCGAATTTTTCGTGCTCGGTGCCGATGCGGAAGTCGGCTTCAGCTTTGCAACCGCCCGCCAGATAGTCTGTAAGCTCCGTGACGGAGGAGAGGGGGGTCTGGTCGGTCGTGTCGCGTGCCATGGCTTACCTTGTTATGACGTCTCTGTTGCGGCGAGGCATATGATTGGCAGATAGGGCCGGATCGTATCCGCTGGCAAATGAATTTCTTTTAAAGATGCATGAAGCGCAACGGGGCCGTTCAATTCCAGTCGCCGATCGCCGCCTGAATGACCGCGAGCGCGGCGACGGCGGCCGTATCGGCCCTCAGGATGCGCGGCCCGAGCGGAATGGGGGTAATGAAGGCAAGGCCGCGCAGAAGCTCCCTTTCTTCCTCGGAAAATCCGCCTTCCGGACCGACCAGCAGGGCAAGTTTGCGCTCCGTCACGGCTTGCAGGATCGGCAGCGGATTTTGCCCCGCATCGCCTTCGTCGCAATAGACGATGCGCCGGTCGTGGGGCCAGGTCTCGAGCATGTCCTTCAGTTTCACCGGCTCGGCTACCTCGGGCAGGGACAGTATGCCGCACTGCTCGGCGGCTTCGATAGCGTTGGCGCGCAGTTTTTCGGTATTGTGGATCTTGCCCTGAACATGCTGCGTCATCACCGGCTGCAACAGCCCGGCGCCCATCTCCACCGCCTTCTGCACCAGATAATCCATGCGCCCGGTTTTCAGCGGCGCGAAAAGATAATGCAGGTCCGGGGCGTTCGGCTGGGGCCGTGTCTGCTCGATGGGGACGAGAACGATCTTCTTGCGGCTCGGAAACGCGAGTTTCGCTTTCCATTCGCCGTCGCGACCGTTGAACAAAAGGATTTCCGCACCGTCGGTCATGCGCAGCACATTGGCGAGATAGTTGAATTGTTCGGCTGTTGCCTCCTGTGCGACGCCTTCGGCGAGGCTGGCTTCGATATAAAGGCGTTGCATCCGGAAATTTGCGCGCATGGGGTTCTGTTTCAGGTTCAGAGAAAGAGAGAGGACATGAGCCAGTAGAGCAGCGCCGCAAGCGTTGCACTGGAAGGAACGGTGACCAGCCAGGCGGCGATGATCGTCATGAAGTGGGAGCGGCGGACGAGATAACGGCGGCGTATCTCGGAAGGATTGTCGACATATCTTTCGGATCGGCGGGGCCTACCGTCACCAGCCTGAACAAGCTCCTGTCGCCGCCGCGACGATTGCGTGTACCATTCCCGGAAGAAACCAACGCCGAACACCGCGCCGATTGCCGTGTGGGTGGTGCTGACCGGCAGACCGAAGCGCGAGGCAATGAGCACGGTGAGCGCCGTGGCCACGGAAACGCAGAAGGCGCGCATCGGATTGAGCTTGGTGATCTGCTCGCCGACGAGGCGGATGAGGCGCGGGCCATAAAGAAGAATGCCGCAGGAAAGCCCGAAGGCGCCGACCAGCATTACCCATAGCGGCGCACGGGCGGATGTCTGCACCGCCTCGTCATGCAGGGCCCGCACGATGGCCACGACCGGACCGATGGCGTTCGAAACGTCATTCGCCCCATGAGCGAAGGACATCAGGCCGGCGGCGAGAACCAGCGGCCACTGGAACAGCGTCCGAAGCGACTGGTTGCGGTTTTCCAATCCCTCCGATTGTTTTCGGATGATCGGCACGCAGAGCCGCCAGACCACGAGCCCGGTCACAAGCCCCATGAGGCTGGCATGGCCAAGCGACACATGCATCAGCTGCCGCAATCCTACCCAGATGAGGTAGGCCATGAAGACGCCCGCCATCAAACCGATGAGAACCGGTACCCACAGCCGGGCGGCGGCGAGCTTGTCCTCGCGGTAAATGATGAATTCCTTGATGAAAGCAAGGATGGCGACGGCGATGATGGCGCTGATGAAGGGTGCCAGCACCCATGCGAAGGCGATGCTGCCGAGCGAAAGCCAGTCGACCGCCTTCGCTCCATAGGCCGCCATTCCAGCCCCCGCAACCCCGCCCACCACCGTATGGGTGGTGGAAATCGGCGCCCTTGTCCATGTCGAGACATTGACGAGAAGGCCGGCGGCGAGAAGCGCCGACAGCATGGCCCATGAAAAGGCGGTCCTGTCGGGAATGGTGCCGATGTTGATGATGCCGCTGGAAATGGTCTCGACGACGTTGCCGCCGGTTATCAGCGCCCCGGCAATCTCGCAGATGGCGGCGATGATGAGGGCGGCAGCAAGCGGCATGGCCTTGGCGCCCACCGCCGGGCCGACATTGTTCGTAACGTCGTTCGCACCGATGTTGATCGCCATATAGGCGCCGATGGCGACGGCGGCGATAATTATGACCGAACCCGCGGTGCCGGTGACGAAGACGCCGGCGAAGATGGCCGCCAGAACAACGAACATGAACCCTGCGCCAAGGCCGGCGAGCTGCTGCGTGACGTGCAGCGTCGCTTCCTCGACACGGGTAATCTTGTCGAGATCCTTATCGAGCGTTTGTTTCATGTTCAATGGCGGCTTGATTGCCATTCACACCTCGTTTGCCAGCATTCCCTTTCGTCCGGCAGCGTCGCAGGTTGAAGGCAATTTTACAGAAAGACTGTTACATCTCGCACATCTTTCCAAAAAGGAAAGACGATAAAGGCCAGGTTGGAAAAACAAACTGCTCATTGCCATGTCAAGGGCGGTCGCACTATTTCGAATGCGCCATCCGCTTGTCGAAAGCGAGCATCAGTGCTTTCAGTTCCGGCTCGTTGACACGTTTTCCCGCCTCCTGGGGGCTGACCCATTCCAGCCGCCTCGATTCCTTCTCGGGAAAGCTTTCCTGCATCTCCGAGACTTCGAGCAGATGCACCTGAACCCTGCACGGCACATTGACGCCGCTGTTCAGCTTTTTCTCGTATTCGTAATAACCGAAAGGCGCCTTTTCCACCGTGCCTTTGACGCCGGCTTCCTCATAGGCTTCCTGCTCGGCCACGGCATGGGCCTTCTTGTTGGCCATAGGCCAGCCCTTGGGAATGACCCAGCGTCCCGTATCCCGGCTGGTCAGCAGCAACACTTCCGGTCCCGGATTCTTCTTGGACAATCGATAGCACAGCGCCGCATATTGCTGTCGCGGCGGTCTGCGCAACATCAAGCCAACATCTGTCGCCAATCGATTCAAAATCTTCAATCCGAATAGGTCCTTCTTTGCCCGCTAATGATAATTGCTAATATAGATACTCCGTAAATTCCGCCAATCCCTCATCACCCATAACCCACTACTGTCTTCATGCTGATGAAGCCTGCAGGCCCGGAAAAAATACGGAAGATGTGCGAACAGGGCTTCGACCGGGCAGCTTCCCGGGCAAACAGCCGATTGCGGCAATCGCGGTTTTGTCTGCTTTCAGATCCTGAAACGCAAAACCGCTATGAATAATTGCCGATATTGCGCCTGTCGGGATTTAATCCCCAATGTCGGAGACCTTCGATCACGCCATCGGCTTCCGTCGCACGCGCCTGGAAGAAGCGATTGCCGCGGCCCGCCAGTGAGACAAGCTCCGGCAATGCATTGCCCACGATCACGCCGCGAATATCATTCAGTTCGAACATCGCCCGATCATTGCCAGTATCGCCCGCGACCGCTGATTCGTCGAGGTCGATGCGCAATTGTCCACATAACCATGCAAGCGCCGCACCCTTGTCAGCGGCCTTTGGCAATATGTCGAGATCGCGGTCGCTGGAATAGACGATGCGGGCATCGATATCGGCCGCCACAAGCGCTGCTTCGATCTCGCCAAGCGCCGCATCATCAGCGCCATGCAGGAACCAGCTGGATTTCAGGCCGTGCTGATAGCGCTCCTCCTGCATCGTCACGCCAGGCACTCCGGCCATCACGTCGATGATCCTCTGCGGATCGAAACCGGTGCCGAGAGAGGTTTTATAGGCGCTTTCGAGCTCACCACGCTCTTTCGCGTGCAGCATGGTGCCGACGCCGCCGATGATATAGTCGGGCTGCGGCAGTGGCACCTCTTCGAGCAGCGCAAGCTGGTCGTCGATCAGCCTGCCGCTGTTGAAAACCAGAAGGGGACGTTGACCGTCCGGCAACGAATACCAGAAATCGCGGAACCGGCGCGTGGCGTCGTTATCGCCGACGACGGTTCCGTCGAGATCTGTGGAAAAAAGGCGAAGCGGTCTCAATCGCCATCATTCCATGGTTCGGCCCAATCGGCTTCTTCCAGAACCGGCATCATGGTCCTGCCTTCCACAAGGGCGAGAAGCTGCTGGGCGATGCCGGTCCATGTGAACAGGCTGCGCGCCTTATGCGCCCCCATGCGGGAGAGCCGCCCGTAAAGCCGCTCATGTTTGAACGGCTTCATCATGGTGATGCCAAGGTCTTCCTTGTCGAAAGGATCGGCAAACAGCGCATGGCGGCCATAGCTGATGGCCCGGAACAATCCGCCATGGGTGGTGACGACGGTGGGCGTACCGCTCGCCATCGCCTCGATCGCCGTCATGCCAAAGGGTTCATAGCGGCTTGAGAGCACGAAGAGATCGGCGGCGCGATAAATGTCCGGCAGGTCCTCATCCGTGACGTAGCCGGAAAAGGCCACCTTGTCTTCGAGACCGAGCGCTCTCACCCGCTCCTTCAACTGGTTGAGGATCGTGGTTTCCTGCTCGTCCATATTCTCTCCGCCTACCGCCAGATGCAGCCGGGCTTCCGGTTCTCGCTCGGCAAGAACGGAGAAACCGTCGATCAGCAGGTCGTAACCCTTGTTGGTGGCGAGGCGTCCAAGCGCCAGCACCGTCTTGCCCTCGAAACCGAAGCGCTGGCGGATCATCTGCCGCGTCGCATCGGAAACCGGGAAGAAACGGTTGTCATCATAACCCGGCGGGATCATGTGGATATGTTTGCGCTTCAGGCCATAATCCTCGATCAGAACATCGAGCTGCACCGGCGTCGTGGCGATTACCATGTCGCAGCTGCGATAGATGATCAGCTCGTGCTGGATACGTTCCCTGAAGTTGAATTCCAGTTCGAACGTATCGGCCTTTTCCGGATAATCGGTCTCCATCTGGCGCTTTTTCCAGATGCCGAGCGAATGCGGCGTGTGCAGATGCGGGATTTTCAGCGCTTCGGAGAGCCGCTGCCCCGCCACGCCAGCATCCCAGTAATGGCTGTTGATGAAAGAATAATTCAGGTCGTTCTTCTTGATGAAACGCAACGCATTTTCGCACCACTCCATCAGGTGGCGGTGCAGATATTCCTTGGGAATGAAATCGCGGCCGCCGCAGGGAATGCGCACCACGCGGACGCGCTCGTCAACCTCATCAAATTCCGGCTGGTCTTCAAAACGGCGGGTGTAAAGATCGACAGTATAACCGAGCTGTCCGAGTTTGCGTGCAAGCTCAAGCACATAAACAACCTGCCCCCCGGTGTCCGCCGCGCCGAGTGGCGGGTGCGCGGCGACATAGCCATGCGTCGATATGAGAGCTATCCGCGGATAGCGTTCAGTTTCGCTCGTGGTCGTCATGGGTCCCATCTTGGTAAATTTTTCCAATTAACCCGATAAAAAGACCGAAGGGCACAAAAGGTTCCATCAAAAACTGAAAAAAGATGCCGTATTTTGCCGGATAGTGTTTTCAACCGCTGCGCTGCTGCTGCCTCAGACGCGAAATTCGGTCCCATTCCCGCGCCTGGTGGGCCTTGGATGTCGTCTCCACGATGAAGTCGATATGGGTCTCCGCCGCCGCCCTTGCCGCTGCCGGGTCGCCGGCGGCGATCGCATCGTGAATTGCGATATGCTGTCTCAGCACCTCATCATGGGCGCTGGACACGGTGAAGATGAGATGGCGATTATAAAAGATGTCGTCGCTCAGAAGTCGGTAGCAGGACCGCAACGTGTGCATCAGCACGATATTATGCGCCGCCTCGCCGATGGCGTTGTGAAACTCTACATCGCCCGCAAGCTCCTCTTCGAAACGGCCCGCCTCATGCGCTTCCCGCATTCTGTCTACGATGGCGGCAAGGTTGCGCCTGTCCGGTTCCGTCGCCCGCTGTGCGGCAAGTTCGGCGGTCATGCCTTCGATATAGCGGCGATATTCGAGGAAATCCCGCGTCGCCCGGCTGTGGCGGGTGATCAGCGCGCTCAAGGGATCGGAAAAGACCGGGCCGACAATATCGGCGACATAGGTGCCGCCGCCATGCCGGCTGGTAAGGAGGCCACGGGTCTCAAGCTCCTTCAGCGCTTCCCGCAGGATGGGCCGCGAGACATCGAGGCGTTGCGCCAGTTCGCGCTCGCCGGGCAGCCTGTCGCCGTCCCGCAATATGCCATCGAGGATCAGTTCCTCGAAACGCAAGATCACCTCCTGCGATGTGCGGCTGTGCTCGATGCGCGCAAAAAGCGTTTCGTCCATCGCAGAAGTCTCCGGCGAAATCCCGCCCCGTATTTCGATGGGGCAAATTATCAGCGAAGCAGCGCACTGGTCAAATATTCTATCCAGTTCCGCGCCTCATCCGCGCCATGCCTGCGGCAACACGGCATCTGCCTTTTCGAATTGGCTTTTGTTAAAGCAGCAGCAGGACAGGGCGACGAGGGCGGATTTTTCCGCCAGGTGGATCAAAACAATGACAGCGGCGTCGATTGCGGTGTTTTCATCGTGATCGATGTTTTAGAGTTTTTTCGCTTTTCTTCGAATCGCGAAAACACTCTAACTCTTTATTTTTGCGCATTTCCGGACGGAAAACCGGGGTCCACTTTTCCTGGAAATGCTCCAATGAAACCAGCGCAACAGGCGGGGACGATATTGCCATGGCCAAAGGTAGATTTGCTTTCGCAAGCGCGCCGGAAAGATCGCTGGCGCTCGGGGAGGTTCATGCGCGGCCGACGGTGCTTCTCGCACCCTCGCGCATCATCGTCCAGCTCGCCTTCATGATGGATGGCGGTTCCGCCGTGCATCACTCGGTCATCGCGGAAATGTCGCGCAGCCGCGGTGTTGCGCCGCCGGAGCGCGATGCCCGTCACCATGCCATGCCCTGGGGGCAGGGCACCTTGCGCTGGGAGCGGCATACCGAATTTTCGACCTGGTTCTGGGATGGCCCCGCGCCGGAAAAATTCGGCGGCGAGATTGCCGGCGATCCCTTCGGTGACGGCTTTTCGCCGCCCGGCTCGCTGATCTCGGGCGTGCGGCTTGAAATCCGCCCGGAAAATGGCGTGGCGTCTCAGGCGGAGACAATCTTCGAGCCGACCAGCCTCTGTCACAGTGACGTGCGTGACGGTCAGGCGGCGATCCTCACCGATTTCCGGCAGGATCGCGACGGGCTGACGCAGATATTGGTGATCGACCGGGGCCTCAGCGATTACAGCCGCGGTGCGCTGGTGCAGCGGCTGTTGGATATCGAGACCTATCGCACCCTTGCCATGCTCGGCCTGCCGATGGCGCAGACGCTGTCGCCGGAAATCCGCCGCATCGAGGACGGTTTGACGGGTATCACCCAGCGCATGAAAAACGGTGCGCGCGACGAGGCCGATGCGCTCTTGGCGGAAATGACCCGGCTTGCCGCGGAGCTGGAGGCCAATGCCGCGCTCAGCCTCTATCGCTTTGGCGCCAGCCGCGCCTATGACGGCATCGTGCGCGAACGCATCCGGGCGCTCGCCGAAACCCCGGTACAGGGCCATGAGACCATGGGTAGCTTTCTGGAACGGCGCATGGCGCCGGCCATGCGCACCTGCCAGTCGGTGGAGGAGCGGCAGGCCAACCTGTCGCGCAAGCTCTATCGCGCCACGGCGTTGGTTCGAAGCTGGATCGATGTGGAACTGGAACGGCAGAATACGGTGTTGCTGAACACCATGAACAAACGCGCCGCCATGCAGCTTCGCCTGCAGCAGACCGTGGAAGGCCTCTCGGTCGCGGCCATCTCCTATTATGTCGTCGGCCTCATCGGTTATCTCACCAAGGCGATCAGCCATGATGTGCTGCCGCTCGACCCCGCCGTGGTCACCGGCATCTCCGTTCCTTTCGCGGTCTTCGGCGTCTGGTGGGTGGTGCGCCGCATCCGCCGCTCCCATGCCGAGGGCGGGCACTGAGCCATCCCCACCCTTCATTCCTGTGACGAGCACAGGGATGAGAAAGGCGGCGGTTCCCTCAGCTCTGCTCCCAATAGGGTGAAGGCCCATAGAGCCCGGCCAGATAATCGATGAACAGCCGCACTTTCGCAGGCAGGAATTGCCGGCTCGGATAAACCGCCGAGAGCGTGACGTTTCGCGATCCCTCATAACCCGGCAGAACCTGCACCAGCTTGCCGCTGCGCAATTCATGGCCGATATCCCAGGTGGAGCGCAGCGCAATGCCGAGCCCTGATATCACCGCCTCGCGGATCACCTCGCTGGAATTGGTGATAAGCATCCCCTCCGGGCGAATGCTCATCGCGCCGCTCGGTCCCTCCAGCCGCCAGACATCGTTATTATGGGCAGGCAGGCAGCGGTGCTTCTTCAAGTCCTCGATTGTTGTCGGCATACCGTGGGCAGCCACATAGTCCGCTGACGCGCAAAGCATGCGACGCACCGGCGCCAGCCTGCGAGCTACGAGGCTGGAGGAATTGAGATCGGCGATACGGATCGCCAGATCGTAACCACCCTCGATGATGTCGATGAATTCGTCGCTCAGCACCAGATTGACCGAAAGATCCGGATGCCGCTCCATGAAACCCTTCAGATGCGGCGCGATATGCATGCGCCCGAAGGAGGTCGGCGCGGAAACCTTCAGCGTACCGTTGACCGTATTGGCGCGGCCGGACACGAAATCCTCGGCCTCCTCCAGCCCTTCCAGCACGGCAAGCACCCGCTCGTAAAAGCCCTGTCCCGCTTCGGTCAAAGAGATTTGCCGCGTGGTGCGCTGGAAAAGCCGTGCGCCCAGCTTTTCTTCCAGCCGCTTGATGCGCTTGGAAATGACGGCGGGCGAATAACCGAGCTCCCTTGCGGCCAACGACATGCTGCCGGAAGCGGCAACGCTTGCGAAGACTTCCAGATCGCCCAGATTCGTCATAGTTGCCCTCGATTGTTTCCAGAATGGAAAAAATCCATAACATTTGATTGCGTCGTTTCAAAGTGGTAAAGAAAGAATACCAGTTGGTAAGATGGCATGGAGGAGGGGCGGTGACGCAGCCGATCAAGTTTCTGGAGCCGCGCGCGAAAGTCGTCGCGGGGCGTGACCGCATCATAGCGGACCTCAAGGATATTCTGCCGGCGGATTGTCTCGTGCACGAACCGCGCGAACTCGTGCCTTTCGAAACCGACGCCTTCGTCTCCTATCGCCGCCTGCCGCTGGCCGTGGCGTTACCGAAAACGACGGAGGAGGTGGCGGCGGTGATGACATATTGTCACCGTTACGGCATACCGGTTGTGCCGCGCGGGGCTGGCACCTCGCTCTCCGGCGGGGCGATCCCGCAAGAGGATGCGGTGGTGGTCGGCCTTTCCAAGATGGCCTCGATCCTCGAACTGGATTTTTATAACCGTACAGCGCGGGTGCAGGCGGGCGTCACCAATCTTTCCATTTCCGATGCGGCAGGTGCAGAAGGTTTCTTTTACGCGCCGGACCCCAGCTCGCAGCTTGCCTGCACCATCGGCGGCAATATCGGCATGAATTCCGGCGGCGCGCATTGCCTGAAATACGGCGTCACCACCAATAATCTGCTTGGCGTGAAAATGGTGCTTGTCGATGGCACAGTGCTGGAACTGGGCGGCAAGCACCTCGATGCGGCCGGCTACGATCTGCTCGCCCTCGTCTGCGGCTCGGAAGGTCAGCTCGGTATCGTCACGGAAGCGACAGTGCGGCTGATCGCCAGGCCGGAAGGCGCGCGACCGGTGCTGTTCGGCTTCGAGACGTCCGAGGAGGCCGGTTCCTGCGTGGCCGATATCATCGGGGCGGGCATCATCCCGGTCGCCATCGAATTCATGGACAAGCCGGCCATCGAAATTTGCGAGGCCTTCGCCAAAGCGGGCTATCCGCTGGATGTCGGCGCGCTGCTGATCGTCGAGGTCGAAGGCTCCGAGGCGGAAATGGATGCCATGCTGGCTGACATCGTGGCGATTGCCCGAAAACATGGCGTGAAGACGGTGAAGGAATGCCAGTCGGCGATGGAAGCGGCGGCAATCTGGAAAGGCCGCAAATCCGCCTTCGGCGCGACCGGCCGCATCGCGGATTATATCTGCATGGATGGAACGGTGCCGCTTTCGCAACTTTCTTATGTATTGAAAAAGACAAGCGAAATCACCGACCGGCTCGGCCTGCGCGTCGCCAATGTCTTCCATGCCGGCGATGGCAACATGCACCCGCTCATCCTGTTCAACGCCAACGATCCGGAGGACGCAGCCCGTGCGGAAGAGGCAGGCAATGAAATATTGAAGCTCTGCGTCGATGCCGGCGGTTGTCTCACCGGCGAACATGGTGTGGGCATCGAAAAACGGGACTTGATGCGCCACCAGTACGGCGAGGCCGATCTTGCCCAGCAGATGGCGGTGCGCGCGGCTTTCGATGAGGACTGGCTGATGAACCCTTCCAAGGTGTTTCCGCTGGAGGCGAGGGGATGATGGGTGTGGGATTTTTGACGTTGGAGAGTGTGGCTTACCCCCCTCTGCCCTGCCGGGCATCTCCCCCTCAAGGGGGGAGATCGGCAAGCGGAGAACACACCGCCCATGGAACGAGCGAGTGCGGCATATCGATCTCCCCCCTTGAGGGGGAGATGCCCGGCAGGGCAGAGGGGGGTGCCCCTCGCGCAAACGTCGCTGTCCCATGCCCGGAGCCCGCCGCCCCATGCTGACCCCCTATGCAGAAACCCAGGTCGCCGACATCATCCGCGACCACGCCGCGCGAAAATCCGCACTGAAAATCATCGGCGGCAACACCCGCTCCGGTTTCGGCAATGCTGTCACGGCAGATGAAGCACTCTCTTCCCGCGCGATGAACGGCATCGTTTCCTATCTGCCCGCCGAAATGGTCATGACCGTCAGGGCCGGCACCCCGCTCGCCACCGTCGAGGCGGCTCTCACTGAAAACCGCCAGATGATGGCCTTCGAGCCGATGGATCACCGCCCGATCATGGGCACCGAAGGTGAGCCGACCATTGGTGGCGTCTTCGCCGCCAATGTTTCCGGCCCGCGCCGTTATGTGGCCGGTGCGGCCCGCGACAGCCTGCTGGGTATCCGTTTCGTCAATGGCAGCGGTGAGGTCATCAAGGCCGGCGGCCGGGTGATGAAGAATGTAACCGGGCTTGATCTTTCGAAATTCCTGGCCGGGTCTTTCGGCACGCTCGGTTTCCTCACCGAAGTCACATTCCGCGTGCTGCCGAAACCACCGGTGGAAAAAACCGTCGTCGTTTCCGGTCTCGACGATGAAGCGGCGACGCGCATCATGGCGGCGGCGATGGCGATGAGCGTCGAGGTTTCCGGCGCGGCGCATCTGCCGGAAAGCGTTCGTTCCCGTTTCATCGATGGCGGATTGCCGGACGGCCCGGCGACCATTCTGCGTCTGGAAGGCCTTGCGGCTTCGGTGGAGGCGCGCACGGCCAAACTCCTTTCCGTCATGGACCGGGTCGGGCCGTGGGCGCTGCTGGAGGCCGAGGAGAGCAGGCTTTTGTGGCGTCAGGTGCGCGATGTCGCGCCCTATGCCGGGCAGGCGGCGAAGCCCTTGTGGAAAGTATCGGTCGCGCCTTCGGTGGGGCATCAGCTTGTTGCGGCGCTGCGCATGGAGGCGGGCATAGACGCCTTTTACGACTGGCAGGGCGGCCTTGTCTGGATGCAGATGGAGGCGGACCCCGAGGCGGATTTGCTGCGGGGCGCGATCCGGGCGCTTGGCGGCGGCCACGCGACTTTGGTGAGGGCAAGTGATGCGGCGCGCGCCACGGTCGCTGCCTTCGAACCGCGCCCGGCGGCGGAAGCGCTGCTTTCTGCGCGTATCAGGGAGAAGCTCGATCCGGCGGGCATCTTCAATCCCGGCAAGATGGCCGTAACGATGGAAGGGGCCGTCTGAACCATGCAAACATCATTCACATCAGAACAACTGGCCGATCCGCATGTGGCGGAATCCGAAAAAATCCTGCGCAAATGTGTGCATTGCGGCTTCTGCACCGCCACCTGTCCCACCTATGTCACGCTCGGCAACGAGCTGGACAGTCCGCGCGGCCGCATCTACCTCATCAAGGACATGCTGGAAAACAGTCGCCCGGCCGACCGCGAGGTCGTCACCCATATCGACCGCTGTCTTTCCTGCCTTGCCTGCACCACCACCTGTCCCTCCGGCGTGGATTACATGCATCTGGTCGATCATGCTCGCGCCCATATCGAACAGACATACAAGCGCCCCTTCAGGGATCGGCTGATCCGTAATCTTCTGGTTGCCGTCCTGCCCCATCCAGCCCGTTTCCGGCTGGCCCTGCATCTGGCCCGGCTGGCGCGGCCTTTCTCCGGTCTGCTTGCCAAGGTTCCGGCGCTGAAGCCGCTGCAATCCATGCTCGCTCTCGCCCCCGTCGCCGTGCCTGCGGCCTCCGCATCGACCCGTCCGGGAGAGCGGCCGGCCGAAGGCGAGAAACGTGGACGCGTGGCAATCCTCACCGGCTGCGCCCAGCCGGTGCTCGATCCCGGCATCAACGAGGCGACGTTGCGCCTGCTGGCGCGGCTCGGCATTGAGGTCGTGGTGCCGAAGGGGGAGGGCTGCTGCGGTTCTCTCGTGCATCATATGGGGCGCGAGGAAGAGGCGCTCACCTCCGCAAGGCGCAACGTTGACGTCTGGACGCGCGAGATGGAACGCGGCGGTCTCGACGCCATCATCATCACCGCTTCCGGCTGCGGCACCACCATCAAGGATTACGGCCATATGCTGCGGCTCGATCCGGCCTATGCCGAAAAAGCCGCACGGGTCTCGGCTTTGGCGAAGGACATCACCGAATATCTCGCCACCCTCGATCTGCCGCAAAAGCAGAATCAGGGTCTGACGGTGGCCTATCATTCCGCCTGCTCCATGCAGCACGGCCAGAAAATAACGCTCGCCCCAAAACAATTGCTGAAGGCGGCGGGTTTCACCGTGCGCGATCCGGCGGAAGGGCATCTCTGCTGCGGCTCGGCCGGAACCTACAACATTCTGCAGCCGGAGATTTCCGCCACGCTGAAGGCGCGCAAGGTGAAGAACATCGAGGCCACACGGGCGGATGTCATCGCGACAGGCAATATCGGCTGCATCACGCAGATCGGAACCGGCACGGATATGCCGATCCTGCACACGGTGGAGCTGCTGGACTGGGCCTATGGCGGGCCGAAACCGGCGAGGCTTTCGGTTTAGAACGCCGTGTGCCGATAAGGCAGTGATCCAGCGCGCCATGACGTGTGCCGCAAAGATTGGGTCGTGAGGGTTTTCTTTGTTCTCTCCTCATCCCTGTGCTTGTCACAGGGATCCAGCCAGCCCAAGTCTTTGGGCTTGAAGGACTCTCCCCGCCGCGCAGACGCGCGTCGGCTGGATTCCTGTGACAAGCACATGAATGACGGAAGAGAGCTAGAACTTATACGCCACGCCGAAATTCACCGCATTGGTGATGATATCGGTCTTCAACGAGCCGCCATTGTCGATATCGACGTCGACGAAGGAATAGGTGCCCTTATATTCCACGAAGGTCGACCAGTTGTCGGTGATGCGGTAGCTGAGGCCGGCCTGCGCCTGCAGGGTTGCGCCGCCGAACTGGTATTCGAAGGTCCTGCCTGAGGGACGGTAGACTTCCACATGCGGCACGTTGATGCCGACGCCGGCACCCACATAAGGGGTGATCGGCAGGGATTCCAGCGGGAAGCGATAGAGCGCATTCAGCGTCAAAAGGTTCAGGCCGTCGGTGAATTCGAAATGCGACCAGCCGGAACGGGCAAGCGTCTCGTCGTCGGCATAGACCTTGTCATGGGTGAAATCGAGCGAGATGCCGAAATTCCTGAGCTGGCCCTCATCGAACCAGTAGGTGCCGCGCACGCCCCAATAGGGTGGATTGGAAAACGACTTGCCTTCCCACCCGGCCCGGAAATCAGGCCCGTCGGAAACCGTCACATCGCTGTGCGGCGCGCTTTGCCAGCCGCCATAACCGGAAATTTCAAATTCGCCCGCGATTGCGGCAGAGAAGGAAACGCCGCTGAAGAGCAGGGCGCAAACAAATGAAGTATGGCGCGGCATGAAGTGAATCCAGATTGATATCAGTAATTCACCAAACCGTTTTTTGATAACATTTGAATGACAGAAACGAAAAACGGGCGGTCAGTTGACCACCCGTTTCAAGGCCGTTCCGTCATCTTTGTGAGAGAGGTCCGGCGCCTGGCGTCCCCCGCCAAGTCTCCTTCAATCAATCTAGCGCCGATTGTACCGCTGCGGGACGTCAATTCAAGCGCGATGCGCCGCCACGCCGAATATAAGCCTACGTATTAGCGGTGCCGTTGCCATCATATCACTATGACCTTGGTGCCCACATTCACGCGTTCATAGAGATCGGTGACATCCTCGTTGCGCATGCGGATGCAGCCGGAGGAATTGTTGCTGCCGATTGTCCAGGGTTGGTTGGTGCCGTGGATGCGGTAAAGCGTCGAGCCGAGATACATGGCGCGCGCGCCCATCGGGTTCGCCGGGCCGCCTTCCATGAAGGCCGGCAGGTAATGTCCCTTCCTCGCCTCGCGGGTGATCATTTCCTTCGGCGGGGTCCAGCTCGGCCATTCCGCCTTGCGGGTCACCTTGTGGGTGCCTGCCCATTCGAAACCGGGCTTGCCGACACCGACGCCGTACCGCCGGGCCTTGCCATCGGCGAGAACGAGATAAAGGAAACGGTTCGGCGTATCGATGACGATGGTCCCGGGTTTTTCACTGGTCGTATAGGTGACGATCTGCGGCAGGAATTGCGGTGCGATCTGGGTGCGCACCGGCGCGTTGGGGCGTACTGCGGCATTCTGCACCCTTGCCGGGCGCTGCGATGTGACGCCGGAGCTGGGGCGCTGCGGCATGGCGGCCTGACGCCGCTGGAAGAACGGCTGGCGTGCGGCAGGGGCGCGCGGATAAACCACGGGGCGAACATTGCCGCGACCGCCGAGCTGGGTGACCCAGGGGGCGGAAAGATCGGGGCTGACGACAATGGGCGGACGCTCGCGATAACGCTCATTGGCCATGGCGGCCGGAACGGCAAAGGTGGAAACGAGGCTCAGCGCCAGAAAAACGGACTTCATCGTCATCGGGTGGACTCTCTCTGCGGGATGTCGCAACTATGGATTTGCGGGCCTGTTCGCCCGCTTTGACGGACAAGTTCGCACCTCGACGCCAGCGAATCGTAAATGGCGGCTCATTAAAAAGCGCTTGATTAGGGAAAGCTGTATTTAAGGTTAGCACCCGGTTTTGAAACGTGGTGAATGAGTGGTAAGTGCGCGGTCTGAACCGGTCGCGGGCTGGAGTGAGAAGGGTGATTGCGGAATGAATGAAGCGGGAATTGAAACGGGCGCGGATGGCCTGGTGCGGTGTTTCTGGCAGCAGGGACTTGCGGATTACAGCCGTTACCACGACGAGGAATGGGGTTATCCCGTCACCGACGATCGCCGCCTTTTCGAGAAGATTTGCCTGGAAGGTTTCCAGTCCGGCCTTTCCTGGCTGACCGTTCTGCGCAAGCGCGAGGCTTTCCGTCTCGCTTTCGCCAATTTCGAATTCGAAAAGGTGGCGGAATTCGGTGACGCCGATATCGAGCGCTGCCTTGCCGACAAGGGCATCATCCGCCATCGCGGCAAGATCGTTTCGACCATCAACAATGCCCGCCGCGCCATGGCGCTGCGCGATGAATTCGGTTCGCTCGCCCGTTATTTCTGGGGTTTCGAACCCGCTGCCGCAGAAAGGCCGCAAAGGCTGGACTATGCGACGTTAAGGGCCAATCCCACCAGCGCCGCCTCCATCCGCCTTTCCAAGGATTTGAAGAAACGGGGCTGGACCTTTGTCGGCCCGACGACCGTCTATGCATTCATGCAGGCCATGGGTATGGTCAACGACCATATCGAAGGCTGTCATTGCCGCCAGCCGATAGAGGTCATGCGGCGGGAGTTTGTACGTCCATGAAGGTAACCTCCCTTCTTCTGGCGCTCACCATGGCCGTGGCTGCCTTGCCGCATCCATCCTTGGCGGAAAGCCGCAATGTCGATGGCATCTGGCTCGATGACGGTGAAAGGCTGAGGGAAGTAGCCCTGCCGCCGGAAGGACCGCTGACGCTGGACGGCTGGACGCGGCGTGGGCGTGGCGATGTGTATCGCCTGAAGGTGAAGGCGGGGCAGACGGTGAAGATCGAACTTGCCGCGTCAAGCGAATTTGTGCTGATGGCGATATTCGATTTTTCGACGCCGGATGAGGACGCGATCTTCTTCAGCGATTCCCAAGGGAAAACGGCGACCCTGACGCCCAAGGCGGATACGGAATGGCTGATCCGCCCGACGCTGATCCTGGGATCGCCGCGCCGCGGGCTCGGCGCGCACTACAAATTGACGGTCAGCACCGCTAAATAAAGCTCTCCAGCAAGCCCTGTTTGATCAGGCTGCCTGCGTCAGAATGATCAGGCCGAAACTCAGAACGCCCAGCAGCACGAGCGACAGGCTGGCGGCAATGATGACCTTGCCACCGGCATGGCGAAGGCTGCGAATATCGACGGATAGTCCCAGAGCCGCCATCGACATGATCGTGAGAATGTTGGAGAGCGAGGCGACGGGGGAAAGCAGGACCTCGGGGATGAGGCCGAAGGAGCGTGCCATGATCATCAGCACGAAGCCGATGATGAACCACGGAACCATCTGCTGCAGCTTCAGGCGTCCCTTGCCGGACTGGCCGTGAATGACGGAGAGAGTGGCGATGACAGGCCCTAGCATCAGCACGCGGATGAGCTTGACGATGGTGCCCGTCTGCACGGCCACGGCTCCAAGCGGTGCGGTGGCGGCCAGAACCTGCGGCACGGCATAGACCGTAAGCCCGGCGAAGATGCCGTATTGGGTGGCGTCGAGTCCGAGGAGCTGCGGCAGGAACGGCATCAAAAGCACGGCAGCGACACCGAGAACGGCAGTAAAAGCAATCGAGGCGGCGACATCTTCAGGCTTGGCGCCGATGGCGGGCGCAGCAGCTGCAATGGCGGAATTGCCGCAGATGGAATTGCCGCAGGCGATAAGGGTTGCGAGTTTGGGCGGTAGACCCAGCATTCGTCCGGCTGCGTAGCTCACAGCCAACGACAGCGCCACGATCAGCGCGATGCCGCCGATCAGCAAGCCGCCAGCGCCTTTGAGAATGGAAAGGCTCAAGGATGCGCCGAGAAGCGCCACGGCGATTTCAAGCAGCGTCTTGGCACTGAACTTTATCCCCGCCGAAGCGACTGAAGGCAGCGACACCAGCGAACGCAAAAGCGTGCCGATCAGGATGGCAAGCACCAGATCGCCAAGCCAGGCGTGGCCGGCAATCCGTACCTGAAAACGCTCCGCCAGAATGGCCGCGCAGCTGACCGCCGCGCAGATGAGAATGCCCGGCAGAAGCGGGCTGAGCCAGCGGAGAGAAAACTGAAAGGGGTGAGCGAGGGTGCGATGGTGTGCCATGGGCAGACAATGCCGCAGTCGCCTGTTTTATTCTATCAAATAATATGGCATATATCGTTCGATAAAATCGAATGAAACGCCATGACCTTCGAACAGCTCCGCATCTTCATCGCCGTCGCCGAACGCGAACATCTGACCCGCGCCGCCGAAGCCATCGGCCTCACGGCGTCCGCCGTCAGTTCCGCCATCAAGAACCTCGAGGCCTTTTATAATGTCGAGCTGTTCCATCGCGTCGGCCGCAACATCGAGTTGACCGAAAGCGGCCGGGCGTTTCTGGGCGAAGCAAAGGCGACGCTGGCGCGTGTACGCAATGCCGAATTGATCCTCTCTGAGATGGGCGGGCTGACGCGCGGCGAAATCACCGTCTGCGCCAGCCAGACGATTGCAAGCTACTGGCTGCCGCCAATTCTGATGCAGTTCAAGAAACTCTATCCCGGCGTGACCGTGCGGCTTGATATCGGTAATACCAAGACGGTGACGCAGGCGGTGCTGGAGGGCTTGGCGGAGGTGGGGTTCATCGAAGGCAAGATCGATGAGCCGGCACTGATGGTGCAGCCCGTCGTGTCTGACAAGCTGCTGGTCGTCACCGGTTCGGCCCACCCTTTCGCTGATGGCCGTTATCTCACAGCACTTGATATGCTTTACGGCACCTCGTGGGTTCTACGCGAACAGGGCTCCGGTACCCGTTCCGCCTTTGAGGCGGCGGTGCGGCAGATGGGTGTGGATCCGGGTGAGCTCTCCGTCATGCTGGAATTGCCATCCAACGAGGCCGTGGTGATGGCTGCCCGCTCCGGCGGCGCGGCCACCGCCGTCTCCGCTTCCGTCGCGTCGCTTTTCCTGCGGCAGGGCCTGCTAGTTCGTGCCGGTATCGATCTGCCGGCACGCAATTTTGCCCTGCTGCGCCACAAGGAGCGCCATACCAGCCGCGCTGCGATGGAGCTGGAGCGTCTCAGCCGGGCGGCGTCGGAGGATTATAAGGCGGGACTTGCGGGGTTGTAGGCCGCAGGCGCAAGGCGCGTGATGATCACGTCATTTCCCGCGCAATGACATGATGCACGATGCGATAATCCCTGCTTTCCTCCCCGAAGGGGGCTAGTGGCCAGTCCCATGCGGCAGCAGGCGCGGCAATCTCGATGCCATGCAGCAGGTCTTCATGCTGCTGCATGCTTCCATCCTTGCCGATGACATCGAAGGCTGTATCCGTCACAAGGCAAACCTTGCAGGGCAGGCCGGCCAGTGCATCGACATGCGTATGGATGAGCTTTGGCAAGAGATCATCCGGCGCAGCAGCGATTTTCTCCCGTTCCAGCCGATGCTGCGCGCCCGTGCCGATCTGCGACAGGAGGTTGGCCGAGACGACGAAATCGAGATAGGGCACCCGCCGCAGGAAATCGAGCGGTTCCGCCGTCCGGCCCGCCAGGAGATCATCGAAGCCGGAGAGATCGCGATTGGCGATGCGGACATTCTTTTTGGCGTTCAGCCGCAGCTTCGCCTGGACGCTGGCAAGATGCACCAGATCGACCAGAACGACGGTATCGAACATCGCTACCAGCGCATCATGGGGTACATCCCGCAACAGGCCGGAACCCAGAACGACTGCCGTCCGTCGCTGCTTCAGCTTTCTCGCCGCTTGCAGCACGAATTGCCGGCTGTTGTTCTCATGCTCCGCCCAGGCTTTCGCGCAGCGATTGGCGCGCGCCCAGAGGTTGACGGAATAGCGGACATGCGGCCGGAATTCTTTCGGCGTGACCGCACGGGTGGCGGCATATTGCAGGGCTTCGAGGATCATGAATGCCTAACGGTAAATTTCACGGCGATGGCCGATTTCGACCACCAGAACGACCAGCTTGTGGTCCTGTATATCGCAGATGATGCGGTAATCGCCCACCCGGTAACGCCAGAAATTTCCGAGCTCAGAACCTTGCAGCGCTGCGCCGGTTCTGCGCGGATTGTCGTCCTGGGCAACGCGGTCCGTCAGAAATGAAACGATGCGATTGGCATCGCTCTTCGTCAGCTTGCCCAGTTGCTTGACGGCATTTCGCTGGAATTCAATTCTCCAGATCAAGATCACGCATCACTTCTTCCAGAGTATAGGTGCGCTCCTTATTGGAGATGCGTTGCCGAGTCGCCTCTTCTGCAAGATAAAGGTCTTCCATATCCTCGATATGTTTCTCGATCGCCTCGCGGATATAGTAAGCCGATGTGCGGCCCGTGCGCTCAGACAGCGCCTTCAGCCGCTCATAGGTCTCATCAGGCAGGCGGATGGCCGTCTGTTTGCTCATGGGGGCAGGTCCTTTACGATCCGAAGTGGGATACACGTATCCCATATATCATCACTTGCCTTGCGGGGCCAGCAGAACCGCAGCCTTTGCGGCTTGCCGCACCGGGCTTCATCCTCTAAAGCATGTCTCCCAAAAGTGCGCAGCGATTTTGGGATAAAGACATGCGCAAAAACAGAAATTAAAGCGCGGCGCGCTTTAACACCGGCATAATTTCAGGAAAATATCGGATCGGCATCATGAGCGAAAAAGCAAAAAAGCCTCAGAAACTGAAAGCCCGCCTGCCGCGCGGCTTCGTGGATCGTTCTGCTGCCGATATCCATGCCACCAATGAGATGATCGAGAAAATCCGCAAGGTCTACGAGCTTTACGGTTTCGATCCGATCGAGACCCCTCTGTTCGAATATACCGATGCGCTCGGAAAATTCCTGCCCGATAGCGACCGTCCGAACGAAGGCGTGTTTTCGCTACAGGATGACGACGACCAATGGATGAGCCTGCGCTACGACCTGACCGCACCGCTCGCCCGTCATGTCGCTGAGAATTTCAACGAAATCCAGCTGCCTTACCGCACCTATCGCGCCGGTTATGTCTTCCGCAATGAAAAGCCAGGCCCCGGCCGCTTCCGGCAGTTCATGCAGTTCGATGCCGATACGGTGGGCGCCTCCGGCGTGCAGGCCGATGCCGAAATGTGCATGATGATGGCCGATACGATGGAAGCGCTCGGCATCAGCCGCGGCGACTATGTCATCCGCGTCAACAACCGCAAGGTGCTCGACGGCGTCATGGAAGCGATCGGCCTCGGGGGTGAGGACAATGCCGGTCGTCGTCTCAACGTGCTGCGCGCCATCGACAAACTCGACAAGTTCGGCCCGGAGGGCGTGAAGCTGCTGCTCGGTCCCGGCCGCAAGGATGAGTCGGGTGATTTCACCAAGGGTGCGGGCCTCGGTGACGAGCAGATCGAAAAGGTTCTGTTTTTCGTCGGTATCACGAATTATGCCGATAGTGCCGATGATCTTGCAGAACTGGTTGCGGGTACGGCGAAGGGCGAGGAAGGCGTTGATGAACTCAACACCATCGGCGCCCTGGTCTCCAGTGCCGGTTATGATGCGACACGCATCAAGATCGACCCCTCCGTCGTTCGAGGCCTCGAATATTATACGGGTTCGGTCTTTGAGGCTGAGCTGACTTTCGACGTTACCAATGAAAAGGGCGAAAAGGTCGTGTTCGGCTCGGTCGGCGGTGGCGGTCGTTACGATGGTCTCGTTTCGCGTTTCATGGGCCAGCCGGTTCCGGCTACTGGCATCTCCATCGGCGTTTCACGCCTGATGACGGCGCTGAAGAACCTCGGCAAGCTCGGACAGGTCAAGCCGCTCGCCCCGGTGCTCGTCACGGTCATGGATGGCGATGTGGAGAGCATGGGCCGTTACCAGCGCTTTACCCAGGCGCTGCGCGCCGAGGGCATCCGCGCCGAAATGTATCAGGGCAACTGGAAGAAATTCGGCAACCAGCTGAAATATGCCGACCGTCTCGGCTCCCCCATCGCCATCATTCAGGGCGGTGACGAGCGCGCCGAGGGCGTGGTGCAGATCAAGGATCTGATCGAAGGCAAGCGCCTTTCCGGCGAGATCGAGGACAATGCCAGCTGGCGCGAGGCGCGGGTGGCGCAGGTCAGCGTGCCGGAAGCCGAGCTGGTGGCGAAGGTTCGCGAGATTCTGGAGCATCAGGCAGAGGACGTTCGCCGCGCCGCCGAAGGGCGCTGAAGCCATGGCGATCCTTGCGCTCGACCATGTTCAACTGGCAATGCCGGCGGGCTGCGAAGAAGAAGCGCGGCGGTTTTACGGCCGCCTGCTTGGTTTTGCGGAGCAGGCAAAGCCCGCCAATCTGGCCGCACGCGGCGGGTGCTGGTTCACCTGCGGCCCGATAAAACTGCATCTCGGCGTCGAGCAGGATTTCCGCCCGGCGAAGAAAGCCCATCCGGCCCTTCTGGTCGATGATCTGGCAAGCTTGCGAAAAACACTTGAAACAGCAGGCTGCCATGTGGTTGAGGATGAGCCGCTGGAAGGGTATCACCGGTTTTATGTCCATGATCCCTTCGGAAACCGCATCGAAATGATGCAGCCGCTCGAACCGTGACGAAAAGTACCGTTCCATGCCCCTGATCGACATGCCGGAATTTTCCGGAGAGCTACTGGAAGAATTCGCCGCGCGCCGCACAAGCCGCGTGAACACGCCTGTGATCCAGCCCGCCGAACCGTTTCTGGATATGGCCGGCGAGGATTTGCGCCGCCGTATCTTCATGACGGAAAGCGAGACGGGGACAAGCCTCTGCCTGCGCCCCGAATTCACCATCCCAGTCTGCCTGCGCCATATCGAGACGGCGACCGGTACGCCGAAGCGTTATTCCTATGTGGGTGAGGTCTTCCGCCAGCGCCGTGAAGGTGCAAGCGAGTTTTATCAGGCCGGCATCGAAGATCTCGGCGATACCGATATTGCCGCTGCCGATGCCCGCGCTGTCATCGACGCCACCGGCATTTTGAAGCGGCTGCTGCCCGGCCGTTCGCTTGCGGTGACGCTGGGTGACCAGCAGGTATTCGAGGCGGTGGTTGCAGCGCTTGGCCTGCCGCTCGGCTGGCAGAAGCGGCTGGTGCAGGCCTTCGGCGATATGGCGCAGCTGGACGCGCTGCTGGAAAGCCTTATG
The DNA here is from genome assembly GCF_027956555.1 of Agrobacterium sp. ST15.16.055. Taxonomy (NCBI): domain Bacteria; kingdom Pseudomonadati; phylum Pseudomonadota; class Alphaproteobacteria; order Hyphomicrobiales; family Rhizobiaceae; genus Agrobacterium; species Agrobacterium sp. ST15.16.055. The sequence continues at coordinate 320,754 of NZ_JAQKGN010000003.1, forward strand.
CATCCGAAGCCAATGACCGGCCTCGACGCGCGGGTCGCCGGCCTTCTGGCGACGGGCGACGAGGCGGTGCTGGTCGATTATCTCGACACGGTGATGCAGGAAACCGGCTATTCCACCAATGCCAGCCGCTCACCGCTCGAAATTGCCCGCCGTCTGCGGGAGAAGCTCGCGCTTGCGGCGACGCGCCTGCCGGATGAGAGTTTCGAGTTGCTGAAACAGTTCCTGGCCTTGCAGGCGCCTTTGCCTCGGGCCTCGCAGGTTCTTGGCGATTTTGCCGCCAAGGCCAAACTGAAGCTGGACGGCGCGCTTTCCGCTTTCGATAAACGCGTTGCGGCCCTTGCCAATGCCGGTGTCGATCTTGAAACCGTCACCTATGGCGCTGCCTTTGGCCGCCCGCTCGATTATTATACCGGCCTTGTTTTCGAGGTGGTGGAGGCGGGCAGCGACAGCGTGCTGGCGGGCGGCGGCCGTTACGACCGGCTGCTCACGCTTCTCGGCGCACAGGAAAAAATACCGGCAGTGGGCTTCTCGCTCTGGCTGGATCGCATCGAGACGATGCGCGGGAGCGACAAGCCATGATCACCATCGCATTGCCCTCCAAGGGCCGGATGAAGGAAGACGCGTCCGCCGTTCTGGAACGCGCCGGGTTGAAGGTTGCGTCGGTCGGTAACGACCGCTCCTATCGCGGCCGCATCGAAGGACGTGACGATATCGAGATCGCCTATCTCTCAGCCTCCGAGATCGCCCGCGAGATCGGCGCTGGCACGGTGGATTTCGGCGTGACGGGTGAGGACCTTGTACGCGAGGGGCTGACCAATGCCGACGCGCAGGTGGAATTCTGCGCCCGTCTCGGTTTCGGTCATGCGGATGTCGTTGTCGCCGTGCCTGAGATCTGGCTCGATGTGGACAGCATGGCCGATCTTGGCGATGTGGCGTCCGAATTCCGCGCCCGTCATGGCCGAAGGCTCGCCATTGCCACCAAATATTGGCGGCTGACGCAGCAGTTCTTTTCGCGCCAGCACGGCATTCAGCTGTATCGTATCGTTGAAAGCCTCGGCGCGACCGAGGGTGCGCCGGCGGCGGGGCAGGCGGATATCATCGTCGATATTACTTCAACCGGCTCGACGCTGAAGGCCAACCACCTGAAAATCCTCTCGGACGGCATCATCGTCCGTTCAGAAGCCTGCTTCGTGCGTGCCCGCAAGCCCGACCATGAAGGCGATGCGGCGGTTCAGGAAATCGTCTCGCGCATCAGGGCTGCGGTCTGATGACGTAAAAAAAGCCGCCGGAGCGATCCGGCGGCTTTTTTTTTGGTAATCGGTTTCGCTTATGCGTGGGCGACAGCCGCGCCGCGCTTGGCGTCGACGGAATAGGCGCCAGCGCCGAAGGCGGCAAGCAGGATGTAAGCGCCGGCAAGGGTGATGTTCTTGACCATCATGATGCCGTTCAGCGTGTTGATCCAGCCAAGAGCCGGCTCAGGCCAGCCAGGAACGGCAACGGTGCCGCTGTGGAAAACCAGACCGGTGAAGATGCAGAAAACGGCAAGCGCCCAGGCAGCGATCTTGGTCTGGAAACCAGCGAGAATGGCAAGGCCGGCGACGAGTTCGAACAGGCCTGCAATATAGGCAAGCGCGGTTGCGGCGGGCAGGCCGGCGCCGGTGATCATGCCGGCCGTGCCGGCCGGATCGACGAGCTTGCTGAAGCCCGAGGTGATGAAGATGAAGGAAAGCAGAAGACGGGCGATGAGAACGAGAACGTTCTGGCTGGTGGACATGGATATCTCCGGTAAATAATCGGCGTGTCGCCGGTTGAACTGCAATGTCTGAAGATATCAATGACCGAAAATCATCCGCCCATAAAGATGAACAATAGAAGACAAATCGTCTTCATTTTGTGAACGGTCTCGGGTGTCTAACCGGATTATGTTCAGGCGGCGAAGCGAATATCCTCAAAGCGCGGAAACAGGAAAAGTCCGGTTATGCGCCCTTGCTGGCCTTTTTCGAAGCCGGAAGATTCACCCATGCAGATGACCGGCTGCCGCATCGCCGGCAAGATGGAAAGGCCGGTTGAAAAACAGAAACGTGAGGGCGCGGTGGAAACCTGCTCGAAAAGTTCCAGCACGCGGGCGTGGTCTGCGCGGTCGTAACAGCGGACAAGGCTGAGCAATCCGCACTCGCCCGGCGGCAGGCCGTGCATAAATGACGCATGTTCGCCGAGCCGGATGACGCCGCTCGAAAGATCGCTGCTCCACTCCTCCGACATGAAGAAATGCGACAGGGTCCGGGGATCGGGCGTGGTTGTTACCGCCGCAGGCAGAGCATCGTTGCGTCTTGATATCTCAAACAAATCGCGCCCCCCGCATGAACACGTGCCAGCACCGCCGCTTCAAGCGCCACTGCTAGGTTGAACCCTTACCGCCCCCCGCAGTCGAGCATATTTGCCATACATCGAAACCCCTTCAATGCGTGGCCGCCTCGGCGCGGAACCCTTACGGGGGCTGACTTATAGTTTATTTTCCACTACCTACAACAACCACTCAGTGAGAAAATCAAAAATATTATGTATTTCTTCTTCAAAATCGTGAGGCATGCGAAAAAGTACAACTAAACAGCGCACTTATAAGGCGGTCCGAGTTGAGGTCGGCCCCGTATGGGGTGGCGATTCGCTGGTGAATGTGCCCCATTATTGCATAGGGCTGCAAAAAATAGCCGGATAAAATCACGCCTGTTCCAAAACGGGACAATACACGAACTTCTCCTCCTGCGGCCTTAAGAATTGTGCAACCTGTTGATTCCATGTGGCATCTCTCGCGAGAGCGTCGACGTCCTCCTTGGGAGAGGCCCAAGAACCTGCAAACGACTGATTTTATTGGATGTGATTAGATCCTTGGGGACGGCCCAAGGATGAGGCCGTTAAGCTGCGCCGCCTTCCGTCAATCACGTAGGTATCGGCAAAGAAAAAGGGCGATCCGAAGACCGCCCTTTCTTAATTCCGGTGACAGGACTGATTAGAAGTCCATGCCGCCCATACCGCCGCCCGGCATTGCCGGCATCGGAGCGTCCTTCTTCGGAAGCTCGGCGATCATGGCTTCGGTAGTGATCAGCAGCGAAGCAACCGAGGCTGCGTTCTGCAGAGCCGTGCGGACAACCTTGACCGGGTCAACGATGCCGAGCTGGATCAGGTCGCCATATTCGCCGGTCTGGGCGTTGTAGCCGTAGTTGTCTTCGTTCTTCTCGAGGATCTTGCCAACAACGATCGAAGCTTCGTCACCCGCGTTGTCTGCGATCTGGCGAACCAGAGCCTGCAGGGCGCGGCGGATGATGTTGACGCCAGCTTCCTGATCGTCGTTTTCACCCTTGACGGTGATCTTCGTGGAGGAACGCAGCAGGGCAACGCCGCCGCCCGGTACGATGCCTTCCTGAACGGCAGCGCGCGTCGCGTTGAGAGCGTCGTCGATGCGGTCCTTCTTTTCCTTCACTTCGACTTCCGTCGAGCCGCCGACGCGGATAACGGCAACGCCGCCAGCGAGCTTGGCAAGACGTTCCTGCAGCTTTTCGCGGTCGTAGTCGGAGGTGGTTTCTTCGATCTGCGCCTTGATCTGGGCAACACGGCCTTCGATGTCGGACTTCTGGCCGGCGCCGTCAACGATGGTGGTGTTTTCCTTGGAGATCGAAACCTTCTTCGACTTGCCGAGCATGTCGAGAGTAACGTTTTCGAGCTTGATGCCGAGGTCTTCGGAGATGACGGTACCACCGGTCAGGATGGCGATGTCTTCCAGCATGGCCTTGCGGCGGTCGCCGAAGCCAGGAGCCTTGACAGCAGCGATCTTGAGGCCGCCACGCAGCTTGTTGACGACGAGCGTTGCAAGAGCTTCGCCTTCGACGTCTTCAGCGATGATGACGAGCGGCTTGCCGGTCTGAACGACGGCTTCGAGAACCGGCAGCATGGCCTGAAGGTTCGAGAGCTTCTTTTCGTGCAGGAGGATGTATGCGTCTTCGAGGTCCGCAATCATCTTTTCCGGGTTGGTCACGAAGTAGGGCGACAGGTAGCCGCGGTCGAACTGCATGCCTTCGACGACTTCGAGTTCGGTTTCAGCGGTCTTGGCTTCTTCAACGGTGATGACGCCTTCGTTGCCGACCTTCTGCATTGCTTCAGCAATGTCGAGGCCGATCTGACGCTCGCCGTTTGCAGAGATCGTGCCGACCTGTGCAACTTCTTCGGACGTGTTGATCTTCTTGGCCTTGGCCTGAAGGTCCTTGACGACTTCAGCGACGGCCAGATCGATACCGCGCTTCAGGTCCATCGGGTTCATGCCGGCAGCAACTGCCTTGGAACCTTCGCGAACGATGGCCTGGGCCAGAACGGTCGCGGTGGTGGTGCCGTCACCGGCAATGTCGTTGGTCTTGGAGGCAACTTCGCGAACGAGTTGCGCGCCCATGTTCTCGAACTTGTCTTCCAGTTCGATTTCCTTGGCGACGGAAACGCCGTCCTTGGTGATGCGCGGAGCGCCGAAGGACTTGTCGATAACGACGTTACGACCCTTCGGGCCGAGGGTGACCTTCACTGCATCAGCAAGAATGTCGACGCCCTTGAGCATCTTTTCGCGTGCTGTGCGGCCGAATTTTACTTCTTTGGCTGCCATGTTCAAAACTCCTGGTTTCGAATGGCCGGAACGGGTCCGGCTTGAAATTTAAGGAAGGATGGGTTGGCCGAAATCAGCCGATGATGCCCATGATGTCGGCTTCCTTCATGATCAGAAGGTCTTCGCCGTTGAGCTTGACTTCGGTGCCCGACCACTTGCCGAACAGAACCCGGTCGCCAGCCTTGACGTCGAGAGCGACGACCTTGCCGGACTCATCGCGTGCGCCGGAACCGACGGCGACGATTTCGCCTTCCTGCGGCTTTTCCTTGGCGGTATCGGGAATGATGATGCCGCCCTTGGTCTTTTCTTCGGACTCAACGCGACGAACGACGACGCGATCGTGAAGCGGGCGGAAGTTGGTGCTTGTCATTGTCTAATCCCTCGATCAAATGACTGCGCGAGTTTTTGCACTCGCCTGATGGGTGTTAGCACTCTCGTTTATCGAGTGCCAGCGGAACCGAGATAAGGAGGGCTTCTGCCGGAGTCAAGAACGCCCTGTCTGAAAAATTTCATGGCTTATGGTTATCAGCGTTCCATGACAGAAATTTCCCATGTGCGGGCAGGCGCTACGACGACATTCTTTTCGCGGGTTGCGGCCGCATCGTATCTAGGGGGTATTTGTGTTCATGCTGCGTCAGGCGGGTCAAAGACCGCCCTGGCGGCGCTTTTTTCCTTGCCATTGGCGTCCCGCTTTGCGATGTGACGCTCACCCTTTTCTAGCATCCGGAAAGCATCTCATGGCCCATCGCATTCTCACTCTCGGCGAAATCACTGATGGGTTCGACGTTATTCTTTCGGATGTCTGGGGCGTGCTGCACAATGGCGTCAGCGCCTTTCCGGATGCGGCAGTTGCGCTGCACGAAGCGCGCAAGGCCGGCAAGACGGTGGTGCTCATCACCAATTCGCCGCGCCCCGCTCCCGGCGTCATCGCCCAGCTTCGCGTTCTCGGCGTGCCGGATGAGGCTTATGATCGGATCATCACCTCTGGCGACGTGACCCGCGGACTGATTGCGGAAGGCCCGAAAAAGGTCTTCCTGCTTGGCCCCGAGCGCGACATGCCGCTGCTGGAAGGCCTTGATGTTGACGTCGTTGGCGAGGCACAAGCGCAGTCCGTGGTCTGCACCGGCTTTTTCGACGACGAGACGGAAACGCCGGAAGATTATACCGAAATGCTCAAGGGCTTCATCGCCCGCAATGCACCGATGATCTGCGCCAACCCCGATCTTGTGGTGGAGCGCGGCGAGCGCATCATTCCCTGCGCCGGCGCCATGGCGGCCTATTACGAACAGCTCGGCGGCGAAGTCCGCATTGCCGGCAAACCGCATGCGCCGATCTATGAGGCCTGCCTTGCGGCGGCCAAGGAAGTGCGCGGCGCCTTCGCCAAGGACCGCGTGCTCGCCATCGGCGACGGCATGCCGACGGATGTGAAGGGCGCGATTGCGAGCGGCCTAAACCTTCTTTATATCAGCGGCGGCATTCACGCCGCCGAATATACGCTGAACGGCCAGACGGACGAGGCGCTTCTCAACGCCTATCTCAAGGGGCAGGGTGCTGCTCCCGGCTGGTGGATGCCCCGTCTTGCTTGAAGCCGTCTCGGCTAAGGAATAGCTGGCGCAGGAATGGATCGATTGCCATGACCGTCTTTCACCGCAATGAAAAAAAGGAGCCGCTGCCGGAAGCCCTTCGCGGCGGCGTCATCGCCATCGGCAATTTCGACGGCGTGCATCGCGGCCACCGGGCTGTGCTGGATCGTGCCCTGGAACTGGCGGAAGCCCGCGGCGTGCCCGCGCTGGTTTTGACCTTCGAGCCGCATCCCCGTTCCGTCTTCCGTCCCGATACGCCGGTCTTCCGCCTCACGCCCGCGCCGCTGAAGGCGCGCATTCTCGAGGCCATCGGTTTCCGCTCCGTCATCGAATATCCCTTCGACCGGGAATTTTCGCAGCGCTCGGCGGAGGAATTCGTCCAGTCTATTCTGGTCGACTGGCTTCACGCCAGCGCTGTTGTCACCGGATTCGATTTCCATTTCGGCAAGGGCCGCGAAGGCGGCCCGGCATTTCTGATGGCGGCCGGCAAACGCCACGGTTTCGACGTGACGCTGGTGGATGCCTTCCGCGACGAAGGTGCGGATGTCGTCTCCTCCAGCCGCATCCGCTCGCTTCTGTGCGAAGGCGATGTGGTGGGCGCCGCCGGCCTGCTCGGCTATCGCTTCACGGTGGAAAGCGAAGTCATCGGTGGCCAGAAGCTCGGTCGCACGCTGGGTTATCCGACCGCCAACATGGCGCTGGCGCCGGAAACGGAGCTGAAGGCCGGCATTTATGCCGTGCGGTTCCGCCGCCCGGACGGTTCGATCCGCGATGGCGTGGCGAGCTTCGGTTACCGCCCGACCGTCACCGAAGACGGTGCGGCGCTGCTCGAAACATTCGTCTTCGATTTTTCCGGCGATCTTTATGGCGAGGTCTGTTCGGTCTCCTTCTTCGGGCACCTGCGCGATGAATTGAAATTCGACGGTCTTGATCCGCTCGTCGCCCAGATCAGGCGCGATGAAGAAGAGGCGAGGGCGATGTTATCGGGCGTGCGCCCGCTCAGCGAACTGGACGCCAGGATCGCGTTCTGACCGGGTAAGGCCGGTCAGCCCCTGTTCCGGTCGATATTGCCGTCGCTTTTCTCTTCCTTTTTGCCGGAAAACCGCATAAACAACCGGCCATGTCCCAATACCGGTTGATGTTTAAAACTCAGATTGGCCGAATTATTGGCCCGGCCTTCCGCCCGCTCTGACGAGCCGGAAGGTCCGGGATTTTGGCGCTTGTCATGACTTTGGTCATGGCGCTTTCCGTATTTGCCCTCTTTGAAATTGAGACGGCGCGACCGACACGGCGCGCAACAACGGTATGATTATGAGCGACACCGCAGAAAAACTGGATTACTCCTCCACCCTCTATCTGCCGCAGACGGATTTTCCGATGCGCGCCGGCCTGCCGCAGAAGGAACCGGAAACGGTCAAGCGCTGGCAGGAAATGGGCCTCTACAAAAAGCTGCGCGCCTCCGCCGCCGGCCGCGAAAAATTCGTGCTGCATGACGGCCCGCCCTATGCCAACGGCAACATCCACATCGGCCACGCGCTGAACAAGATCCTGAAGGATGTCATCACCCGCTCGTTCCAGATGCGCGGTTACGACGCCAATTACGTGCCCGGCTGGGATTGCCACGGCCTGCCGATCGAATGGAAGATCGAGGAAGCCTATCGCGCCAAGGGCAAGAACAAGGACGAGGTTCCGGTCAACGAATTCCGCAAGGAATGCCGTGACTTCGCGGCCGGCTGGATCAAGGTTCAGTCGGAAGAGTTCAAGCGTCTCGGCATCGAGGGCGACTTCGAAAACCCCTATACGACGATGAACTTCCACGCCGAAGCCCGCATCGCCGGCGAGTTGCTGAAGATCGCCAAGAGTGGTCAGCTTTATCGCGGTTCCAAGCCGATCATGTGGTCGGTGGTCGAGCGCACGGCGCTGGCGGAAGCGGAAGTCGAATACCACGATGTCGAGAGCGACATGATCTGGGTGAAGTTCCCGGTCAAGGATGCGGCTCCCGGACTTTCCGGCGTCTCCGTCGTCATCTGGACAACGACGCCGTGGACCATCCCCGGCAACCGCGCCATCGCGTTCTCTTCGCGGGTCGAATATGGCCTGTTCGAAGTCGAAAGCGCGCAGAACGATTTCGGCCCGCAGCCGGGTGAAAAGCTGATCTTCGCCAGGAAGCTTGCCGATGAGGCCGCGGCCAAGGCGAAGCTGACCTTTAAGTTCGTTCGCGATGTGACAAGCGAAGAATTGGCCGCCATCACCTGTGCCCATCCTTTGGCGTCGCTTGGCTACACCTTTCCGGTTCCGCTTCTCGATGGCGATCACGTCACGGACGATGCCGGTACGGGCTTCGTGCACACCGCACCAAGCCATGGCCGCGAGGACTTTGATGCCTGGACGAACAGCGTCCGCACCCTTGAAGCACGCGGGATCGATACCAAAATCCCGTTCCCGGTCGATGACGCCGGTTTCTACACCGAAGACGCCCCCGGTTTCGGCCCGTCGGCCGAAGGCGGTGCTGCCCGTGTCATGGACGATAACGGCAAGAAGGGCGATGCCAATGAGCGCGTCATCAAGGCGCTGATCGCTGCCAATAACCTGTTTGCGCGCGGCCGCCTGAAGCACAGCTATCCGCACAGCTGGCGCTCCAAGAAGCCTGTCATCTTCCGCAACACGCCGCAATGGTTCGTCTATATGGACAAGGAACTCGGCGACGGCACGACGCTGCGCTCTCGTTCGCTTGACGCCATCGACCAGACGCGTTTCGTGCCGGCCTCCGGCCAGAACCGCCTGCGCGCCATGATCGAAGGCCGGCCTGACTGGGTTCTGTCGCGCCAGCGCAGCTGGGGCGTGCCGATTGCCGTTTTCGCCGATGAGAAGGGTGAAGTTCTGGTCGACGAAGCCGTCAACGCCCGCATTCTCGAGGCCTTCGAGGCCGAAGGCGCTGATGCCTGGTTTGCCGAAGGCGCCAAGGAACGTTTCCTCGGCAATGACCACGACCATGCCAGATGGCAGCAGGTCATGGACATCCTCGACGTCTGGTTCGACAGCGGCTGCACCCACACCTTCACGCTGGAAGACCGCCCGGACATGAAATGGCCGGCGGATGTCTATCTTGAAGGCTCCGACCAGCATCGCGGCTGGTTCCATTCGTCGCTGCTGGAAAGCTGCGCCACGCGTGGCCGTGCGCCCTATAACGCGGTTGTGACCCATGGTTTCACCATGGACGAGCAGGGGCGCAAGCAGTCGAAATCGCTCGGCAACGTCGTTGCCCCGCAGGAAGTCATGAGCCAGTCGGGCGCCGATATCCTGCGCCTGTGGGTCATGACAACAGACTACTGGGAAGACCAGCGCCTCGGCAAGGCCATCATCCAGACAAATGTCGATGCCTATCGCAAGCTGCGCAACACCATCCGCTGGATGCTCGGTACCCTTGCCCATTATGAGGGCGAGGAGATCGCCTATGACGATCTGCCGGAACTGGAAAAGCTGGTGCTGCATCGCCTGTCCGAACTGGATGGCGTCGTTCGCGAAGGTTACGACGGTTTCGAATTCAAGAAGATCACCCGCGCGCTGATCGACTTTGCCAATGTCGAGCTTTCCGCCTTCTATTTCGATATCCGCAAGGACACGCTGTATTGCGACGCGCCGTCGTCGCTGAAGCGCCGCGCGGCCCTGTCCGTCATCGCCAAGCTGTTCGATTGCCTGGTATCGTGGCTCGCGCCAATGCTGCCCTTCACGACGGAAGAAGCGTGGCTTTCGCGTTATCCGGATGCGGAATCGGTGCATCTCGTCCAGTTCCCGGAAATTCCGGCGGAATGGAAAAACGATGCGCTTGAAGCGAAGTGGGAGAAGATCCGCAAGGTCCGCACGGTCGTCACTGGCGCGCTTGAAGTGGAACGCCGTGAAAAGCGTATCGGCTCTTCACTGGAAGCTGCCCCTGTCGTCCACATTGCCGACGCCGATCTTCTGGCGGCGCTGCAGGGGCAGGATTTTGCCGAAATCTGCATCACTTCGGCCATCTCGGTGGTGGGCGATGAAGGCCCGGCCGATGGCTTCCGTTTGCCGGAAGTGGCGAAGGTCGTGGTCGAACAGAAGCTGGCGGAAGGTGCAAAATGCGCCCGCTCCTGGCGCATCACCACCGATGTCGGGTCCGATCCGGAGTATCCCGACGTCTCGGCCCGCGATGCGGCGGCCCTGCGTGAGCTAGCCGCACTCTCGTAACGAAAATGACCGGATGAATTGCGCTTTGCCTCTTCATCCGGTACACCTGCCTGAAAATGGCCGGATTTGCACGGCAATGCGGGCTGCCGCCTGCCGAAAGACGATGTCTGGCGAAGTGGGACGGACGGCTGGAAGGGTTTCAATGAAGATGATGAAGGCTTTTGGGCAGGGTAGTGCGCAGGGTTTGGGCATGTTTCGCACGGTTGTTGGCGTCACGACGATAGGCGTGCTGCTGGGCGCCTGCACCAGCCCGACCTACGGTACGGGCAAGACGGCGGCCGAACAGCTGGTCGACGACCTCGGCAACGCGACCTCGATCACCGGTGACCAGAGCAAGCGCAACCTGAAATACGGCCCCCGCCCGGGCCTCGTCGTTCCCGCCCAGGCCCGCGCCGAACAGCTGACCACGCCGCAGCAGAACATGGCGAACCGCGAAAACAATCCGCAATGGGTCGAATCGCCGGAAGAAACCCGTGAACGTCTGCGCGATGAGGCGGACGCCAACAAAAACAACCCGCATTACCGCTCGCCGCTGCTCGCCGGCAACGGCACCGCCGGCCAGATGACCGAAAGTCAGAAATGGGAAGCCTTCCGCAAGGCCAAGGCTGACGCCCAGGGCGGCTCCGTGGTGAATGCCCAGCGCAAGTTCCTGACCGATCCGCCAGCCGAGTATCGCAGCCTTCCGCAGGATCAGCTGACCGATCTCGGTGAGCCGGAGCAGAAGAAGGCAAAACGCCGCAAGAAAGAAGCGGCCGTAGCGAACACCGGCAAGAGCTGGTGGAACCCCTTTCAGTAAAATATGACTGATGGCTGGCGGGAAGTTTGTTTCTCCCGCTCGCCGCTCAATCCTCGAGGCGTTTCTCTCTGAAAAATTGCCGCAGAATCTCCGCGCTTTCACTTTCCGCCAGACCCGAATAGACATCCGGCGCATGGTGGCATGTCGGCTGGCTGAAGAAACGCACGCCGCTCTCCACTGCGCCGCCCTTGGGGTCCTGCGCGCCGTAATAAAGCCGGCGGATACGGGCGAATGAAATCGCCGCCGCGCACATGGTGCAAGGCTCCAGTGTCACGTAGAGATCGGCGCCGGGCAGGCGTTCCTGCTCCAGCGCCTCGCAGGCCATGCGGATCACGGCGATTTCGGCGTGCGCCGTCACATCGTTCAATTCACGGGTGCGATTGCCGGAACGGGCGATGACGCGGCCGTCCAGAACCAGTACAGCGCCGATCGGAACCTCCTGCCGCTCAGCCGCGGCACGGGCTTCGACAAGCGCCAACTCCATGAAATGCGTCCTTTCGGCCATTGCGATTCAATTTCCTCTTAACCCTTGTGCTTGGACCTGATAGGACAGCCCAAACAACAGGCAAACAGCAAATGACTTTTAAAGACAAGCCGAAGCGTGACGGCGGCAAGACAATTAGCCGCGACAGGAAGCCGAAAGGCCCCGGTAAGCCCGCCGCAGAGCGCGAAAAGAAACCGACCGAGGCAAAGGCCGCCCCGGCACCGGAAACCGTTGGCGGCTCCAAGCCCGAGCGCATTTCCAAGATCATGGCGCGCGCAGGCGTCGCCTCGCGTCGCGATGTCGAGCGCATGATCATGGAAGGCCGCGTATCGCTGAACGGCGTCAAGCTGGATACGCCGGTGGTGAACGCCACGCTGTCCGACAAGATCGAAGTCGACGGCATGCCTATTCGCGGCGCCGAGCGCACGCGCCTGTGGCTTTACCACAAGCCCGCCGGTCTGGTGACGACCAATTCCGACCCGGAAGGCCGCCCGACCGTTTTCGACAATCTGCCGGGTGAACTGCCGCGCGTGCTCTCCATCGGCCGTCTCGATATCAATACCGAAGGCCTGCTGTTGCTCACCAACGATGGCGGTCTTTCCCGCGTGCTGGAACTGCCGACCACCGGCTGGCTGCGGCGCTACCGCGTGCGCGCCCATGGCGAGGTCGATCAGGCAGCGCTCGACAAGCTGAAGGAAGGCATTGCCGTCGACGGCGTGCTCTACGGCGCAATCGACGCCACGCTCGACCGCACCCAGGGCCACAATGTCTGGATCAGCATGGGCCTGCGTGAAGGCAAGAACCGCGAGATCAAGAACGTGCTCGGCGCGCTCGGTCTCGAGGTCAACCGCCTGATCCGCGTTTCCTACGGTCCGTTCCAGCTCGGCGATCTGCCCGAAGGCAAGGTGCTGGAAGTGCGCGGCCGCATGCTGCGCGACCAGCTGGGCCCGCGTCTCATCGAACAGGCCGGCGCCAATTTCGACGCGCCGATCTACAATGCGCCCGTTGAGGATGAAGAAGACGACACGCCGAAGCGGCCCGTGAAATCCGAATGGGCAAAGAGCGATGCGCCGGAAGGCAAGCCGCGTTTCGAAAAAAGCGGCAAGTCCGAGGATCGTCGTGAAAAGGCGCTTGGACGGCTGGATACCAAGCGCGGCGACAAGCCGGCTGGCAAGTTCGGTTCCAAGCCCGCCGGGAAATTTGCCGCCAAGGGCCGCAGCGAGGATGAGGGCGACGACCGTCGCCCCCGCCAGCCCGCCGGCACCAGCCGCACGGCCAATGTCTGGATGGCGCCCGGTGCAAGGCCCACCCGTGACGGCAAGGAGCGCAAGTCTTCCGCCCGCGCGGAAGCCGAAAACCTCTTCAAGAAGCCTTCTGCCCAGGACGAGGCGCGCCGCAACGTCGTGCGGCATGCGGATGCCGAGGGCGAGTGGATCCGCTCGGATTCTCCCCGCGAAGAAGAAGGTGGTCGCGGACGCGGCGACCGTCCGCGCGGTGAAAAGAGCTTCGGTGACCGCCCGGCACGCGGTGGCAAACCTTTCGGCGACCGGCCATTCCGCGACAGGCCGCGTGAAGAGGGTGATCGCCCGCGCGGCGACCGTCCGCGCGGCGAAAAGAGCTTCGGTGACCGCCCGGCACGCGGCGGCAAACCTTTCGGCGACCGGCCGTTTCGTGACAAACCGCGTGAAGAGGGTGATCGTCCGCGCAGCGACCGCCCACGCGGCGAAAAGAGTTTCGGTGATCGCACCGCCCGCGGTGAAAAACCCTTCGGTGATCGTCCGTTCCGCGACAGGCCCCGTGAAGAGGGTGATCGCCCACGCGGCGAGCGCCCGGCGGGCGACAAGCCGCGTGGCGGCAAACCCGGTTTCGGCAAACCATCTTTCGGAAAATCGGGCGAACGTTCAGGTTTCTCAGGCAAGAGCAAAGGCCCCGGCGGTCCCGGCGGCGGCAAGCCGGGCGGCAAAGGCCCGGGTGGCAAACCTTCTGGAGGCAGGGGAATGACACGTAATGCGGATCGTAGGCGGTGAGTTCCGCGGCCGGACATTGGCCGCGCCGAAATCGAATTCCATTCGTCCGACCATCGACAGGACGCGGGAAAGCCTCTTCAATATTCTGAGTCACGCCTATCCGGAAAGTCTGGACGGCACGCGCGTTCTGGACGTTTTCGCCGGAACCGGCGCCGTCGGTCTGGAGGCGCTTTCGCGCGGCTGTCGTGTGGCGCTCTTCGTCGAAAACGGCGTGGAGGGCAGGGGGCTGCTCTGGGAAAATATCGATGCGCTGGGTCTGCATGGCCGCGCCCGCATCCTGCGGCGTGATGCCACCAAGCTCGGCGGCGTCAACAATATAGAGCCCTTCGATCTTCTCTTCGCCGACCCGCCCTATGGCCATGGCCATGGCGAGAAGGCTTTCGCGGCAGCGCACAGCGGCGGCTGGCTGACACCTGGCGCGCTTGCCATTCTCGAAGAGCGCGGCGATGTGGCGGTGAAGGTCGATCCGGTATTCAAACCGCTGGAAAGCCGCATCTTCGGCGATACGAAAATGCATTTCTACCGCTACGAGCCCTGAAGCATTTCCAGGAAAAGTGGAGCCCGGTTCTCCGTCCGGAAATGCGACAGAAAAAGATTTGGAGTGTTTCCGCGCTTGGAAGAAAAGCGAAAACACTCCGACAGGAACACCTTACCGTCATGCCACGGTCTTGTCTTGTTTGCGCAATAGGCAGAATCTTTGCCGTGGAAAGAATTTGGGTATTCGCATGGAGCAGGGTGTAAACGAGAGCATAACGATCGTCCGCGCCGGGGAAGAGGTTCTCGAAGGTGACGGCGCGGGTGGCCATGAGCCGACTTTCGGACTGGCGCTCGGCGGCGGCGGCGCACGCGGCATCTGCCACATCAACGTCATCGAGGCATTGGACGAACTCGGCATCCGGCCCGTTGCGATTTCCGGTTCGTCCATAGGCTCCATCATCGGAGCGGGCATGGCGGCCGGCATGACCGGCCGGGAAATCCGCGAATACACGCTTGAACTCATGGGACGAAAAGGATCGGTCGCCAACCGGCTCTGGAGCCTCGGCCCGGCATCGATGCGCCATGCGGTGGACGGTTTTCGCCTCGGGCAGTTCAACCTCGAACTCATCCTGCACGCCTTGATGCCGCAGGCCCTGCCGAAGGATTTTTCCGAGCTTGCCATTCCGCTCAAAGTGATAACGACGGATTATTACGCCCAGACAGAAGTGTTGGTGGAAAGCGGCGAGATCATTCAGGCGCTGGCGGCATCCGCCGCCATTCCGGCACTGTTCATGCCGGTGCGCATCGATGGCCGCATCATGATCGACGGCGGCATCTTCAATCCCGTGCCCTATGAACATCTGCTGGATCGGGCCGATATCGTCATCGGCGTCGATGTCGTCGGTGGCCCGGAAGGTGACGGCACCACCATGCCGAACCGGCTGGATAGTCTGTTCGGCGCCAGCCAGCTGATGATGCAGGCGGCGATTGCCCTGAAACTGAGGTTACGCCCGCCACACATTTTCCTTCGCCCCCCGGTCCACCGTTTCGGCGTGCTCGACTTCCTGAAGTCGGAAGAAGTGCTGAACGCCTCGTCCGGTATTAAAGACGAGCTGAAACGCCATATCGAGATGCAGGTGGGGCTGTTTCACCGCGGGCAGGGCGTGGAGGCTTGAGCGTTAAATCCTGAATAGGGAGCGAGCGGGCGCCACTCGTTTCTTCTCCCCGCCGGGGAGAAGGTCGCGGCAGCGGGATGAGGGGGCGAGGGTAGAGAGTTACGGCAACGTTGCCCCCTCATCCGACCCTTCGGGCCACCTTCTCCCCGGCGGGGAGAAGAAACAAGTGGCGCTCTCCCAGTCACTAAGTTGAACTCAATTCACAGCGAAACTTCCGTCTCGCTGCCTTCCGCATCCTCTTCCCACTTTTCAGCCTTGGTCTTCGGCTTCATCAGCGGTTCGGGCTTCACTTCGCGTACCGGCTTGTTATGCAGCATCTGCCGGCCGGCGGCGATGCCTTCCACGGCCTGTAACTGCAACCGCTCTTCGTCGCGTTCGCGAATGTCGTCGGCAATCGCCAACGCCCTTTCGCCATCCATATCCAGCCCTTCCAGAATGCGCCTGCCGAACAGCAGGCCGGATTCCAGCGTCTCGCGGATTTCGTATTCCACGCCCTTCTTTCTGAGGCCCAGCGAATGGATGCGGTCATAGGACCGAGCATAGATGCGCACGCTTGGAAATTCCGACTGGATCATGTCGATGATGCGGTCGGTCACCTCCTTTTTGTGAGTGCAGACCGCAACCAGATCTGCCCGCTCGATGCCGGCGGCGATCAGCACGTCCTTGCGGGTGCCATCGCCGAAAAAGATGCGGAAGCCGAAACGGGCGGCCTGCCGCACGCGGTCGGCCGAACTGTCGATGACGGTCACGTCGCGCCCGCCAGCGAGCAGGATTTGCGAGGCGATCTGGCCGAAACGGGAAAAACCGATCATCAGCACATCCGCGCCCGCGCCGTCGAAATCCTCCTCAAGCTTGTCCTCTTCCGCATCCTCCGCGGTCAGACGCCGTGAAATCACCGCCAGAAGCGGCGTCAGCGCCATGGAAAGCGTGACGACGGCAACGAGGATCGAGGCCGTCGCCTGCGGAAACAGCCCGGAGGCGGCAGCCGTGGTGAAGAGCACGAAGCCGAATTCGCCGCCCTGCGCCAGAAGCAGGGCGATGCGGCTCGACGCATAGCGCGAAGACCCGGCGATGCGGCAGAGGCCATAGATCAGCCCCGCCTTCACCGCCATCATCGCCGGCACTGTGATCAGGATGAGCAGGATGTTTTCATAGACGATATGGATATGCAGCGACATGCCGACAGCCATGAAGAACAGCGCCAGAAGCAGTCCGCGAAACGGCTCGATATCGGCCTCCAGCTCGTGCCGGTAGGAGGATTCCGACAGCATCAGCCCCGCCAGCAGCGCGCCCATGCCCATCGACAGGCCCACCGCTTCCATGACGGCGGCGGCGCCGATAACGACGAAGAGGGCGGCGGCGATCATCACCTCGCGTGCACCCGTACGGGCGATGATCTGGAACATCGGCGTCAGAAGATAGCGCCCGGCAAGGATCATGCCCGCCACCGCAACGACGGAGGCTATGAGATCGGATACCATGGAATCCGTCGGCACATCCGGCCGGTTGGAAAGAATGGTGACGAGAGCAAGAAGCGGCACGATGGCGAGATCCTGAAACAGCAGGATCGAGAAGGACCGGTTGCCGTGCCGCGTATTCATGTCGCCGTCATCGGCAAGAATTTGCAGCGCAAAGGCGGTGGAAGAAAGCGCTAGACCGAAACCCGCGACGAGACTGCCGCGCCAGTCGATCAGCCCCGCCCACCAGGCAATCGCCGCCAGCACGCTGCCGGTCACCAGCACCTGCGCCATCCCCAGCCCTAAAATATCGCGCCGCATCTGCCAGATGCGCGATGGCTTCAGTTCCAGCCCGATGATGAAGAGCAGGAAAACCACGCCCAGTTCCGAGACATTGAAGATGTCCTTCGCATCGGTGACCAGATGCAGGAACGGCCCGATGACGATGCCCGCCACCAGATAGCCCAGCACGGTGCCAAGCCCGAGCTTGCGGAAAACCGAGGCCGCGATGACCGCGCCGGCCAGAAGCAGCAATGGTTCGGAAAAGAGAGCGTCGTGCTCGGTCATGGCTGCGGACTTTCGAATAGGGTGGCGACAATACCGTCCGAATGGAGAAAGCGGCGTTTCGCCCTTGATGCGGGGTTGCTGGCACAATAAATGGAACAGGAATGAAAGGCCAACTCATGTCCTCAGAAATAGATTCTTCCAAACTTCTCGATCGCGCCAGTCAGCTTGTCGATCTTGCCCGCGCCGCCGGTGCGGATGAGGCGGATGCCGTTGTCGTCCGCTCCCGCTCGCAGTCGGTCGGCGTGCGGCTCGGCAAGGTGGAAAGCACCGAGTCCTCCGAAAGCGACGATTTTTCCCTGCGCGTCTTCGTTGGCCGCCGGGTGGCGAGCGTTTCGGCCAATCCCGGCTTTGACCTGAAGACGCTGGCGGAACGGGCCGTCGCCATGGCGAAGGTCTCGCCCGAAGATCCCTTTGCCTGCCTGGCGGATAAGGAGCGGCTTGCGACGTCCTACGACGATCTCGAGCTTTTCGATGCGACCGAAGTCTCGGCCGATCAGCTGCGTGAGGCAGCCCTTGCGTCGGAAGAGGCGGCGCTGGCCGTCAAAGGCGTCAGCAATTCCTCCGGCGCCGGCGCATCGAGCGGTATGGGCGGCCTCGTCCTCGCTACCTCACACGGTTTTTCCGGCAGCTACATGGGTAGCCGTTTCAGCCGCTCCGTCAGCGTCATCGCCGGCGAAGGCACCAAGATGGAGCGCGACTACGATTTCGACAGCCGTCTTTATTATGCCGATCTCGATGCCGCCGAAGAAATCGGCCGCCGCGCCGGGGAAAAAGTCGTGCGGCGTGTCGGTCCACGTCAAGTCGATACCGGCAGCAACATCACCGTGGTCTTCGATCCGCGCATCGCTCGCGGTTTCGTCGGTGCGATTGCCGGCGCCATCAACGGCGCGTCGGTTGCCCGCAAGACCAGCTTCCTGCGCGATAAAATGGGCCAGCAGGTTCTGAAAAAGGGTCTTTATCTCACCGACGATCCGCAGATCGTGCGTGGCCCGTCCTCGCGTCCCTTTGATGGCGAGGGTGTTCGCGGCGAGAAGATGACAATGATCGAGGACGGTGTTTTGAAGCACTGGTTCCTCTCCACCTCCGCGGCGCGGGAACTCGGTCTTGAAACCAACGGTCGCGGTGTGCGCGGCGGCACGGCGGTTTCGCCAGCTTCTACCAATCTCGCGCTGGAGCCGGGCGATCTCTCGCCGGAGGACCTGCTGAGACAGGTCGGAACCGGCTTTTACGTCACCGAGCTGATCGGCCACGGCGCCAATATGATCACGGGTGAATATAGCTGCGGCGCGAGCGGTTTCTGGATCGAGAATGGCGAAAAGACCTTCGCGGTTTCCGAGGTCACCATCGCGTCCAACCTGAAGGACATGTTCATGCGGGTGACGCCGGCCAATGATATCGACCGCAAATACGGCGTCGCAGCCCCGACGCTCGCCATCGAAGGTATGACGATCGCTGGCAAGTGAGGCGGCCTGCGGGTTGTTTTCGCGGGCACTTTATGTGCAAGTGCGAAGAGAAAAACGGGCGCGCCGTGTGAGGCGCGCGGAAAAGACGGCAAAATGAACGATATGGCTGAGGCCCGCTGGGCCTCCGATCTGAGGCTGGTGCTTGAAGCCGCGCGCAAGGCGGGCGAGACGGCGCTGGGTTTCTTCCGCAAGGACCCCGAGGTCTGGTGGAAAAATGGTGGGCTTTCGCCGGTCAGCGCGGCGGATTATGCCGCCAACGACATTCTCGAAACCATTCTCCGCTCCGCCCGGCCTGACTATGGCTGGCTTTCCGAAGAAACGGACGACGACACGGACAGGCTGTCGCGCTCCACCGTTTTTGTCGTCGATCCCATTGACGGAACCCGCGCCTTCATCGGCGGCCGCGACACCTGGTGCGTCAGCGTTGCAGTGGTCCATGAGGGTCGGCCGGTCGTCGGCGTGCTCGTCGCGCCGGCGCTGGCGGAGGAGTTCACCGCGGTGGAAGGCGGCGTGGCGTTGAAGAACGGAGCCGCCATCTCGGCAACCCGTGACAATAGCGGAACCTTCCATCTTGCCGCAGCGGCGGAAGCGATCGCGCATCTGCCGGAAGCCTTGCGCAACACCGTGGAGCGCATTCCGCACGTCCCCTCGCTTGCCTACCGGCTGGCCATGGTGGCGGATGGCCGCATTGACGGAACGCTGGTCAAGGCCAACTCGCACGAGTGGGATCTCGCCGCCGCCGACCTCATTCTGGAGAAAGCGGGCGGCCGGCTGGTCGGGCTCGATGGCAAACCTCTGATGTATAATCGCCGGCAGGTAAACCACCCCGCATTGTGCGCCGCAGCAAATTATGCGCTGCCGGAACTTTTGAAAGCGTTTTCACATCTGTCTGACGGTTGACGTTTGCCGGGAAATCCCGCAGATGAAGGCCTCTCTCAGCGTTTAAGAAAGAGATAAAGACATGACGGAAACTGGCAAACCGAAACAGCTGCTGCACCTCGTCTTCGGCGGCGAACTTGAAAACCTTCAGGATGTTCAGTTCCGGGATTTGAACGCACTCGATATCGTTGGCATCTATCCGGATTACGCTTCTGCGCTGACCGCATGGAAGTCCAAGGCGCAGATGACGGTCGACAATGCCCATATGCGTTATTTTATCGTGCATATGCATCGTCTTCTCAATCCTGACGACAAAATTTGAGTCCTTTTCCCCTTGCGTTGTAATACTATTGGGTGAGGGCGGTTTTTCCCGTGATTCCTGCTTGAGACAGCAGGGCACGGTATTGCGACACGAGAAAATGTGATCGCGCTTTCGTTTCCGATGACAAAAAATGACGCAATTTGAGAAGAAGTAGGCGGCGATAACAACCAGAACAGGGGCAGGGCATTGCGCGGAATGATCAAGGGCAGAATGTCATGAGCAGCCGTCTCGCACGTTTCGCTCTTTCCGGTTACCGCATTGCCGGTATCGCCGCTTACCCGTTCGCCAAGCCCTATCTTTCCTATCGGGCCGCGAAAGGCAAGGAAGACAAGCGCCGCCGGCTCGAACGTTTCGGTTATGCGAGCGCCGAGCGCCCGCGCGGGCCGCTCGTCTGGTTCCATGCCGCAAGTGTCGGTGAAACCCTTGCCCTCATCCCGCTGATCCGCGAAATCCGCAAGCGCGATATCTACGTGCTTCTGACCACCGGCACCGTCACGTCGGCTGAACTCACCCGCACCCGGCTCGGTGACGACGTGATCCACCAATATGTGCCGCTCGATATCAAGATCGCGGTCAACCGTTTCCTCACCTATTGGGCGCCGGATGCCGCCATAACAGCGGAATCGGAAATCTGGCCGGTGACGATGATGGAACTGGAGCGCCGGCACATCCCGCAGATCAGGGTCAATGCGCGCCTCTCCGACCGTTCCTTTGACCGCTGGAAAGCCCGCCACGACATTGCGGAATCGCTGTTCTCAAAGCTGGCGCTGGTGGTTGCGCAGTCCGATCTCGATGCTGAACGTTTCCGCGATCTCGGCTCCTGGCCGGTGGTGATTTCGGGTAACCTCAAGGGTGATACCGATCCGCCGCCCTGTGACGAGGCGCTTTTGGAGCACTATCGCAAGCAGGTCGGCAATCGCAAGACATGGGCCGCCATCTCCACCTTCGACGGCGAGGAGAAGGCTGCCGCCACCGTGCATGCGGCGATCAAGTCGCGCAACGGCCAACTGACCATCATCGTGCCGCGCCATCCCGAGCGCGGCGATGATGTGGAAGCCATGCTGAAGGGCATGAACCTTTCCGTCGCCCGCCGCAGTCGCAATGATGTGATTACCCCGGAAACCGATATTTTCCTCGGCGATTCCATCGGCGAAATGGGGCTCTACCTGCGGCTGACCGAGCTTGCCTTTGTCGGCCGGTCGCTGACGGCCGAAGGCGGGCAAAATCCGCTGGAGCCGGCGATGCTCGGCTGCGCCGTCCTCTCAGGTGCGCATGTGCAGAATTTCCGCGAGGCCTATCAGAAGCTGATCCGCGCCGGCGGCGGTCGTATCATCCGCGATGTGGAGATGTTGGCCAAGGCGGTGCATTATCTGCTGGTCAACGACAATGAGCGTTACAAGATGATCGATGCGGGCAACCGGGTCATTCAGGATATGCGCGGTGCGCTGTCCTCCACCGTCAAGGCGCTGGAACCCTATATCAATCCGCTTACCGTTTCCGCCAAGCTGCAACCGCGGAGCGCCATCGGTTCATGGTAGCGGATATTGAACTTGATGCGGCACAATCGATTGCCGCAGTCCTTTTCGACAAGGACGGAACGCTTCTCGGCTATGACGCCAGCTGGGGTCCGGTCAACCGCGAGCTTGCGGCCATCGCGGCCAATGGCGATCCCGTTCTTGCCGACCGGCTCCTTTCCGCCTGCGGCATGGACCCCGTTACCGGTCATGTGGTGCCGGACAGCCTGCTGGCCGCCGGCAATACGGCGGAAATCGCCGCCGGTCTGGTTGCCGCTGGCTCGCCCTGCGATGTCGGGGAACTGACGGCGCGCCTCGACCGGTTATTTACCGAGGCTGCGGATAAATCCGTGCCGGTAACCGATCTCAAGGCATTTTTCGCAAGGTTGAAGGCGCGGGGCTACAAGCTTGGCATCGCCTCCAGCGACAATGAAAACTCCATCCGCCAGACCGCCATCCGCTTCGGTTTCGAAAAGGACCTCGATTTTGTCGCGGGATATGACAGCGGTTACGGCACCAAGCCGCAGCCCGGTATGGTCCTGGGTTTCTGCGAGGCGATAGGCTTCCCGCCGGAACGCGTGGCTGTTGTCGGCGACAATAACCACGATCTGCACATGGCAAAGAGTGCTGGCGCCGGTCTGCGCATCGCCGTTTTGACCGGAACAGGCTCACGCGAAAGCCTTGACGCGGATGCCGATTATTGTTTCGATGACATTACCGCGCTCGAAGCGCTTTTGCCGGAACGGGCTCTCTGAACCCGGCGGGTTTCCGCCGGGCGGGGTGCGGCTCGGTCAGACCCGTTTATTCCATTTTTGCAATTTACGGTTTTTTCTGGCAAACAACCTCCTGACATGTGACGGGCGAACGGAATGCCGTGGGCGACGCGGCCGGGAGCGGGAATAGATGGTTTCTGAAGCGCCGCCGTTCTGGTGGCAGAAAGCGGGATGGCAGGCGTGGCTCCTGTCTCCTTTCTCGCTTGTTTACGGCAAGATAGCCGGCCGGCGGATGCAAACGGCGAAGAGGGCAAGCGTTGCCGTTCCGGTCATCTGCATCGGCAACTTCACCGTGGGAGGGGCCGGCAAGACACCGACGGCGATGGCAATTGCGAGAGCCGCCGTCGCCAAGGGCCTGAAACCCGGATTTCTCAGCCGTGGCTACGGCGGCACGCTCGACGTCACCACCCTTGTCGATCCCCGGCGTCACCGCTCCGCCGATGTCGGCGATGAGCCGCTGCTTCTGGCACGAGAAGCGATCACAGTCATTTCCCGCAAGCGCGTGGAAGGCGCACACCGTCTGGTGAAAGAAGGCGTCGATCTCATCATCATGGATGATGGTTTCCAGAGCGCGCGCCTGACGCTGGATTATGCGCTTGTCGTCATCGATACGATGCGCGGCATCGGTAACGGCCATCTCGTGCCGGGCGGTCCGGTGAGGGCGCCGCTTGCTGAACAGATGCGGCACATGACAGGACTTCTGAAGGTCGGCAAAGGCCACGCGGCCGATGCGCTGGTCAGGCAGGCGGCAAAGGCCGCCAAGCCCGTCTTCGTTGCGGCAATCACGCCGCAGGAGCCGCAGGATTTCAGGGGAAGGCGCGTGCTGGCCTATGCGGGCATCGCCGACCCGGCCAAGTTTTATCGAACCGTCGAGGCACTCGGCGGCGACATCGTGCTGCAGCGCTCTTTCCCGGATCATCACCATTTCAGCGACGACGAGATCGCCGATCTTTTGCAGGACGCCGGCAAAGATGATCTGCAACTGGTGACGACGGCCAAGGACGCTGTGCGGCTTAACGGACACCACGGCAGGGCGGAAGAATTGCTGTGGAACAGTCTGGTGATCGAAATCGACATGGTGTTCGACGACCCCAACGCGGCCGCGGCGATCATCGATACGGCGGTGGGAAACTGCCGCGCGCGTTTGCTGCGGGAAAATGCGCGGACGTCGGTTTAGAGTACCGAAGAAGATAAACCGCCGTGCACCCACTTCCTTCTCATCTCTGTGACAAGCACAGGGATGAGGGAAGGCACACGACGCGCAATACTCAACGCGCCGCTTCCCAACTCACGCGGGCAAATCGCCAGCCTTCTTTTCGGCCTCCAGCGAAGCCGCCGCATCCACATAGGCCTCCTGCCGCGCCACGCTCCAGTAGCGCAGCTCATCGAGCGGAATGGTCTTGGCCGTCATGGCGCAGATGACGTGCGAGCCGGTCTGGACGATGCGGAAGTCACCGTCGAGATATTCGATGACGGCGAGGCGGTTACCGCCTCCTTCAAATCTGTTCATCCGTTTTCGTCTCCTGCTCTGTCCTGTGAGCGCACCCAGTCCGAAACGGCGCAGCGTTTTCCTGAACAATTGGGTGCTCCAGTATCTCGAATTTATATAGCGCGGCGTGGCGCAAGGCCAGTCCCGCCTGCTTGCGGCGTCAGCTACGGCCGAAGAGCCGTTCTATATCGGAAAGTTTCAGTTCGATATAGGTCGGACGGCCGTGATTGCACTGGCCGGAACCCGGCGTGTTTTCCATTTGCCGCAGAAGCGCGTTCATCTCCTCCGGCCGCATGCGCCGGCCGGAACGCACGGAGCCGTGGCAGGCCATGGTGGCCGCGACATATTCCAGCTTGTTGGCAAGCGTTGAGGCTGCGTCCCATTCGGCGATCTCGTCAGCGAGCTGGCGCACCAGCCCCTGCACATTGACTTCGCCCAGCATGGCCGGCGTTTCCCGGACGGCGACGGCGCCCGGTCCGAAACGCTCGATGACGAGCCCGAGCGCATCGAAACCGGCGGCATGATCCATCAGCCGGTCGCAATCCTCTTCCGGCAGGTCGATGATCTCGGGGATGAGCAACACCTGCGAAGGCGGCCGCCTCGAATGCAGCGCATTGCGCATCTGTTCGAACACCAGCCGCTCGTGCGCGGCATGCTGGTCGACGATGACGAGGCCGTTTTCCGTCTGCGCGATGATGTAGTTCTCGTGCAGTTGCGCCCGCGCCGCTCCGAGCGGATATAGCACAGGTTCAGACGGGGGGCTTGCGGCGGTCTCGTCAGTGTCCCGAGGCTCGGCCCTCGCAGTCGGCATGGTGATGTCGGAAAAACGTGACTGCACCGCCTCGGCAAATTGCATGTCCCCGGAAACCGCAAGCGGGCGCGAAGGCGAGGTGGCAGCGGACCATGGCGCGGCGGCTGCTATGGAAGGCGAGGGCCGAAGGCCGGACGGGCTGTAGCCGGGGCGGAAGGCGTTCATCATCTGGCTCGCCCCCGTCGTCGCAGCCCTGTCGCCGTCGCGCGTCAGCGCCTGTCGGATCGCGCCGACGATCAGCCCGCGAATGAGGCCGGGATCGCGAAAACGCACGTCGGACTTTGCAGGATGCACATTCACATCCACAAAGGCGGGGTCGAGCGTGATGGACAGCACCGCGACAGGATATCGCCCATGCGGCACGGTTTCGGCATAAGCGCCGCGAATGGCGGATAAAAGCAACTTGTCCTGCACCGGCCGGCCGTTGACGAAGACATATTGATGCGCCGAGTTACCGCGATTGAAGGTCGGCACGCCGGCAAAACCGGAGAGCGTCACATCCTCGCGCCCGGCGTCGATCTCTATCGCATTGTCCTTGAACTCGGCGCCGAGAATTTGCGCCATGCGGGCCAGATGGTCATCGCCGGTGGAGGGGATTTCAAGCGTCGAACGATCGGTGCCCGATAGCACGAAACGAATATGCGGAAAGGCGATCGCCATGCGTTTGACGACCTCGGTGATTGCGGCCGCCTCCGCCCGTTCCGTCTTCAGGAATTTCAGCCGCGCGGGGGTGGCGAAGAACAGGTCCCGCACCTCGACGATGGTGCCGGCATTCGAAGCGGCGGGCCGGACATCGGACACCTTGCCGCCGGTGACGGAAATCACCGAACCCTGTTCAGCGCCCTGTTGCCGGCTGGTAATCGTCAGCTTGGCGACCGAGCCGATGGAGGGCAGCGCCTCGCCGCGAAACCCGAGCGTGCGGATATCGTCCAGCGTATCGGAAATTTTCGAGGTGCAGTGACGCCTGACCGCAAGCTCCAGATCGGCAGGCGACATGCCGGAACCGTTATCGGTAATCCGCACCAGTCCCTTACCGCCGCCGGCCGTCGCGATCTCGATCCGCGTCGCGCCCGCGTCGATGGCGTTTTCCACCAGTTCCTTCGTGGCGCTGGAGGGTCTTTCGATGACCTCGCCGGCGGCGATCTGGTTGATAAGGGTTTCTGAAAGCTGCTTGATGGCCATGATCGTCATTTTCGCGGATTCGCTACGGCTTCGAAAGCAAAAAACTCGGGCTGCGGAAATTTGCACATGTTTTGCGGCCTGTCTGGCATTTGATCATTTCCGTCAACATGGCGCTAAGCGTTAATCCGCCTTTAATCGGCCTTGATTATGGTGAGGCGGCTTGAAATGACCGCAGGAACGGGGGCCGCCTTCGCCGGGTGGCGTGTGACGTCGACTATGGGTGAGCGTCATCTTCCCCTCAAGACTGCTTCAAGTTGCAAACCCTGATGTCTCTTTTGCGGAATTTTTCGTTTCATCCCGGCATTTGCCCTGGACGATTCCACTAGAAACATAAGCCTGACCCCTGAAAAACAGGCGGGAGTTTGCAGTTGAGTGATTTGGCGTCCTCTGGCGCGGGCGTTCATACGGTGATGCTTGATGCCCTTTGCGACGCGCTTGGCGCGGCGATAGTCGTTTACGACCGGAACGATCACATTATTTTCGCAAGCCGGAAACTCCTCAGCTTTTTTCCACTGGAAGAGGCCGTTATCGGCCCGGGTGCGCGGCTGCGCGACTATCTGAGCGCGCTATATGATTGTTATCTGCTGGAAGCGGAAAGTGTTTCCGCCAATGCCCGCCCCCTCGGCCGGGAGGAATGGATCGGCGAACGCCTGGCGCTGCACTGGAAGGAAAGATCGGAAAAAACCGAACGGCTGAAGGGAGAGCGCTTCCTGCGCTTCGTCATGAACCGCCTGCCGTCCGGCCTCGGCATCAGCGTGGTTGCGGATATTTCCGAACAGAAGAAACGTGAAGAGCAATGGCGCATCGATCTCGAGCGCGTGCAGCTCATCGAGGACATTCTCGACAATCTGCCATTTCCCGTCTTCGTCAAGGATCGGAACATGGCCTATGCCGCTGTCAACAAATCCGCCTGTGCCCTTGTCGAGACAAGTCCCGAGAGCATTCTTGGCCGTACCGTTTTCGATCTCCACTCCCGCAAGGTTGCCGGACGGATCGATGTCGCCGATCGTATGGTGTTGGATAGCGGCGTGCCGAGCATCATCCCGGAAAGAGTGCGGCGTCTGAATGGCGAAGAGGTGCTGACCATCACCCGCAAGCAGCGTGTGGGCAGGCCCGGCCGATATTTTCTGGTAACGACGATGGAGGACGTGACCGCTCTCGCTACCATCGACGCCAACGGCACGCCCGTCATCCCCTCGCTCGAACATGTCCCCTTCGTCGCCTCCACCTATGGCAAGGACGAAGAGCCGGACAATCATGGCGGGGTATTAAAAAGCAAGGCAGTGCTGATCGTCTCTGCAAGCGGACATTTTGCGGAAGCCGCCGGTCGCCGGCTGACGGCGGGCGGCATGGACCATGCGGCGGTGACGAGTGAGGACGAACAGCGTGCCTTCATCGAGGTCGCAGCCTCCGCCGGGGTGAGCATCGATGTGGTGGTTGTCGATGCCCAAATGAGCGTTGCATGCCTCGATATTGCCTCGGCGCATGCCCTGCCCGTCGTCACTATCGAGGAAGAGGAGATTGAGGCCTCCCTGCTGCATTATCTCGCCGCTGCCTCCCCGAAGGAGAAAGCCGCTGACGAAGACTGGGAAATCATGACGGATGATCTGCCTGCAATCTTGAAGACCGGCGGTGTCTGCGAAATACTTCTCGTCGAGGACAACAGGGTTAACCAGATCGTCTTTTCGCAGATACTCGAAGGCCTTGGGCTTTCCTGGCGGCTCGCTACCTCGGGCGAAGAGGCGCTGCGGCTCTTTGCCGAACAGCCGCCTTCCGCCGTCCTGCTCGATACGACGCTGGGCGATATCGACGGCTTCGAAGTCGCCCGCCGCATGCGCAGCCTTGGCGGAGACAAGCACATCCCCATCGTCGGCGTCATCACCCACGCTTTCGAGGGCGATCTCGACAAATGCCGGGCATCCGGCATGGACGACATGCTTTTGAAACCCGTCAGCCCGGACATGGTCGAGGCGGTTTTCCTGCGGCTTTTCGGCAAGGACGGCTTGCGGCTACGGGCCTGAAATTGCCATTGCCGGAAGGCTATGGCTTTTTTAATACTTGCACTGCATTGTGACCGCGGGCGACACAGGATTCACGAGATGCAGAAATGAAACGGGCAGAGCCGCAAACGTTGCAGGTCAGCCAGAACGAGCTGCAGGCGATGGCCTACAGCGACCCGCTGACGGGGCTCGGCAACCGCTACCGTCTGCGGGACAAGATTCGCATGCTTGCCAGCGAGCGCTCCAGCGATCCGGCGCCCTTCACGGTCGGCATCGCCAATATAGACGGCTTCAAACCTATCAACGATCTGTTCGGCGTGCAGGCGGGCGATGAAATCCTCTGCCAGGTCGCGCACCGGCTGAAGGCCTGCATTCCCGACGGCGCGATCGTGACGCGCCATGACGGCGACGAGTTCGCCTTCGTGCTGCCGCTGGTCTTTGAGCGCATCGGCGCGGAACGCATTGGCAACATGATCAAGGACGTGCTTTCGGCCCCTTACGATCTCGGCGACCGCAACGTCCGTCTGTCCTCCTCCTTCGGTTTTGCCATCTATCCCTTCGCCGGCGATGAATTCGAGGATTTGCTGAAAAGCGCTGAAACAGCGCTTTATCGCTCCAAGAGACGCGGCCGCGGCCAGATCACCGTCTATTCGCGCGAAATCGCGCAGGAAATGAAGCGCGCCACGCAGCTGGAACAGGCGCTCAGAAACGCCATCATCACCGACGCCATCGACGTGCATTTCCAGCCCATCGTCAGACTGGAAGAGGCGAAGGTCATCGGTTTCGAGGCGCTCGCCCGTTGGAACGACCCGGATCTCGGCTTCGTATCGCCTGCCGTTTTCGTGCCGCTGGCAGAAGAGCGCGGCTTTATCGACGCACTGTCGGAAGCTTTGCTCCGAAAGGCGGCGGAGGCGGCCCTGTTCTGGCCGCGCGAGCTTTTCCTGTCTTTCAACCTCTCTTCCGCACAATTGATGGACCCAAGCACGGCGGACAATATTTTGTCCATTCTCTCGCGTGTCGGCCTCGACCCGCACCGGCTGGAGCTTGAAATCACCGAAACGGCTGTCATGACGTCTGCCGATACCGCGCAGCGTATCATCAGCGAATTGCAGAGCGCGGGTGTTCGCATCTCCCTCGACGATTTCGGTACCGGCCAGTCCAGCCTCGGCCGCCTGAGGGATTTCACCTTCGACAAGGTGAAGATCGACCGCGCCTTTGTCTCGCGTATCAGCAGCGACCGCCCTTCCGAACATATCATCAAGGCCATCGTCGCCATGTGCGAAGGACTCGATCTCGAGGTGGTGGCCGAGGGGATAGAAGAACGGGCGGAAGAGGAAAAGCTGCTCGCACTCGGCTGCGCCATGGGGCAGGGCTATTTCTACGGCCGCCCCGCCGACGCCGCCGCGACCCAGCGTTATCTGCACGAGAATTACCGCGAGATATTGTCGGATATTTCCTGATGCGGTGCGGCTTGGTCGTTACTCTTGTTGGAGAAAGCAGTATCTCAGCCGAGCTTGTGCGCGCCGGCGCATCCCCACAACCCTCATTTCTGTGACAAGCACAGGAATGAGAAGAGGTTGGCGGATGCCGCGCTTCACAACCGGTAAAGCGGCTCAAACCGGCCCTTGACGTCAACCCCCAGCTCGAACGTCAACCCATGCTGCGGATTGGTGGCAAGGGCGTCGTCGTCGAGATGTTCGCGCGCGGATGTCACGAGAAGGCGCGATGCGTCGGGGCCGATGAAGGCGGGGCAGGTCGTCTGTCCGCCGGGCACCTCATATCGGGCGATATGATTGCCGTCCGTATCGTAACGATCCACGGCGCCCACGCCCCAGCGGGCGTTCCATATATGCCCTTCGGCATCGCAGACCGACCCGTCGATGCCGCCTTTGATACCCGTGGAATCGATGAAGACTTCAGCCTTGCCGGAGGGCAGGCCGGTCTCGGCATCGAGCGGCACCCGCATCAGCTTGTTTACCTTGGTATCGACGTAATATCCCGTCGCGCCATCGGGCGAGAAACAGATCGAATTCGGAATGCTGATCCCGGCAAACAGCTTGGTCACGGTGCCCTTCGCGACATGATAGATGCTGCCCGCACCGGTCTCCGCCTTGCGGCCCATGGTGCCGATCCACAGCGCGCCGGAGGGGTGCATGCGCCCGTCATTGGAGCGGTTGTCGGGCAAATCCATTTCCAGCTCGGCATGCAGGGTCAGCACGCCGGTTGCCGTGTCGCGCAGGAAAAGCCCGTCATCGGAGGCGATCAGCTGCTTGCTGTCGCTGACCTTGGCGAGCGCACTGCCCATGAAGGGCAAAGCGTGCACGGTCTTGCGGCCGGAGGCGAGATGCAGCTCATGCAGTTCACGCTCGAGAATATTGAACCACCAGGCGGTGCCGGTCGCGGGGTCGAAGGTCGGGCCTTCGCCGAGCAGCATCGGCGTTTCGTCCAGAACGCGTCCGGTAAAGGGAAAAACAGTGGCCAAGCTCTTATCCTCCGATGGCAGCATCATAGGCTGAAAGTGTGACAGTGGCGCGTTCGCGCACCTCCGCCGCCGTCATGCCCGGCTTGTAAAGGCTGGTGCCAAGCCCGAAAGCCACGATACCGGCCGAGGTATATTCAGAAAAATTCTTGTCCGAGACGCCGCCGACGGCGGCTATGACCAGATCCTTCGGCAGAATCGTCCTGATGGCATTGATGCCGGCGGGGCCGATGATGCTGGCGGGGAAAAATTTGAGCCCGGTCGCACCGGCCTTCGCTGCCACCAGCGCCTCGGTGGGGGTGAGGACCCCCGGCATCGTCACCATGCCTTTTTCACGCGCAGCGGTAATGACCTCCGCATCGGCATTCGGGCTCACCATCAGCTTTCCACCGGCCGCATCCAGCGAAGCCACGTCTTCAACGCTGAGCACGGTGCCGGCTCCGATCAGGCAATCGGCGGGCGCCATCTTCGCGGCGATCTCGATGGAGCGGAACGGATCGGGCGAGTTCAGCGGAATTTCAATGGCGCGGAAGCCGGTTTCGATCAGCGCGCCGACGACGCCTTCGGTTTCCTCGGGTTTCAGGCCGCGCAGAATGGCGATCAGCGGATATTGGATGGAAGGGAAGGGAATACGCATGGTCGATCTTTCTTCTTATGGCCAGATGGCATTTGCAGCGGCCAGCAATCCGCGCCGCACGGCCTCGTCTGCATCAATGACCGTATAGTGGATATCAAGGGCGGTGAAGGCGCCTTCGTAAAGCGCGCCGAGTGCACCGGAGCCGATCAGCACCACCGGTGTCTCGCGCCGGGCGGTGGAATGCGCGCCGGCGATTTCCAGCCCGATCATGATACCGGACAGCTTGGCCTTGGCGTCGGTGGCGGTGAGGCCGTGCAGCAATTGGCCGGAGCGAAGGGTGAAAAAGCGATTGGTCGCAAGCTGCGGATTGGCATAGATGTCGCGCAGCGCCGCCGTGAAAGCCTCATGCTCGCCGGTAAAGGCTTCGGCCTCGGCCACCGCATGGGAAAGGATCGTCTGTTTCGAGACGACTTCGAAGAGCTCGCCGGTCATGAACGTGGCGAAGCCGGTCACGCCGCCATCCTTCACGGTCACCCATTTGGAATGGGTGCCGGGCATACAGACGAGTTTTTCACCGGCATCCGAGGAGGCGAGAGCGCCGAGCAATTGCGTTTCCTCGCCGCGCATGACGTCGGGCGCGGTTTTGTCCCGCTGCGCCAGCCCCGGCAGAATGCGCACATCCCGCGCCTGGCCCGGCACACGAACCGCGCCGCCCGGAACCGCCGAAAGCGACGCCGGCACGTCGATATAACCCGCCTCGACCCAGCCCTGCCGCGCCCCTGCCATGCCGCAGACGATAACCGGCAGATCTTCCGGCGCGCCGATGGCGTCGAGATGCGATTGCAGTACGTCGGCAAAACCGGTCCGCATGGCGGTCGTCATACCTTCCGTGCTTCTGCGCTCCGCCAGCACCGCGCCCGATCGGCTCATGAGCCAGAGCCGGAAACTGGTCGTACCCCAGTCGACGGCGATGAAAGCGGGTTCAGACATTATAGAAGGCCTCCGTCTACGATTATGGATTGCGCCGTGATGGCGCCCGATGCCGATGATGCGAGAAACAGGCACGGGCCCGAGAGATCGGCAGCGACGAGCGTGCGTTTCAGGCATTGCCGCGCGGTGGTGGCCGCAATACCCTCATCCGTCAGCCATAGTTCCTTCTGCCGTTCCGTCACGATCATGCCGGGCAAAAGCGTGTTGACGCGTATATTTTCCGGGCCCAGCCGGCCTGCCAGGCTTTTCGTCAGCCCGATGATACCGGCCTTGGCCGCCGCATAGGAGGGCAGATCGCCCATATTGAGCAGAAACGAGATGGATGAAAAATTGACGATGGACGCGTCTTTCGCCTGCCGGAGATAGGGCAGGGCTGCCTGAACCGTGAAGAACATCTGCTTCAGATTGACCGCCTGATTGGCGTCCCAATAGGCCTCCGTCACCGTGTCTATGTCGTGGCGGTCGTCCCAGGCGGCGTTATTGACCAGTACCTTGATCCCGCCGGTGGCGGAGGCCGCCGCCTCCACCGTCTTTCCGATCGCCGCAATATCACGGAGGTCGGTCTTGAAGAAGTGAACCGGATGCGGCGCCGTTGTCGCAAGCCGCTTGACGAGCGCCAGACTTGGTTCTTCGGCGATGTCGATGAAAGAAACCTTCGCGCCTTGCATCGCAAAGGCTTCCACCAACGATGCTCCGATGCCGGAACCGCCGCCGGTGACGAGCACGCCCGCATCCTTGAGGTCCGGAAATTGGGCTTGCGTCATCGGCGTCATCTCGTCCATGAAAGGCTTGCTTGTTCCAATATTTGGAACTAGATTTTACTAAATGGAATTATTCTCTTGGCGTCACGCTTATGTCAAGGCAGATGACGGTGGATGTTGCCATGCCCGATAATAAAAAGCCCAATCGTCAAAAGCCTGATGCGGTTCCAATGGCGCAGCGGAAGGCCGGCGTTGAGACGGGCACGCTCGGCAAAGCTGTCTCGCTGCTGGAGCTGATCGCCTTTGCTGAAAAACCGATGCGCTTTACCGATGTGGTCGAAGCCTGTGGCCAGCCGCGCGGCACGGTTCACCGCCAGCTCGCCCATCTCGTTGCCGAAGGCCTTGTCGATCACGCTGCCGATCAGACCTATGCCGTGGGGCTGAGGTTGCTGCAACTGGCCGCGAAAGCCTGGAGCGGTAACGACCTGCGCAGCGTCGCGGCACCCCATCTGGCGGCCTTGCAGGCGGTGACGCAGGAGTCGGTGCATCTCGCGGTGCTGAACGGTGGACAGGTCACCTATCTGGACAAGATGGAGGGCCGGCACACATTGCGCATGCATTCGCAGGTCGGCAAAACCTCCCCAGCCTATTGCACCGGCGTGGGCAAGGCGGCGCTGTCGCTGCTCTCCGCCGACGATCTGGCGCAGCTGGCCGCGGAACTGGATTTTCATCGCTTCACGGAAAGCACGGTCACAACGCCGGAAGCGCTGATGGGGGAAGTGGCGACAATTCGAGACAACGGCTACGGTTTTGACCTTCAGGAGCACGAGATCGGAATTCACTGCGTTGCCGCACCGGTCCGGGCGCCCGGCCGCAATTTTCGCGCGGCGATTTCCGTCACCGGTCCGGCCTATCGCGTGGATGTGGAACAGCTTCGCAAATGGGGCCCCCTGGTGCGCGAAACCGCCGACAGAATTTCCGACGATCTTGCGTGCAGATTATCCCCGGTGGCGGATGGTTGAGGAAAACGAAGACTTCTGACCCATGGATTTTATGGGGTGAAACTGCCGGCCTTGCACCCATTCAGACACGTTCAATATTATTTTCGACTATTCTGAATTAAGTTTTCAACTTTCGTTTGCATGAATCGTTTTGGTGAGTAACATCCGCAACAATTTCCGGGCAAGGGCAGGCCTTTGCGGCGGCATTTCTCATTCTCGAAGAACAGCTTTGATGCAAAAAACAGAGGCGGCCGCCGTTCAGTCGATTGGTGTTGATTGCGTTCGCGAGATCGCTGGTCTGAACACGCAATTCGATATATTCCGGTTCCTGAAACGGCTGACGGAAGCCTGGGAATTCAAGGCTTTCATGGTTCTTGACCTGTCGTCGGAAGCGGCGAGCGAATTGTCGCAATATACGATCATCACCAGCTGGCCGGCGGAGCTTCTGCAGCGTTACGATGAAGAGGGCATGCTGCAAAACAGCCGGGTGATGGCGCAGTTGAAAAAATCGACCGTTCCCTTTTCCGTCTCAATGGATTTTCTGGTCGGAGGCGAGGGAGAAATCGCCAGGAAAACCGTGATCAACCTTTTAGAACGTTTCGAGATGATCAATTCGGTCTGGTTTCCCGTTCACGACATTACCATGCGACGCGGCGCGGTATCTTTTTCCGGCAACAGGACGGCCGTGCCCACCAGCCGGCTTGCCGAGCTTTTATATATTTCCAGCCATGTCTTCGCCCGGCTGTCTGAAATCCGCCGGCTCGATCTCAGGGTCCCCGAAACACTGAGCGAGCGGGAGATCGACTGCCTGAACTGGACCGCCGCTGGCAAGACCAGCGCCGAAATCGCTGAAATCATGATGCTGTCGGAACATACCATCAATCATTACCTGAACCGCGCGACGAAAAAACTCGACACGGTCAACCGCACCCAGGCCGTCGCAAAAGCGCTGCGGGTCGGCCTGATAAAATAGCGAAACCGTAATTTTATCATTGTGATAAACCGTTTCCTGGGCGATCCTCTTTTCGAATCACCGGAAAGGAGAAATCGTTTGCCGGAACGGCATAGGGTAAAAGCAGGATTTTCTCCGACTATCGATTGCGCCGTGCTGATAGCCGCTGCCGAAAAAGGCTTTGCTGCCGATGAAGGCATAGAACTTGAACTTTTCCGAAAACAGTCCGCCCGCGCCGTGCTTGCGGCGCTTGGCGAGGATGGCGTTCACGTCGCGCACCTGCCCGCCCCGGTTCCGGTCGGCTCGGCTGTCGGCCTCGACGATCTGCCCGCCGATATTGTCGGCGTTTTCACGCTTTCCCTCGGCGGATCGGCGACGACCGTTTCCCACGGATTTTATAACGAGCTCTACCGCGAAGGGCTGAAGTTACCGGACCCGGCGGCTTTTGGACGCGCCATGGCCCGTGTCTGCGCCGCGCGCCGGGCGGCGGGCGGAAATCCTCCGGTCTTTGCGGTCGAAGATATCGTCTCCACGCCTTTTTATACCCTGCGTTACCTGCTCGGAAGCTGCGGCGTGCTGCTCGGCCGGGATATGGAAATCGTCGAGGCGCTGCCGAAGGCCATGCCGGCGCTCCTGGAAAACGGCAAGGTCGATGCGCTCTGTACCGCCGAGCCGGCGGGCAGCGCCGTGGTGCTCGGCGGCGCGGGGCGTATCGTCACCACCGGGGCGTTGATCTGGCGCAATGCGCCGGAAAAGATGCTGGCCGCGAAGAAGCGCTGGGCGGAGGAGAACCCAGCCCTGCTGGAAGGGCTGCTGCGCGCCCTCTACCGCGCCGGCGAATGGTGCGCCAATACCGCCAATATCGAGGAACTGGCCGGCATCCTCGCCGCTCCTCAATATATGGATGAGAACGGTGAATTCCTGCTGCCGGCGCTGACGGGCTATATTTCCACCTCGCAGAAGGACATGCAGCGCTTTCAGGAATTTTTCGTGACGAGCGCCAAGGCCGCCAATTTTCCATGGCAGAGTCAGGCCCTGTGGTTCTTCAGCCAGATGCTGCGCTGGGGCGAGGTTTCCGCCGATTACCGGTTCGATCCCGCCATGGTGGAGGCGGCCCGTAACGCCTACCGGCCGGATATTTTCCGCAAAGCGATGAAGCCGCTTTTTGCGCCGGTGCCGGGCGCAAATCTGAAGCTTGAGGGCACGTTGCGTGAGCCTGTTCATGTCGGCGCATCGCGCACGGGTCTGGTGCTGGGCCCCGACTGCTTTTTCGACGGTCATGTTTTCGACCCGGAAACGCTGGAGATGGACGACGAGATCTGAAGCCGCAGCGTCAAATCGTCGCGAATGCCTGACTGTTGTCGCGCTTTGGCATTGGCGAAGCGCTCCGGCTTGTCTATGGATGGCACGCAATACCCGGTCGGATGATGAAGCGGAGCAGGAATATGGCAGATGTCAGCAGGAGCCAGGTGGAAAAGGCGCTGGAAGCGGTGGTCTATCCCGGCAGCGGCAAGAGCATCGTCGCACTCGGCATGGTCTCGGAAATTTTCATCGCCGATGCGAAGGCCTATTTCTCGATCACCGTCCCGGCCGACAGGGCTGCGGCGATGGAGCCGTTGCGGCTTGCCGCCGAACAGGCGGCCAAGGGCGTTGATGGCATCGTCGGCGCGGTCGTGGCGCTGACGGCCGACCGCAAGCCTGGCCAGCAGCAGCCCGCGCCTGCGCGCCCCGCCGCCGCAACCGGCCGGCCGACCACTCAGCCCGGCTCGTCAAAGGTCGGCGTGCCGGGGGTCAAATCCATCATCGCCGTGGCCTCGGGCAAGGGCGGGGTGGGCAAGTCGACGACCGCCGTCAATCTGGCGCTCGGCCTCCAGTCGCTCGGCCTCAAGGTCGGCATGCTCGATGCCGATATTTATGGCCCCTCGCTGCCGCGGCTGCTGAAGATTTCCGGCCGTCCGAAGCAACAGGAAGACCGCATCATCCTCCCCATGGAGAATTACGGACTGAAGGTCATGTCCATGGGCTTTCTGGTGGATGAGGAAGCCGCGATGATCTGGCGCGGGCCGATGGTGCAGTCCGCCCTGATGCAGATGCTGCGCGAAGTGGCCTGGGGCGAACTGGACGTGCTGGTGCTGGACATGCCGCCCGGCACCGGCGATGCGCAGCTTACCATCGCCCAGCAGGTGCCGCTCGCCGGCGCCGTCATCGTTTCCACGCCGCAGGATCTGGCGCTCTCCGATGCGCGCAAGGGCGTCACCATGTTCCGCAAGGTGGAAGTACCGCTGCTGGGCGTCATCGAGAATATGAGCTATTTCATCGCGCCCGATACCGGTGCGCGTTACGATATTTTCGGTCATGGCGGCGCGAAGGCTGAAGCGGAAAGGATCGGCGTTCCGTTTCTCGGCGAAGTGCCGCTCACCATATCCATCCGCGAAATGTCAGATGCCGGAACGCCGGTCGTCGCAGCAGAACCCGATGGCCCGCAGGCCGCAGTCTACCGCGATATCGCGCAAAAAGTCTGGGCGCGCATCGGTGCAAGCGAGCAAAAAGCCGCCCCGAGGATTGTTTTCGAATAACACCCCAGCCATGGAGCAAAGCCGGACAGGGTTTCTTCTTCCTCGATAGTCGTTTGAAAACATAAGATTAAACGGGAGTATCCGAAAGCATTTCCGGATTTGAGATCCAGAAATGCTTCGCCTGCAATGCTGTCGAGAAAAAATATTGCTTGATTGCGTCTCGCTTTGGGCGCATACGCCTGCGCCGTTTGGCTCTTGGTCCATCGGGCCGGCGAGATTGTCAAAATCCCGCCTGTTCCGACGGTCCCTGAAGTGTCGTCCAAAGGTTTGCCGAGCGCAAACAGGATATGTTAAGCAGCATTGCGGCTGAAGCCTGCAATGTGGAGCGGAGAAACGGATTGATAAAAGCCTATCGCGCCAATTGCGAGGCGATCAGCCTGTCGTCAGACGACGGCTCCGGACAGGTCCCCGACGACATCGTCTGGATCGATCTCGTCGATCCGGACAGGGCGGAAGAGCAACATGTGGAAAAGCTGCTGGGGCTCGATCTGCCCACCCGTGAGGATCTGAAGGATATCGAACCTTCCAGTCGGCTTTATATGGAAGACGGTAATGTGTTCATGACCGCCTCTCTGGTGTGGAAGGCGGATTCGGACGATCCCCGCCTCACCGACGTCGCCTTCATCCTTGCCGGCAAGCGTCTGGTGACAATCCGTTACGCCGAGCCGAAATCCTTCCATCTCTTCACCGCCGCCATCACGCGCGTTCCGCATGAGATGCGCAGCGGCGCGGCGCTGCTCCTGAAGCTGCTCGAAACCATCGTCGACCGCACGGCGGAGATTCTCGAAAACTCGGTTACGGGGATCGACAATCTCGCCGCCGATATTCTCGGCAGCCAGGCTCGTTCCAAACGCAAGGCGCCGCGCTATCTCGAAGACCGCCTCGGCAACATCGCCGCCTATCACCGGCTGATATCGAAGGTCCGCGTGAGCCTTGCATCGCTGGCGCGCCTTCAGACCTTTCTGTCCACCAGCGATCAGGTGCGCGAGGACAAGGGCGCGCGGGAGCAGGGCAAGTCGATCGGGCGCGATATCCAGTCGCTGAATGAACATGCCTCCTTCGTTTCCGGCAATCTGACCTTTCTCTTGGACGCCTCGCTCGGGATCATCAATATCGAGCAGAACGGCATCATCAAGATTTTTTCCATCGCGTCGGTGGTGTTCCTGCCACCCACGCTGGTGGCCTCCATTTACGGAATGAACTTTCAGCTCATGCCGGAGTTGAGCTGGACATTTGGTTATCCGCTTGCGCTGATCGTGATGGTGATGTCCGCGATCATTCCGTTTCTCTTTTTTCGTTGGAAGGGCTGGCTCTGAGGAGCCAGGATCATCATGTCTCAAATCGTCGACAAGGATGTTGCCGAGAAACCGGATGCGGATGACAAGCATCAGAACAAAGGGCTTTATGCCGCGATCCTTGGTTCCATCGGCGTCGTCTATGGTGATATCGGCACCAGCCCGCTCTACGCCTTCCGCGAAGCCCTTCGGCCGATCGCCTATGACGGCGTGACGCAGGAAGAAGTCATCGGCCTCACGTCCCTGATGATCTGGGCTTTGACGATCATCGTGACGTTCAAATACATCACGCTTCTTCTGCGTGCGGACAATGACGGCGAGGGCGGAACGCTCTCGCTGCTGGCGCTGCTGATGAAGACGGCGGGCACCCACCGCAGCGTTCTCATCGTGCTCGGCCTCATCGGCGCGGCGTTGTTTCTGGGCGACGCCATGATCACGCCGGCGCTATCGGTGCTTTCGGCGGTGGAAGGCCTGAAGCTCGTCACGCCGGAAATGGACGCCTTCATCATTCCGATTTCCGTCGGCATCCTCATCGGCCTCTTCGCCATCCAGTCCCACGGCACGGGCACGGTGGCGAAATTCTTCGGACCGATCACCGCCGTCTGGTTCATCGTCATGGGTCTGGCCGGTCTTCTTCATATCGCCGATGACTTCAGCATCCTCTTCGCCTTCAATCCGTGGCATGCGGTGGAATTTCTGGCCAATGAAGGTTTCTACGGCGTCGTCGTGCTCGGCGCGGTCTTTCTGACGATCACGGGGGCGGAAGCGCTTTACGCCGATCTCGGCCATTTCGGCCGTCGTCCCATCCAGTGGGCGTGGTTCTGTCTGGTTTTCCCGGCATTGACGCTGAATTATCTCGGGCAGGGCGCGCTGGTGCTGAAAGACCCGGCGGCGAT
This sequence comes from Agrobacterium sp. ST15.16.055, assembly GCF_027956555.1. Taxonomy (NCBI): domain Bacteria; kingdom Pseudomonadati; phylum Pseudomonadota; class Alphaproteobacteria; order Hyphomicrobiales; family Rhizobiaceae; genus Agrobacterium; species Agrobacterium sp. ST15.16.055. Next base: position 360,077 of record NZ_JAQKGN010000003.1, read on the forward strand.
GTCCAATCCCTTCTATCTGATGTTCCCGCAATGGGCGATCCTGCCGGCCGTCATTCTGGCAACCGCCGCCACCATCATCGCCAGCCAGGCGGTCATAACGGGCGCGTTTTCGCTCGTGCGCCAGGCGATCCATCTCGGTTATCTGCCGCGCATGGAAATCCTCTTCACCTCGGAAACCAATACGGGGCAGATTTACCTTCCGGCCGTCAACACCATCCTCTTGTTCGGCGTCGTCGCACTGGTCATCACCTTCAAGAGTTCGGATGCGCTTGCCACCGCCTACGGTATTTCCGTGACCGGCGCGATGGTCGTCACCAGCCTGATGTTCTTCGAATTCGTGCGCAAGCGCTGGAAATGGTCGATCTGGCTGGCGCTTGCGGTGCTGACGCCGCTTCTGCTGCTGGAACTGATCTTCCTCGGAGCGAACCTCCTGAAGATCCACGACGGCGGTTATGTGCCGGTGCTGTTGGCCATCGCCTTCACCATCATCATGACCACATGGCAGCGCGGCTCAAAGATACTCTTTGCCAAGACCCGCCGCATCGATGTGCCGCTGAAGGCCTTCGTCGCCTCGGTGGAAAAGGAGAGCGCCCATGCGCCGGTGCGTGTGCCCGGCACGGCAATCTTCCTTACCGGCGATCCCGAGACGGCGCCGGCGGCGCTGTTGCACAATCTCAAACATAACCACGTCCTTCACGACAAGAACGTCATCTTGACGATCCGCACCGAGGACCAGCCGCGCGTCCACCCCGAAGAGCGTTATACGCTGACGAAGCTGAGCGACCGTTTTGCCGTGGTCGAATTGCATTTCGGCTTTATGGAGACGCAGAATGTCACCCAGGCGCTGGGCTATCTGAGACGCACCGGCTACAAGTTCGACATCATGTCGACCTCGTTTTATCTCGGCCGCCGCAAGCTGGTGCCGGATCCGAAATCCGGCATGCCGGGCTGGCAGAACCGCCTGTTCATCGCGCTCGCCGAAACCGCCGCCGATCCCTCGGATTATTTCCGCCTTCCGGCCAACCGCGTGGTGGAGCTGGGTTCGCACGTCGTCGTGTGACTATTAGAAGATGGTTACACATTAACGTGAATCCGCGTCCGCGCGCGGCGTTAACCAAGCATCAAGGTTAATAAGAGATTCTCGAACACCTGTAGCAAATTTGGTTATCGGTGTTCGGAGTGCTGGTTTTGCGTTCGAAAAGAGTAATGCGTCGTCGGTCCCCCGTGTCCCGTGAGGCGTGGGCGTCAAAATGGACCTCGCCCGTCGTCTTCGGCCTTGCCGCCTGGCTCGTTTTTCCCTCCCTCGCTGCGCGCGCGGATCTGGCCTCGCTTCTGGCCGGTCTGGATAATGGCGGCGAGCAATGGCGCATGGTGCTGACGGCCTCTCCGGCGGGCTCGGTGCACAATGCCTCGCTCACCTTCAACGATGCCGCAGGGGAGGCGGCGCTGCACGGCGGCGGCATGACCCTGCCCAATGGCAGCAAGGTCGCTTTCGTCACCAACAAGAAGGGCGAGGCAACGACGCCCGACAGCGAGCGCGTCAACCGCGCCGCCAAGAAGGGTCGTGTCGTCGCCACCGAAATCATGCAGCCGCCCAAGGCTTTCACCGCCGGTTCCGTCTTGCAGCGCACGAGCATGCTGGACATCGAGCCGCTGAAGCGTAAGGACCGCACCGCTTTCGTCAAACCGAAGCGTGGCAAGGACGTGGAACTCGCCTCCTTCTATTTCCGTCGCGAGGAAAAGAAGGCGGACAGAAGCGTCTCGCCGATGCTGGCCGAACTCATCAACAATCGTACGCCGGATATTCTTGCCACGGCCTATGCGCCGGCCGAACCGGATTTCGCCCGCGAGTCACCCTTCGACGCCATTCTCAAGAAGCCCGACGCCGGCCGTTTCGTGCCGCAAATCGCCGAGGGCGACCACGCCTGGGCGGCCACCCCTTTGCCCGCCGCCGTATTTTCGGCAGCCGAACAACAATGCCTCGCCTCCGGCATCTATTTCGAGGCGCGCGGAGAATCGGTGAAGGGACAGGCGGCGGTCGCACAGGTCATCCTCAACCGCGTGCGCAATCCCGCCTATCCGAAAACCATCTGCGGTGTCGTTTACCAGAACAAGGACTGGCGCAACCGCTGCCAGTTTTCCTTCGCCTGCGACAATATCAAGGATCGCGTGAATTCCGAACGCCACTGGAAAATGGCGCGCGAAGTGGCAATGGCCACAACGGCTGGCAAAATCTGGTTGAAGGAAGTGGGATCGGCAACCCACTATCACGCCGTTTATGTGCGTCCCGCCTGGGGTCGCACGATGAAAAAGGTCGGCAGGATAGGTTTGCACGTGTTTTACCGTACCTATGGCGGCGGCTGGAGCTGATACCACCGCCAATTTGTCGCATTTTGCGTGTCAAAAATGCCGATTCCCTGGGGAAACATCGCCGCCAAACCGCGACTTGATGTCAAGCCATTGTTTTTGCATGATTAATTTGTGTCGAAACAACCGTCGACAGTGCCTTGACTAGAGAAGCCCCTAAAACTATGTTGCGCGCGACTTCAGAGCGGGCTGGAACAGGCTTAATCCGTCACCGTTTACAACTCCAAAGGGTTCTGGCATGGCTGGAACGGAGAAAATGGGTGGGATTTTAAGATGACTGGCAACCGTGACGATAGTCTGGACGAGCGTCGCAAGCGCCTAGCCGATGAGTTGGCGAAGGTGAAGGCGGAGGATGAGGCGGAAGTGAGGGCGGAGACCAACGCTGCGGAAAACCGGAAAGGTTTTGCGATGGCGGTCAAGCTCTCATCGGAGTTCATTTCTGCCATCGTGGTCGGCGCTATGCTGGGTTATCTTCTGGACTATTTTGCCGGCACGACGCCGTGGGGGATGATCGTTCTTCTTCTTCTCGGTTTCTGCGCAGGCGTATTGAATGTGTTGCGCTCCACGGGCGCGGTGGCCAAGCCGCCGCTACTTGAGAAGGCGGACAGACAGGATGAGGGTGGAAAAGGCGGCCTTTAGGCTGTTTTTCCTTACAGTTGAGATGCCGCGACAGGCGGCGACAGGTAAAGAGGGCAGCCGGTGGCAAACGATCCGACCCATCAGTTCTTGGTGCAGCCGATCATTCCGATCGAAATAGGCGGCGTCGATTTTTCCTTCACCAATGCGTCGCTCTTCATGGTCGCGACCGTGGCTGCGGCTTCCGGTTTCCTTTATTTCGCAACGTCGAACCGCGGTCTGATCCCGACGCGCATGCAGTCCGTTGCCGAAATGTCCTATGAATTCATCGCCTCCATGCTGCGCGAAGGCGCCGGCAAGAAGGGCATGGTATTCTTCCCGTTCGTGTTCTCGCTCTTCATGTTCGTGCTGACGGCCAACCTTCTCGGCATGTTCCCGTATTTCTTCACGGTTACCAGCCAGATCATCGTCACCTTCGCGCTCGCCTGCCTCGTTATCGGCACGGTCGTCGTTTATGGTTTTTACAAGCACGGTCTGCATTTCTTCGGCATCTTTGCCCCTTCGGGCGTTCCGAAGGCGCTTTTGCCGCTGGTCGCGTCGATTGAAATGATCTCGTTCCTGTCGCGCCCGATCAGCCTTTCGGTTCGTCTTTTCGCGAACATGCTGGCCGGCCACATCACGCTCAAGGTTTTCGCAGGCTTCGTCGCCTCCATGAGCGCGCTCGGCGCGCTCGGCGTCGGCGGTGCTGTCCTGCCTCTCATCATGACGGTCGCCATGACCGCTCTCGAATTTCTCGTTGCCTTCCTGCAGGCTTATGTGTTCGCGGTACTGACTTGCATGTACCTGAACGACGCCGTGCATGGTGGTCACTGAGAAGTAAAGTCGCTGGCCCCGGCAACGGGCGCCAAAAGATAGCCGCAACAACCTATATCTCAAGGAGTCTCACATGGAAGCGGAAGCAGCAAAGTACATCGGCGCAGGTCTCGCATGCCTCGGCATGGCTGGTACGTCCCTCGCACTCGGCCGTATCTTCGGTGATTACCTGTCCGGCGCACTGCGCAACCCCTCTGCTGCCGACAGCCAGTTCGGCCGTCTGGTATTCGGCTTCGCCGTTACGGAAGCTCTGGGCATCTTCTCGCTGCTCGTTGCTCTCCTTCTCCTGTTCGCTGTTTAATACCGGCATCAGGTCTGGATCACGGCCCGCGAATGGCGTGCCGTGATCCTTCGCATTTGCAGTACCCCTGGAGGTGAGCATGTTCGTGACCGAGGCTTATGCCCAGTCAGCACCGACCGTAGGTGAAACGCATACGGAAACTCCGGCTGTCGGCCAGCCGCAACCGGAAGCCACGCACACGGAAACCGGTGTGGCGCACGGCGCCGAACACGGCGCTTCCGGCGTATTCCCGCCGTTCGATCAGTCCACTTATGCATCGCAGGTTCTCTGGCTGGCGATCACCTTTGGCCTTTTCTACCTGCTGATGCAGAAGGTCATCGTTCCGCGCGTCGGCGGCATTCTCGAGAACCGTCATGGACGCATCGCACAGGATCTCGACGAAGCGGCACGGCTGAAAAGCGAAGCCGACGCAGCCGTCGAGACCTATGAAAAAGAACTCGCGGCAGCCCGCGCCAAGGCAAGCTCGATAGGCTCCGCGGCTCGTGACGCCGCCAAGGCCAAGGCTGATGCCGACCGCGCCTCAATCGAGGCAGGACTTGCTGAGAAGCTTGCCGCCGCCGAAAAGCGCATTGCAGGCATCAGGGATCAGGCATTCGCCGATGTCGGCGCCATCGCCGAGGAAACCGCGACCGCAATCGTTGACCAGCTGGTCGGCGCCAAGGTCAAGGATGCCGACGTCAAGGCCGCCATCGCTGCCGCTTCTGCCGTGAAGGGAGCCTGATATGGCATTTGATGCATCATTTTTCGCTCTCGTCGGTCTCGTCCTTTTCTTCGTTCTGATCGCCTATCTCAAGGTTCCCGGCATGTTCGCCAAGTCTCTGGACGAGCGCGCCCAGAACATCCAGGACGAGCTGGCCGAAGCCAAGCGCCTGCGCGAAGAGGCTCAGCACTTGCTGGCCGAATATCAGCGCAAGCGCAAGGAAGCAGAAGCCGAAGCCGCAGGTATCGTTGCCGCCGCTGAACGCGAAGCAGCAGCGCTGACGGAAGAAGCCAGGCAGAAGACGGAAGAATTCGTCGCCCGCCGTACGGCCCTTTCGGAACAGAAGATCAAGCAGGCCGAAGAAGACGCCATCGGCGCCGTCCGTTCCGCCGCCGTCGACATCGCCATCGCCGCTTCCGAGAAGCTGCTGGCGGAAAAGACAACGGCTGCCGCAAAGGCCAAACTTTTCGCCAACACCATCGGCGAAGTGAAGTCTAAGCTGAACTGAGTTCATCGCGGTATTGTTCAAAACCCCTCCGGCGCAAGCCGTGAGGGGTTTTTTGTTTGAGGTGGAAAAGCTGGTTCGGGATATGGTGCCGCCTGTACTATGGAAATGCGGTATGCGCTCCAGCAGGCCTCCCTCGGAGGGGCGGTGATTGGCTTTATTGTTTTTGATACTGAATGTCGGATTGCGCTTCCGCTTTGCGCCAGAAGCGAACGGATGAAGTGTGCATCGCTGATTGCCGTGGCGCCGAAAGCGAAGGCGGCCATTCCATACCTGGCGCAGCATTTTCCGAGGGTCGACCGTCAGCAGTGTGGGCTTAAGCGCCGTTCGTCTAATCGTTCAGACTCTTTAGAATTTGTTGGTAGAATGCGCCTTGTGCGTTCTCAGCAGTAGACCTTACGACCCATTCCCAATCCAAATTCAGTTTTCCTGCCGGGACCATTTGCTGCGCGATTTCAGTCGGTGTGGTTTCGTTGCTGGTTCCGTTCTCCCAGTCGTGAAAGGCCGATGAGTATCGAACGACCGCTCCGCTGACAGGCAAATCGAGTAACCCTCCCTCGGCAAAAAAACTTAACCCGTCGCCCATTTCTTCGCCGATGAGTTTGAGCCTGCGTCCCAGACGATGTTTGAGAATGGCTACAAATACTATCGCTGCGGAAAACGTGAATTTGTCGACAAGCACAGCGACCTGCCCGCCTGCGTTTTCTGAGATGGCGTCGATCAAGGGCATCGTTTGAAGGAAGTCGCCACCGGTGTTTCCGCGAACGTCAATCAAGAGTTTTTTGTTCGGGCAGGCGCTTACATGCTCCGCTGCACCGGAGATGGCTTTCGGCAGCGCAGTTTCGCTTGGATCGAAGAAACTTGGCAATGATATTGAAAGCCCAAGCCCCTGCCAGTCCTCGATCTCCACAAATCGCTCGGGCTTCCAGGCTGGATCAGCCTTGCCATGCTCGTTTCTCGGGTAAAGCATCGGTGCAGGAACTGTCTGCCCGTTCTCCAGTTTGAAATTGGATATCCGCCCATTATCGTCTTTCACGCAATATTCGGTCGTATTCTCTTTTGAAGAGAAACCGAGGTGGGCCAATGCATACGGCCATGCGAGAAGAATCGGTCCGATGACCCTTTTCCTCTGACGTGTTCCTGCCAGAAATTTTTCTGCGGCGGCTTCAATATGGCCCAACGGTGTGCCGTTGACTGCTATCAGCTCTCCTCTTGGTGCAGTTGTTTCCAGTGCCGTTTCAGTTAACTGCACCGCCGTCCCGACGCTCACGAACCTCAGCGGCAGCACCGAGATGCAATCGTTCGGGATCAGCCGTGTATGTCCGTTTTGAGGAAGTGCGAGCAGGCGCATCGCAGAAAACAGAAAGGCCTCTTTGGAGCCCTCCAAAGCATATCGTCGAGTGTCACAAATGCAGCTGTCTATCGCCGCCTGTTCGATCCGTCGAAAGCTGGGATCGATTGGCAGGACGGTGTCCAGAATTTTCTCGAGATCTTGCGTCAGGGACATGATTTACGGTGCGCATAGTTGCTCGTCGATGTCCAGATCGGGTCGATAGCGGTTGTTCTGGTTGGAACTCCAATAGTTGTCATCAATCCCGCTTCAGCGGCCGAAAGCTCATCCGGTGCAGCGCGCAAGGCCCGTGGCTTTCGATAGCGCGCAGGTGGGCCGGCGTGCCGTAACCGGCATGGCCTTCGAAGCCGTAGGATGTGTGCACCACACCCGCGCGTTCCATCATCCGGTCGCGGGTCACCTTGGCGATGATCGAGGCGGCGGCGATGGAGAGGGAGCGGGAATCGCCCTTGATGACGGCCTTGGCTTCGCAGGCGATGCCGGGCGGGCGGTCGCGGCCGTCGGCCAAAACGAGGGCAGGGGAGATTTCGAGGCCCAGCACGGCGCGGCGCATGGCGTCGAGGCTGGCGCGCAGGATATTCATGCTGTCGATCAGGCCGGGGCCGGAGGAGGCGACGGATACGATCGAGCTTTCCATGATCTGGACGAACAGGCTTTCCCGTTTCTGCTTCGTCAGCTTCTTGGAATCGTCCATACCCTTGGGAATATTATCCGGATCGAGAATGACGGCTGCCGCAACCACCGGGCCGGCAAGTGGCCCCCGGCCTGCCTCATCCGTGCCGGCCACGGGCCAGAGGCCCTTCTTTTTCGCTTCCAGTTCGAAGGAAAAATCCGGGCCGGTATCGGCAAGGTCAAAAAGAGCAGGAGAATCGGGTGTGGCCGTGCGTTTCATGCGGCGAAACTCGCATACACACCCGATCTCCTGCAAGCCCCCGGAAGCGGGCGATGACAGGCGCGGTGAGCCGGGGTCAAGGGGCGTGGCTCACCGTGCCCCTGAGGTCATCATGACCTTTGATCCTCCAACGGGGCGGCGGAGGAAAAACGATCGCACGCGAGGCGGCGGTTCCGGGGGCAATGTCCGGCAGGCCAGGGAAAACCCACCGGGCATTTCGCGGGAGTGTGGCGGGTCTATAAAAGAGGCCACCGCTCCCTGTCATAGTCTGCCTGATATCGCCGCACGTTCCGTATGGTGCTTCGATCAGGCGGAGTTCTTTTCAGCATCGGTCTTTCAAAGCAGCGACAATTGCACGCCTGCACCGCCCGGCGGCACGAAGAGATCGTCGCGCAGGTGGATGCCACGGCGGATGAGGCCGAGCCTTTTTGTCGCCATCTCGAAACGCCTGCCTATCTGCCAGGCATAGGGGCCGGCACCCTTCATGCGTTTCCCGAATTCCGCGTCATAGTCTTTGCCGTCACGCATGGAGCGCACCAGCGACATGACATGACGGTAGCGGTCCGGATAGTTGCGCAGCAGCCAATCGCGGAAGAGCGGGCTCACCTCCAGCGGCAACCGCAAAAGCACATAAGACGCCTCGGTCGCACCGGCAGCCTTGCCGGCCTCGAGAATACGTTCGATCTCATGATCGTTGAGCGCCGGAATGACGGGCGCCATCATCACGGCCACGGGAATGCCGGCCTCGGTCAGCGCCTTGACGGCTTCCAGCCGCTTCTCCGGCGTGGCGGCGCGCGGTTCCATGTTGCGCGCGAGCTTCCGGTCCAGTGTGGTGACGGAAATACCGACCTTGGCGAGCCCCTTTTGGGCCATGGGCGCCAGAAGATCGATATCCCGCTTGATCAGCGCCGATTTGGTGACGATGGCGACGGGATGATCGGCCTTGGCCAGCACTTCCAGTATCTGCCGCATGATGCGCCATTCGCGCTCGATCGGCTGATAGGGGTCGGTATTGGTGCCGATGGCGATCACCCGCGGCTTGTAGCCCGGCTTCGCCAGTTCCCGTTCCAGCAGCTTTGCCGCATCCGGCTTGGCGAAGAGCTTGGCCTCGAAATCCAGCCCGGCCGAAAGCCCCATATAGCTGTGCGTGGGGCGAGCAAAGCAATAGATGCAGCCATGTTCGCAGCCGCGATAGGGATTGATGGAGCGGTCGAAGGGGATGTCGGGCGATTCATTGCGGGTGATGATGCTGCGCGGCTTTTCCACCTGCACCTCGGTGCGGAATTCCGGCATGTCCTCGAGAGTCTGCCAGCCATCGTCGAAAACCTCGTGCTGCAGGGTCTCGAAGCGTCCATCCGGGTTCAGCCCGGCGCCACGGCCGCGACGGCGGTCGATCTCGATGCGCAGGCCGGATGCATCGGCCAGCGCATTGGCAATATCCGGCATATGGCTCGGCTGGAATGCAGCCTGCCCCGAAAGTGTATGGTTTCTCATCTGGATGCTCCCAGGACGCCGCACGCCTTTCGAGGCACGCTCAACGCCCTAAACCGTTTCCATCCGGGCAGGCTTTCAACCGCCTTCCGAATGATTAAATTCCTACATCAGGAATGAGAACAATACAAGAACAAAATTGCAAATTCGGCTCGTTCTCCAGAGGTGGGCGCGGCCCCGTCCGGAGACTGTGCGCCGGGTGGGCAAGGACAGCCTTGGATTTTTACCGCGACGAGCGTAGTGGCAATTTATTGTGCGATGCGTTAGAGCTATGCAGATGTTGACAGTCATAATGGAATGCCGGGATCACGAGCCGGAACTGGCGCACACATTGTCTGCGCTCGTCACCGGGGCCGTGGAAGGGCTTGTAAGCGATGTTGTGATTCTCGATCACGGTTCGCGCGATGGATCGTCGCGCGTCGCCGATGCCGCCGGCTGCCGTTTTTATGGGCAGTGGGACATCGAAGACGTGGTGAAGTCCGCACGCGGCGGCTGGCTGCTTCTGATTGAGCCCGGCGCGCGCCCGCAGGCGGGCTGGATCGACGAGATTCTCGAATATGTGGCGATCTGCGCGCAGCCGGCCCGGTTTTCGCCCTCGCGCTATCACCGGCGCAATGTCCTCAGCCGTATGCTGCGGCGTATTCCGCCATTGGAACACGGATATCTTCTGCCGAAGAAGCATGCGGTGTCGATTGCGAAATCGGGCATGAGCCTGACACAATTTGTCGGCGCGCAGAAGCCGCGCCGGCTGAATGCGGAAATGGTGCCCGCCTGGGCGCTGCGGGCCTCGGCCTAACCTCGGGGCCGCTTTAGCCGGCCAGAACCTTGCCGGGGTTCATGATGCCGGCGGGATCGAAAGCGTGCTTGATGCGCCGCATCAGTTCCATTTCGATGCCGGGGCGGATGGCCGCCAGTTCGTCGCGCTTCAATTGCCCGATGCCGTGTTCGGCCGAAATGGAGCCGCCGAGCGACAGCACGATGCCATGCACGATCTCGTTCATGTCCCGCCAGCGGCCAATGAATTCGGCCTTGTCGGCTCCCACAGGCTGGGAAATATTGTAGTGAATATTGCCGTCGCCCAGGTGTCCGAAGGCGCAGACGCGGGCGCCCGGCATGGTGGCAAGAACCGCCTTTTCCGCCGTCGCCATGAATTCCGGTATTTTCGACACCGGAACGGAAACATCGTGCTTGATCGAGCCGCCTTCGGGTTTCTGCGCCTCCGACATGCTTTCGCGCATATGCCAGAGCGCCTGCCGCTGCGCTTCGGACGCGGCGATCACCGCATCCTGAACCAGCCCGGCCTCAAAACCGCGCTCCAGCAGCGATTGCATCATGCTATCCGCCGTCTCGGCCGAATCGGAGGTGGAGATATCGATGAGCGCGTACCAGTCATGCGGCTGTTCCAGCGGATCGCGCACGCCGGGAATATGCCGGGCGGTGAATTCGACGCCGATTCGCGGCATGAGTTCGAAGCCGGTCAGCGCCGTGCCGCAGAGATTGGAGGCCATTTCGAACAGTTTCAGCGCGTCTTCGGTGGAGGTGAGCCCCGCAAAGGCCACCTGATGGCCGAGTGGCTTCGGGAAGAGCTTCAGCACCGCGCCGGTGATGATGCCAAGCGTGCCTTCGGAACCGATGAAGAGATCGCGCAGATCGTAACCCGTATTATCCTTTTTCAGCCGGCGCAGCCCGTTCCAGATTTCGCCGGTCGGCAGCACGACTTCCAGCCCGAGGCAGAGCTGGCGCATATTGCCATAAGCGAGCACCGCCGTGCCGCCGGCATTGGTGGCGAGATTGCCGCCGATGCGGCAGGACCCTTGAGAGCCGAGCGACAGCGGGAACATCCGCTCCACGGAATCAGCAGCCTTGTGAATGTCATCGAGAATGCAGCCGGCATCCGCTACGATGATATTGGCGACCGGATCGATATCGCGAACGCGGTTCATGCGCTCCAGCGACAGGATGATGTCGGTGCCATCAGCGCGCGGTGTCTGTCCGCCCACGAGGCCGGTGTTGCCGGTCTGCGGCACGATGGCGGTGCCGGTTTCGCTGGCGAGCTTCAGGATGGCGGCAACCTCTTCGACCGAACCGGGCTTGATGAGCAGCGGCGAGGCGCCGCGATAAAGCCCGCGATTTTCCACGAGGCGCGGCGCCATTTCCGCCGGGTCGCGGACCGCGTTCTTTTCGCCGACAATGACGGCAAAGCGGTCGAGAATGTCGGAGGAGGGGATGGCGGTGGTCGTCATGGGCGGCGTCTCGCTGGCTTTTGAAACATGGGCGAAAGGATTGGGCGCCGTTAGCCGCGCGGCGCGGCAGCGCGGGACAGGCGGTCGTTGATCGCCTCTCCGAGGCCATGGGTGGGAATGGCGGTGATGGCGATCATGTCTGCGCCGCTTGCATCGGCGGCTTTCAGATAGTCGAACAGATTGGCGGCGGCCTCGGCAAGATCGCCGGAAGGGCTGAGATCGAGCACGGCGCGCGCCATTTCTTCGCCGGCAATGGCGACGCTGCCGAATCGGATCAGCGCTTCACCTGGCCGAACCGATGTGGCGTGAAGGCGCACGGCCGCACCCGGCGCATAATGCGATGCCAGCATTCCCGGCGCCTCAATGGCGGCGGCGGCTTTTTTCGGCCGTTCGAGGTTTCTTCCCGCAACGCGTTCTATATCCTCGGTGATGACGCCGCCGGGACGAAGCAGCCGCACCCGGCCATCCTCTTCCACCTTGACGATGGTGGATTCGACGCCGACGGTGGCCGCGCCGCCATCGAGAATGAGATTGATCTTCTGGCCAAGATCCGCCTCCACATGGGCTGCACTTGTCGGGCTGATTTTGCCGGAACTATTGGCGCTGGGGGCGGCGAGCGGCCTGTCGAATCGGCGGATCAGATCACCGGCAAAACCCTGCGGCACACGAATACCGACCGTATCGAGCCCGGCCGTCGCCAGCGAATGAATGTCGCTTCCCGCCTTCAGCGGCAGCACCAGCGTCAGCGGGCCGGGCCAGAAGGCCTTTGCGAGCTTCAGCGATATGGGATCGAAGACGGCGTAACGTTCGGCCATGGCGATATCGGCCATGTGGCAGATCAGGGGGTTGAACTGCGGCCGGCCTTTCGTCTCGTAAATGCGGGTGATCGCCGCCGGATTGGTGGCGTCGGCGGCAAGGCCGTAGACGGTTTCCGTCGGCAGGGCGATGGGTTGGCCGGCGGCAAGCTCCGCCACGGATGCTTGCAGGGCTGTTTCCCGCTCATGTTCAATGTTGATGTGACGCGCCATGATGCTGCCTTTCAGGGCGGTCAATAGCGTATTTCAGGCTGGAATGGAAATCGCTATCGCGGCTTTTATATCGCCTTGATGATCCTGCGCATCTCCTCGGACCGCGCGCCAAGCATCAGTACGTTTTTCAACGCCACGCGCGGATCGTGGGTCTGGAACAGCAGGCCGCCGCGATGCACGGAGGTATCGACGGCGACCTCCTGGTCGGGAAGCGCGTTGATGGCGACGGCGAAATACATCCGCGAGTAGCGCGCATCGATATTTTCGAAGAAGTTTTCAGCCCCGCTCAGCTCGGCGAAGAAATTCGCGAAATAAAAGGACCAGAGCACATGGCGCTCGGCATCGAAGCTGGTTTTCGCCGCCGTGACGTGACAATAGCCGAGATGCGGCCGGTCATTGAGCAGATGGTGAAAAACCATCTTCGGAAAACGGATGGACTGGTGAAAGCCGTTCAGACGGCTGTGGGTGGCGTCGGCGGCAGCTTCCAGCTTTCGCCCCGTCAGAGCAGCCACTTCGTCATGGCTGTAATAGGCACGTTCTTTCGGCAGCCATCGCTCTTCATAACGGCTGATGCGCCCTGTCCGCAGAAAATCGGAATGCGCGGTCTTCGAGCGTATCGGTGCGACCGAATGCCTGCTCGCATCGAAATAGCGTATGCGTGTCGCCTTCTCCACCAGGAACACCCTCGTTGCTGCGGTCCGGCAAGATAAATTGGGGTGCGTTAATACTCCGTTGCGCCGCATCCCCCGTTTTCTTACGGGTGGGGAGTAAAGAGTGCGGTATTATGCGTCATATTGCGACGTCGTTGCAGGCGCTAAATAGCTGTCGGATTTAGCAGTGGAATGGCTTGTGGCGGCGGATTGCGCATGTCGCAATTTGTCGCCAATGCGGAAGCCGATGTCGCTGTCTGTGCTGCCGCAAATGACCGCCGGTGTTTAGATGAGTACATGCTTCCGCAACCCCGCAAATGGTGTCGGGCAGGGCGGTTTGATCGAGGATTTGGCCATGGAATTGCGTGATACCGTATTGCGCCAGCTGAAAAACCGCCGCGAAGGCTTCAGCCTGGAGCAGCCCTTCTACACGGACCCGGATTATTTCAAACTGGACATGGAAACCATCTGGTATCGCGACTGGCTGTTTGTCGGCCATGATTGCGAAGTCCAGAAGTCCGGCAGCTATTTCACTGTGCAGGTCGGCGCTTATTCTGTGGTCATCGTTCGCGGCCGTGACGGGCAAATCCGCGCTTTCCACAATTCCTGCCGCCATCGCGGCTCCCGCGTCTGCACCACGCAGAAGGGCCAGTCGGCCCGCCTTGTCTGTCCCTATCATCAGTGGACCTATGATCTCGACGGCAAGCTGCTGTTTGCGCGCCATATGGGCGAAGAGTTCGACAAGGGCGATTTTGGCCTGAAGCCGGTCGCCTGCGAAACCGTCGCCGGTTACGTCTTTATCTGCCTTGCCGATCAGCCGGCCGATTTCGAGCCGATGCGCAAGGAAGTCGAGAGCTACATGGCCCCGCACCGCATCTGGGAGGCGAAGGTCGCGCATGAGAGCACGATCATCGAAAAGGGCAACTGGAAGCTCGTCTGGGAAAATAACCGCGAGTGCTACCATTGCGCCGCAAACCACCCGGAACTGTGCCGCACCTATCCCGAAAACCCGAGCGTGACGGGAACGGACGGCGGTGCGAGCGATCCCGAGATCGGCGGCCACTGGGCGCGCTGCGAGGCCGCCGGCCTGCCGAGCCGTTTCAAGATCGACAAGAACGGACAGTTCCGCGTCGCCCGTATGCCGCTGATCGGTGAGGCGGAGAGCTACACCATGTCCGGCAAGCCCGCCGTGCGTCGGCCGCTGTCTGATGATGTGAGCATCAGCCATATCGGCGCGCTGTTGCTGTTCCATTACCCGACGACCTGGAACCACTTCCTCGGCGACCACACCATTTCCTTCCGGGTGCTGCCGCTCAGCGCCACGGAGACCATGGTCACCACCAAATGGCTGGTGCACAAGGATGCCGTCGAAGGCGTGGACTACGATCTCGAAGACCTCACCCACGTCTGGAACGAGACCAACGATCAGGATCGCCGCATCGTCGAGGAAAATGCCTTCGGCATCCGTTCCCCCGCCTATGAGCCCGGCCCCTATTCCATGGAGGACGAAGGTGGCGTGATGCAGTTCGTCAACTGGTATTCCGATTTCATGATCGACCGGCTCTCGGGCGACAAGTCCCGGCTTTCGGCTGTAGCGTGATGCGAAGATGAATATGGTTGTGACCTATAAACATATTGATGAGATGAAGCCCTGGAGCGACAAGCTCCAGCTTCTGGAATGCATCTCGGTGACGCCCGAGACGGCGGATGTGATGACGTTTCTGTTCCGTTCGGAGGATCAGAACTGGTTCCGTTATCTGCCGGGCCAGTTCGTCACGCTGGAACTGCCGGTGGGCAAGGAGCCGCTTTACCGCACCTACACATTGTCCTCCAGCCCGTCGCGGCCCTATGCGCTGTCGGTCACGGTCAAGGCGCAGGCCAACAGCATCGGCACGCGCTGGATGTTCGACAATCTGAAACCCGGCATGAAAATCCGGGCGCTCGGCCCGCTCGGCGACTTTTCCTACGTCAAGCATCCCGGCGACAAATATCTGTTCATTTCGGCAGGCTCCGGCGTCACGCCGATGATGTCGATGGTGCGCGACATGAGCGACCGCGCCCCGCAGAGCGATATTGCTTTCATCAATTGTTCGCGCACGCCCGGCGATATCGTCTTCCGTCACGAACTGGAATATCTCGCCCGGTTCATGCCGAACCTGTCGCTCGGCTTCATTGTCGAAAAATGCGGACGCACCGATCTGTGGTCGGGGCTGAAAGGCATGGTCGACAAGGCCAAGATCGCGCTGCTGGCTTCCGATTTCATGGAGCGAACCGTCTTCTGCTGCGGCCCGGAACCGTTCATGGCAGCGGTCCGTTCGATGCTCGACGCGTCCGGTTTCGACATGGGGCGCTATCATCAGGAAAGCTTCGCGCCGGCTGCGCCGGTCACCGTTGGTGAAACCGTACTTACTGGTGCGGATGGCGAAACGCTGTCGATGGTGGGTTTCACCCTTTCCGGAAAAGAGATGGCCTGCCAGCCCGGCCAGACGGTCCTGATGACGGCGCGCGCCGCCGGCGTCCGTATCGGGGCGGCCTGCGAATCCGGCATCTGCGGCACCTGCCGGGTACTGAAGCTTTCCGGCGAGGTGGAGATGAACCACAATGGCGGCATTCTCGACGAGGAAATCGAGGAAGGCTATATTCTCGCCTGCTGCTCGCGCCCGTTGACAGATGTGAAGGTGGAGGCCTGACGCCAGCAGGCGTTTCAAACCTCCTTCATTCACCGGATGGTTGTCATGGAACCAAATTTTCCTAAATTCGTTTGCACGTCATCGAATTCTTTTCGGGCATAGAGCGGGGGCTAACCTTGATCTCCGACAAGAGCGAGTGAGTGAAAAAGGCGCGGTCAACGCGCTGAAGCAAATGGAGGAAGGTCATGATGAATTTCCGGAGAACGAGTGTCGCGACAGCGATTGTCGTGTTCCTGACCAGCTTTACCCCATCGCAGGCGTTTCAGGTTCCTGTTCCGGTGACGAAGCCGGCTGTGGCGACTGAAAATGTGGTGCCGGTGCAGTACCGTGAATGGGATCGTCGCCGACATTGGGATGGGCGACACATGCGCCGCCCGCCACCGCATCGAAACGGCTGGTACAACGGTCACCGTGGTTATCGCGATCGTCGGCCGGGTTACCGTTACCACAACGGTTACTGGTTCCCGCTGGCAGCCTTTGCGGCAGGTGCGATTATCAGCGGCGCCATGCAGCAGCCGCGTCCGGCCTATGGCGGCAGCCATGTGGCTTGGTGTCAGAACCGCTGGCGCTCGTATCGCGCCTATGACAACACCTACCAGCCGTATAACGGTCCGCGCCGCATATGCGTGTCGCCTTACAGCCGCTGATGACGGTTTTTCGAGAGCCCGGATTAATCCGGGCTTTTGCTTTTGCAGCGCCGCTGTCGATAAACGAAGCGTGATGACGCCGTTAATGCTGGGTTCAGGCGCAAACGCCTAGCTTTTATTTCGTAAGTTGCAGCCAGATGAAACAAACTGGCCCAATGGGAAGAAGAAAGTGTTATTATTCACGGACAACGGCCTGTTGACCGTCGTGGATGGAGGAAGTCAGATGAAAAGCTATATGAAAAATATCCTGGCTGCCGGTCTTTCTGCAATCGTGGTTGCAGGAGCGATCGTTCCGGCGGAAGCGGCAATGCCATTGCCGACCGCGCCGAAGAGCGTCGAGACCGCCGGCAGTGACGCCGGCAACAATGTCGTGAACGTGCAATATTGGCGTGATCGCGACCGCTGGGGCGATCGCCGCGGCTGGTATCGCGGTCATCGCGGTTATCGCGAATATCGTCCGGGTTACCGCCACCACGACGGCTATTGGTTCCCGCTCGCAGCCTTTGCGACGGGCGCCATCATCGGCGGCGCATTGTCGCAACCGCGTGAAGTCTACCGCCCGGTTCCGGAATATCGTCCGCGCCCGGTCTATCGGGAATACCGCCCGATCTATCGTGGCGGTCTGAGCCAGGCGCATGTGAATTGGTGCTATGGTCGCTATCGTTCCTACGATGCCCGCACCAACACCTTCCAGCCCTATCACGGCCCGCGCCAGCTTTGCTATTCGCCTTATAGCTGATGGCTTGCCAGGCTGAAATTGACAGAGCCGTCCGATCATACCGGGCGGCTCTTTGCGTTACAGGATTCGCGCGCGCTTCAGCACGAACCAGGCAAGCGCCACCGAAATAACGATGAAGATACTGGCCGACAGCGTGCCGCCGGTGCCGACGGTAAACGGCAGTTCATCCGTGTTCATACCGAAAAAACCGGTCACCAGCGAGGGCGGCAGCAGGAACGCCGTCATCAGCGACAGGATATAAAGATGTCGGTTGGTTTCGGAGGAGAGCTTGGAATCGATTTCCTCATGCAGCAGCCTTGCCCGCTCCTGCAGGGCGTAGACGTCGTGATCGACAGCCTCCAGACGGCCCATCAGGCGTGAGGCGACATCCTCGAAACCATCCGGCATCTCGTCATCATCGGCGGCCGAAGCTCGCCGCATCAGGGTCAGCACAGTGCGCAGATGCCGGTGCAGGCGAACCACCGTGCGGCGCAGCGGGGCAAGACGCCGCCGTTCGTCGCGTGTCTCGCTGTCATAGACCAGATCTTCGATGGCGTTGAGTTCCTCCGTCGTCTCCATCACCAGATTGATGAGCGAGCGCTGGAATTCCGCCACCAGCCCCTCGAAGACATGCGACGGCGTGAGGTAGCGGTTGGAATTTTTGTCCACCGCGGCCTTCAGCCGGTCCACCGAATGCAGCGGTTGCAGGCGGGTGGTGATGATGAAACGGTCACTCACCGCAAAATGCAGCCAGCCGAAATCGCGCGTTTCCTTGTCGAATTCCCGCTGGAAATCGACCAACGTGCCATAGAGCGATTTCTCATCGACCACGATGGAAGGATGCGTCTCATGGGTGGTGAGGCTTGCGCGCGCCGCCGGGTCGAGGCCGTCGATGGTCTCGAGAAAACCCGCCACACGCTGATCCGCAAGGTTGAGGTGCAACCAGAAGAACCCGGCGCATCCGGCCATTTCATCAAAGCCGGCATCGGGCGCAAGCCGGCGGCACGGGGCTGTGCCGGGGTGGAATTGATAGGCCCAGACAAGGCCCGGAATAACGGGTGTAACGAGATCCATCGTGGCAGTCCTGACCGGCTGGATGGGAGGAAGGAGGCGTCCGTCGTTCCGGTGTGGGAGCGGCGGCGGCGAGGCGCCTTTCAGCGCATGCTGAACAAATTCACATGACAGTTTTATAACAATCCCGCTGAATAGGCCGGAATTTTCAAATTGACGTTTACGTAAAAATCATTTAGCCCGAGGGCAGTAGCAAGATGCCAGAGCTTCGGGAGGAGGCAGCATGTATAGCGCGCCGGTGGACGATATCGCCTTTACACTCAAACATGTAGCGGGTCTCGAAGACGCGCTGTCGGCGGGTGCGCTGGGAGACCTTGGGGAAGATCTGGTCGATGCCATTCTGCACGAAGCCGGCCGCTTCGCCACCGCAGAGGTCGCACCTCTCGCCGAAATCGGCGATCGCCAGGGCGCAAAGCTAACCGATGGTAAGGTGACGACACCGGATGGCTGGGCCGATCTTTACCGCCGCTGGGCGGAAGCGGGCTGGAATAGCCTCACGGCGCCTGAAGAATTCGGCGGCCAGAACCTGCCGCATATGCTGAATGTCGCAGCACTCGAAATGTGGAATTCCGGCTCCATGGCCTTTGCGCTGGCCCCGACGCTGACCATGGGCGCGGTGGAGGCCCTTGTCGCCCACGGCAGCGATGCGTTGAAGCGCACCTATCTGCCAAAACTCGTCTCCGGCGAATGGACCGGCACCATGAACCTCACCGAGCCGCATGCGGGTTCGGACCTCGGCGTCCTGAAGACCCGGGCGGAACGCAACGGCGACGGCACCTACCGCATCTTCGGCCAGAAGATTTTCATCACCTGGGGCGAACACGACGCGGCGGACAATATCATCCACCTCGTTCTCGCCCGCCTGCCGGATGCGCCGGCCGGAACGCGCGGCATCTCGCTGTTCCTCGTGCCGAAGTTCCTGCCCGATGAAAATGGCGCACCGGGCAGTCGCAACGATCTTTTCTGCCATTCGCTGGAACACAAGCTCGGCATTCACGGCTCGCCCACCTGCACGATGATCTTCGGCGATGGCAAATTCGGTGACGAAAAGGGCGCGCTCGGCTGGCTGATCGGCGAGGAGAACAAAGGTCTCGCCTGCATGTTCACCATGATGAACAACGCCCGCCTTGCCGTCGGCATGCAGGGCGTGGCGATCTGCGAGGCCGCCACCCAGAAGGCCATCGAATACGCCAGGGAGCGCACGCAGGGCAGGGCGCCCGGCTGGCAGGGTTCCGGCATGAGCCCGATCATCGAACATCCTGATATCGCCAGAACACTTCTGACGATGAAGGCACTGACGCAGGGATCACGGGCGATTTCTTTCAGCTGCGCGCATGCCATCGACATGGCGCATGCGACTGAAGACGCCTCGCAGCGCGCTCACTGGCAGGAGCGCGCTGCTCTTTTGACCCCGATCGCCAAGTCTTTCTCCACCGATGCCGGCGTCGATGTCGCCTCCATGGGCATTCAGGTGCATGGCGGCATGGGCTTCATTGAAGAAACAGGTGCTGCGCGTTATCTACGCGATGCTCGCATCGCGCCGATCTACGAGGGCACCAACGGCATTCAGGCCATCGATCTGGTGCTGCGCAAGCTGCCGCTCTCCGAGGGTGCGCAGGTGCGCGGTTTCATCGCTGAGCTGCGTGAGATTGCTGCCCGGACGGCCGCGTCTAACCGCGATGACCTTGGCGAGACCGCCCGTTATCTCGAATCGAGCCTCAACGATCTGGAAATCACGACTGACTGGCTGCTGGAGCGCATCAAGGCTGGCGAAACCGAAACCGCGCTTGCCGGAGCGACGGCCTATCAGCGGCTCTTCGGCCTGGCGCTGACAGGCGCCTATCTCGCCAAGGGCGCATTGGCCGCCGTCGATGATGGCAGGGGCGGGCATCGCGCCGCCCTTTGCCGGTTTGCAGCGGAAAACCTGCTGGCGGAAACGACGGCGCTGAAGGATCGCGTTATATCAGGTGCGGCAAGCCTTGCCGCCGCCCGCACCGTATTGGCTTGAGGAGGCTCAGATGTCGGACGAACACATTCTCGTCGAGCGCGTCGGCCATGCGCCGGAAGTCTCGACCATCCGCTTCAACCGGCCGGACAAGAAAAACGCCATCACCGATGCCATGTATCTGCGCATGGCAGACGCCCTGCATGCCGCCAATGCGGACCCGGAAATTCGCGTCGTCGCCTTTCTCGGCACGGAAGGCTGCTTCTCCGCCGGTAACGACATGGCCGATTTCCTCGCCTTCGCCATGTCGGGCGGCAAGGGCAAACTCGCCGCGCTTGAGCTTCTGAAAGCGCTCGTCGCCTTCGAAAAGCCGATGGTATCCGGCGTCGACGGGCTCGCCATCGGCATCGGCACGACGCTGAACCTGCATTGCGACCTGACGGTCGCCTCCAGCCGCAGCCTGTTCAAAACCCCATTCGTGGACCTCGCTCTGGTGCCGGAAGCGGCCTCCAGCCTGCTCGTGCCGAAACTCATGGGACACCAGCGCGCCTTTGCGCTGCTTGCCATGGGCGAAGGTTTTTCCGCCGAGCAGGCATTGCAGGCCGGAATGATCTGGAAAGTCGTCGCCCCTGAACATGTGGAAAGCGAAACGCTGGCGCTCGCCACCCGGCTTGCGGCCAAACCGCAGCAGGCGCTGAAGATCGCCCGCGATCTGGTTCGCGGCAATCCGCAGGACATACTGGCCCGCATCGAAGAGGAAGGCCGCCATTTCATCGCGCAGTTGCAGAGTGCGGAAGCGCGCGCCGCCTTCGAGGCATTCATGCGTCGCTGAGTGCCGCGGGAACCGGGAAGCCCGCCGCTTGTTTCTTCTCCCCGCCGGGGAGAAGTCCGCGGCAGCGGGATGAGGGGGCGACGGTGGAGATATACGGAGAGCTAGCCCCCTCATCCGACCCTTCGGGCCACCTTCTCCCCGGCGGGGAGAAGAAGCCGGCGGCATCGTCGGAAGTTTGAAGCCACTGTGCTTGCGAAGGTGGATTATGTATGGTCGATCAAATCGGTCCGACCAAGACCGGATCGTACAAGCTCTACGCCCGAAAGCCACCCGCATGCGTCACGTCGTTTTCGCCCTGTCCGTCTTCCTCTGCGCCGCCACTGTCACCGAAGCGGCGGCGATAACGCGCCCTCCGGCGGCTTCCGCCGGCAATGTCATTCTGGCGCAATCCGTCATTACCGAAGACGATGGCTCGGATCATTACTCCGGCAGCAACCGCGACCGCCAGCGCCGCGCCCGTTTCGTCTGCGTCATCACCCCGCCGGAGAGCGCCAATCGCCGCCGGCCCTATATCTGCCCTATCGAGCGCGGCCGTGTTGGCGGCGCCTGCCGGTGCTCGGGGGTCGTTGGCAACGGCACGGTCGATACGGCCTGGTGATTATTTCTCCAGCGTCGCCACCGCTTCCACATGCGGCGACCACAGGAACTGGTCGACCGGCGTGACACGGGTGATGCGATAGCCGCCTTCCGTGAGGATGGTAAGATCACGCGCAAGTGTCAGCGGGTTGCAGCTCACCGCAACGATCTTCTTCACCGTGCTGCGGGCCAGTTCCTTGCACTGGAATTCCGCACCGGCGCGCGGCGGATCGAACACGACGGCATCGTAATTCTTCAGTTCGCTTGTCATCAGCGGCCGGCGGAAGAGGTCGCGTTTCTCGACGCTCACCGGTTTCAGGCCCTGTGTGTTGCGGGCGGCGAAATCCAGCGCCTTCAATGGCTTGTCTTCCGCTTCCACCGCATGCACCTTGCCGATGCGTGCAAGCCTCAGCGCGAAAGTGCCGGAACCGCAGAAAAGATCGGCAATACGTTTGGACTTGCCGACATGGGCCAGCACCAGCTCGGCCATGGCGTCTTCCGCCTGCTTCGTCGCCTGCGTGAAACTACCGGCTGGCGGGGAAACCGCAACGCCACCGAATTCGATGATCGGCTTTTGCGGTTCGATCAGAATTTCACCTGAGAGCGAAACACGGGCAATGCCGCGCATGGCAAGCACCGTTTCCGTGAGTGTGCGCCGCTGCTTGTCGCTGACCGACTTGATGCCTTCGACCGAAATATCGAGACCCGAGAGCGTTTCGAGAACGGTGATGCGGAACGGTTCGGCATTCGCCACCATGGAAAGCCCGATGGCTCTGATAGCATCCAGCCGCGAAACGATGCCGGGCGATGTGACCGGACACTCCTCGATGGCGACGATGTGATGGCTGTTCGCCTGGCTGAAACCGAGCAGCAGGCCCTTTTCCGTCTTGCGGGCGGCAAACACCGCGCGGCGGCGCTCGCCGGGACGACAGATGACGAGATCGTCGACATCAGGAGTCAGGCCCTTCGATTTCAGTGCCGTAACCACCAGCTCCCGCTTGTAGGCGTGGTAAGGCTGATCGGAAAGATGCTGCAGCGAACAGCCGCCGCAGGTGCCGTTCTTGCCATCGGGACCGAAGTGGCGGCAGGCCGGTTCACGGCGCTCCGCCGAGGCTGCCGTTATCGACATGACGGTGCCGTGATCCTTCACCTTGGCGATGGCCACCGTTTCTCCAGGCAGTGCGAAGGGCACATAGACCGGGCCGTCGGGACAGTGCGCGATGCCGTCGCCCTGCGCGCCGAGGCTCTTGATGGTGACGGTCTGTGTGCTCATGGCTTTTCGCCTCCGAGAAGAAATTCGATATTGCCGTCGCCGCCGGAAATCGGCGAAGGAATGAGGCCGAGGCTTTTCCAGCCCATGTCCTCCGTCAGCCAGCGCTCCAGCTCGGCGGCCACGGCAGGCGCCGTTTCCGGCTCTTTCAGAAGCCCGGCCTTGCTGATGGCATCACGCCCCGCCTCGAATTGCGGTTTCACCAGCAGAACCGCGAGAGCACCATGCTCAGCAAGTTCGAGCGCCGGAGCAAGCGCGAGCTTCAGCGAAATGAAGGACACGTCGGAGACAATGAAGCCGATCGGCCGGTCATCGATATCTTCCGCCGTCAGGAAGCGAGCATTCAGCCCCTCCAGATTGGTGACACGCGGATCGTTCTCGATCCTTGCATGCATCTGTCCGTGGCCGACATCGATGGCGGTGACGTGTCTGGCGCCACGTTCCAGCAGCACCTCGGTGAAACCGCCCGTCGAAGCGCCGACGTCGAGACAGTCATGGCCCGAAGGATCGAGCCGGAAATGATCGAGCGCGGCCACGAGTTTCAGCGCCGCGCGGGAAACATAGGCCTGTGCCGGGTCGCTGATGGCGATTTCGGCATCGCCGGCGACCGTCTGGCTCGGTTTGGTGACGATTTTGCCGTTGACGCTGACGGTGCCGCGCGCAACCGCGTCGCGCGCACGCGAGCGGCTGGCAAAGTGGCCGAGCGACACAAGAAGCTGGTCAAGCCGTTCATTTTCAGATGTTTTGGACATGGTCCCGTGTCAATGACCGCCAAACCCCGCCGATGCAAGCAATTTATCGCGAAAAGGGACCGGCGATGCCCGCCGCCCTCCATCGATGTTGCACCGCAAAGTCCGAATGTTCGATTAATCCAATATAAAGGCTTGTATTGCACTTTGTGCCCACGGCCCGTGCGGCCGCCGGAACCTGCCATGACGGCGTCTCCTCCCATTCACAAAATTGCGGCCGTTGCAGCGCAGACGCTTGCTTCGAGGCATCGGGTCGCCGAGAGAGTTTGCGATGTCGCTGAAAAACCTCCCCATTAACCTGAAGCTTATTGCCACCTTCTGTGCCTTGATGAGCGTGTGCCTGCTCGCTTCCGCGGTCGTATTCTGGCAGACGCTGGGGAGCGAGCGAATCGCGATTGAGAACAATCGCACCAACAACATCATGCACGCCGTGGATGGTGCCACGGCCGCCATGCTGGAGCAGGCCGTTAACCAGCGCGGCTTTCTGTTGTTTCGCAGCGATAGCACCTATAGTGATGTTTTCGCTCAGCGCGACATCATGCTGAAGAAGCTGAATGAGGCGCGCACTTTGGCCGCCGGTGAGCCCGAAATTCTGAAATCCATTGACGGTATGGAAAAATCGGCGACCGTCTTCTTCAAGGAACTGGCGGAACCGCAGATTGCCGCGCGCAAGACGACCGAAGCGCCGATTTCCGACATCATCGAGATCGGCCGCAATCAGGCCAAGGGCCAGCTCGACGGCTTCCGCGCCTCCGCCGCCAAGATCAAGGAGCAGCTGAACGGTCTGTCCGCCGCTTATGCCGCAGAACAGCAGGCAGCCGCGCTCCACCTCAAATATGCGCTTCTGGGCGGCGGCGCGGTTGCCGGTCTTCTGGCCGTCGCCCTTATCTGGGCGCTGTCGCGCTCCATCGTTACGCCGATTGTCGGCATGACGGCGGCCATGAGCCGGCTTGCCGATGGCGATCTGACGACGGAAGTACCCGCCACGGATCGGGGAGACGAAGTGGGCAAGATGGCGAAGGCGGTTCTTGTCTTCAAGGAAGCTGGTCTCGAAAAGTCGCGCCTTGCCGGCGAGACCGATCGCATGCGCTCCGCGACAGAGGCTGAACGCCGCCGCAACGAGGAAGAAAAGGCCAAGGACGAAGCCGCCAGCGCTTTTGCCAGCGCCGAGCTTGGCAAGGGCCTTGCCGCTCTCGCAGATGGCGATCTTTCCTATCGCATCGAGACGCCTTTTGCGCCCGCCATCGATCCCGTTCGCGTGAATTTCAACAGCGCCGTCGAAAAACTCCAGCAGGCGCTGCGCACCGTCGGTGAGAATGCAGCCGCGATCAATGCCGGTGCTGCGGAAATGCTCTCCGCCGCCGACGATCTTTCGCGCCGCACCGAACAACAGGCGGCATCCATCGAGGAAACCGCCGCAGCGCTCGAAGAAGTCACCACCACGGTGCGCGACAGCGCCCGCGGCGCAGAAGATGCCGGCAATCTGGTCCAGCGCGCCCGCGCCGGTGCGGAGAAATCCGGTGTCGTGGTCCGCAAGGCGGTTGCCGCCATGCGCGAAATCGAGAAATCCTCTGGCGAAATCGGTAACATCATCGGCGTCATCGACGATATCGCTTTCCAGACCAACCTGCTGGCCTTGAACGCTGGCGTGGAAGCCGCCCGCGCCGGTGACGCCGGCAAGGGTTTCGCCGTGGTTGCGCAGGAAGTCCGCGAACTTGCGCAGCGTTCGGCCAACGCCGCCAAGGAAATCAAGACACTTATTAGCGCCTCCAGCCAGCAGGTGGAAAATGGCGTCAATCTGGTCGATGAAACCGGCAAGGCCCTGGAACTCATCGTGGCGGAAGTCGAAGAGATCAACGCCCATGTCAGCGCCATCGTCGTCGCTTCCCGCGAACAGGCAACCGGCCTGCAGGAGATCAACACGGCTGTGAACACGATGGATCAGGGCACGCAGCAGAACGCCGCCATGGTGGAACAGCAGACCGCCGCTAGCCATTCGCTGGCGCGCGAGGCGGAAGCGCTGAACGGCCTGCTCGGCCAGTTCAGGATGGGCGGCGCGCGCGCTGCCGTTGCCAGTGCCGGAGGATATTCCGCGCCGCGCCAGTCCTCCGCCAAGCCCGCCTTCCAGCCCGCGCCCGCCGCACCGGTTCGCAAGGCTCCGGTCAAGCCGGCTTCCGCAACCGCACGGCCGGTAGCATCGCCAGCCCGTGCACTTGGCCAGAGCCTCGCCCGCGCCTTCGGCGGTGCGGCCGAAGCGCCGGCCGCCAAGGATCAGGACTGGACGGAGTTCTGAGACGGGTTTTCAGACCGAACCTATGGATTGGGGGCCCAAAGGCCCCCTTTTTATTTTGGCGCTTTTCCTGAACATGCTCTATGCGCCCTGTAGCCGGAACATTCGCGCAAAGAACAGTTCATCCGACAGGCGGTGAAGCAGGGCGGCAATGCCGGCGGTCGCGGCAATGGCGAAAACAAGCCGTCCGGCCAGTACGCTATAGACATCCGCGCCGAGCGACATCACCACGAGCGTGTCTTCAATCACGCTATGGGCAAAACCCATGAACACGCAGGACAGAAATACCTGCCGGGGCGATATTGTGCCCGATCGCGCCTCGCGGATCAGGAAGCCGGCGCCGTAGGAAATGCCGAGAAACAACCCGATGGCGGTGAGATGTTCGGCCTCGCCGCGAATGCCCGCAAGACGCAGCAGGGGCGAGAGCGCTTTCATCATCAGCGCCAGCAGGCGCGTCAGTCTGAGGATTTCAAGGCAAAGAGAAAGTGCCAAGAGGATCACGAACATCCAGACCATGGTTTCGCCGAGGCCAAGGAAGTAGGCGGACCATTCGGGCGTGGCGCTCATCGCAATCCAGGCAGGGTTGACCGGCGCGGAAAGCCACCCCGTCGCCTCCAGAACGTGATGCAACATGAAGGCATAGAGCAATCCGCCTCCGATTCGCAGGGCCGTGGTGACGATCATGCCGGGCCCCGCCTTTTCAATGATCTTCTGCTCGATGGGCAGGCCATGGGCGAACAGGATGAGCGCCGAAAAAACGGTGATATCCGCAACGGTCAGCGACGATGCGGGAACAAGCGTGAAGATGAGCGGTACGGCACCCCATATGCCGACCAGCATTGCGGTCAGCCAGGCAAGACCGAGCTCCGGCGGCAGCCCCACGAGGTTCATGACCGGCGCAAAGGCAGGCGCCACCGCCTCGATCGCGCCCATCCTCGACAACAGCTCGGTCAGTATTGCGATCGGAACCGTAATCCGCACCAGCACCCAGTAGATTGCAAGCGTTTCCCGCGTTTTTTGCCAGATGGACTGAAGAACTGACATGTGAAGGCTCTCCTGAAGATTGTTCCCAATCACTACTGCCGGCCCATTCGCATTTGCGATCAAAGATTGCAGTTTCATGCAATTTTATTGCAAAGATATCGGTGGGCATTATGCTGCCGGCATGGACAGGATCGACCGGAAACTTCTGAACCTTTTGCAGAACGATGCCTCGCGCACCAATTTGGATATGGCCGACGAGGTGGGGCTGTCTCCATCCAGCTGCCTGCGCCGCCTGCAGCGGTTGCGCAAGTCCGGCGTGATCGACCGCATCGTGGCGATCCTCAACCCGGCAAAGGCGGGACGCGTCCTCAAGGCTCTGGTGACGGTTGAACTGAAACTGCACGGTGAGCAGCAGATGCGCCGCTTTCTGGATATTGCCAGCGCCGAAGAGGCCGTGTCACAGGCTTATGCCGTCACAGGCGCAACAGATGTGGTGCTGATGTTGCGCCTGCGGGATATGGAAGAATTCGACGCCCTGTGTGACCGATTGTTCCGCGACCAGCACAATGTGGCGCGCTTTTTCACCATGGTCGTCATCAAGACGGCGAAAGAGGAGACGGCCATTCGGCTTTGATTGTTGTCCCGCTCGTCGATCTATGCGGCGTGATCTGCCCGCATGGGGCGCCAGACGGAAATATCGCGCGGGGCGTCGAGAAGCTCTGGCAGGGCGTCGTGCCATGCCTGGCGATAGGGCCGGTGGATCTGAACGTCGATGACGTCCTGATGGTCGCTCCAGGTCTCATGCAGCAGGAAGCGGTTCTCGTTCTCGCCATCCCGGTGCAGGGTTACGTTCACGAAGGTTTTCTCGTGTCGCATGGCGTCGAGCAGCGCGTTCAGCAATTCGAGAAAACGCTCGCGCTGGCCGGGGCGCACCTGAAAGCCGATAAGATAGGTGGTGTGCATGGGCCTTACTCCTTGGTGCTGGGCATCAGTGCTTCGCGGGTTGCCGCATCGGCGGGGTAGAAACATTCCAGCACCAGCTCGGACAGTGTCACGTCGGTGGCAGTGCCGAAAACCGTGGTGGTTGAAATGAAGCTCAGGATAGCGCCCGAGGACGGATCACGAAGCTGGAGAGGTATCGCCAGCGGATCGGCACCGGCGGTATAGGCAGAAAGCTTCGGTGCGGGATAGGCCGCAAGCTCTGCTTGCAGGCGGGAAAGTACGTCGTCTCCCGTTTCCTCCACCTGACGTTTCAGCCGTTCCAGCAGGTGGTGCCGCCATTCGGCAAGGTTGACGATGCGGGAACTCAAGCCATCGGGATGCAGGCTCAGCCGCAACGCATTGAGCGGCGACTGAAGCAGTTCGGCGGAAACGCCGGCGAGCAGCGATGTGATCGCATCATTGGCAAGAACCACGTTCCAGTGCCGGTCAACGGCAAGAGCGGGGAAGGGCATGTGCCCATGCACCACGGTTTCGGCGGCTTGCCGCGCTGCTGCCATGTCCGGTGCATCCAGCGATCGTTCGGAATGAACAGGCGCATAACCTGCCGCCAGCATCAGCCGGTTGGCGGCGCGGGCGGGCATTGAAAGCTGCTCCGCCAGCCTCACCAGCATGTCACGGCTGGGAGATGAGCGCCCGCTTTCCACAAAACTCAGATGGCGCGTGGATATGTCAGCCTCTACCGCCAGATCGAGCTGGCTCAATCTGCGGCGGGCTCGCCATTCTTTCAGCACCTGGCCGACATGTTCTCGATGATGTGTCATGCCCCGCAGCCTAGCAGAAGATATCGCCAATGCGATTACCTCGCAGGTAATTGTTCCGCTTCCCAGACCCCGGCATGTTTGGGCCGTCAACCCACAGGAGAACAATCATGACACAGCATCTCGCAATCGCCGAAACCTATCTCGCGGTCTGGAACGAGGAAGACGGCGAACGCCGCAAGCAGTTGGTAAACAAGGCATGGGCCGAAACCGCCCGTTATATCGATCCCCTGATGCAGGGCGAGGGCCAGAAGGGGATCGCCGCGATGATCGAGGCGGCGCGGCAGAAGTTTCCCGGATATCGCTTCGTGCTGACGGGAACCCCTGACGGACACGGCGATTTCACCCGTTTCTCATGGCGTCTGATTTCGCCTGACGGAGACGATGTTGCCGGCGGCACCGATGTTGTCAGCCGCGATGCCGACGGGCGGATCGATAATGTCGTCGGCTTTCTTGATGGCGCGGCAGGATAACACCAGGGGGGCGGGATCATCTGCCCGCCTCCTTCACCTTGGGAAGCGTGATTCAGCCCGCAAATCCCACGCCGGCCTGACGCTGGCCAAGCGCATTGAACACGGTGGAAACGATGCCGGCCCGGTCGAGGCCGGCATTGGCATACATGGTCTCGGGCTTTGCCTGTTCCACCCACTGGTCGGGCAGGGTTAATGTGCGAACCTTCGGGCCGTGGTCGAGCAAACCGGCGCTGGCCATGAAATGCAGCACATGCGCGCCGAAACCGCCGACGGAGCCTTCCTCAATAGTCACCAGCACCTCGTGATGGCTGGCAAGCTGGCGGATGAGATCGAGATCGAGCGGCTTGGCGAAGCGCGCATCGGCAACCGTGGTCGAAAGTCCGGCAGCATCCAAGTCTTCGGCAGCCGCCAGGCACTCCGCAAGGCGTGTGCCGAAGGAGAGCAGCGCAACCTTGGTGCCTTCCTTGATGATGCGGCCCTTGCCGATCTGCAAAATCTCGCCGCGTACAGGCATTTCGACGCCCACACCTTCGCCGCGCGGATAACGGAATGAAATCGGGCCTTCATCGTAAGCTGCAGCCGTGCGGACCATATGTTTCAGCTCCGCTTCGTCCGATGCAGCCATCACCACCATGCCGGGCAGGGTGGCAAGGAACGTCGTGTCGAAGGAGCCGGCATGGGTCGGTCCATCGGCGCCGACGAAACCGGCGCGGTCGATGGGGAAACGCACGGGCAGGCTCTGGATCGCCACATCATGCACCAGCTGGTCGTAACCGCGTTGCAGGAAGGTGGAATAAAGCGCGCAGAACGGCTTGTAACCGTCGGCTGCAAGTCCCGCCGCAAAGGTGACGGCGTGCTGCTCGGCAATGCCGACATCGAAGGTGCGGGCCGGGAAAAGCTCGGCCATCTTGTCGAGACCGGTACCATTCGGCATGGCGGCCGTCACACCGATGATCTTGTCGTCGAGCGTCGCTTCCTGGATCAGGGCTTCGGCAAAGACGCTGGTATAGCTCGGCGCATTCGGCTTGGCTTTCGCCTGCGCGCCGGTGATGACGTCGAACTTGTTGACGCCGTGATATTTGTCCGCGGCAGCCTCCGCCGGCGCGTAACCCTTGCCCTTCTGCGTCACCACATGAATGAGGACGGGGCCTTTCTGATTGTCGCGCACATTGCGCAGCACCGGCAAAAGGTGATCGAAGGAATGACCGTCGATCGGGCCGATGTGATAGAAACCAAGCTCCTCGAACAGCGTGCCGCCGGTCACGTAACCACGCGCATGGGTCACGGCGCGGGTAATGGCGCGATCGATGGTCTTGCCGAGATAGGCCGTCAGTTTCTTGCCGAAATCGCGAAAGCCCATATAGGTGCGGCCGGAGGCCAGCCGCGCCAGATAGGCGCTCATCGCGCCCGTCGGCGGCGCAATAGACATATCGTTATCGTTGAGGATGACGATCAGCCTCGCATCGAGCGCGCCGGCATTGTTGAGCGCCTCAAACGCCATGCCCGCCGACATCGAGCCGTCGCCGATGACGGCGATCACCTTGCGGTCGCTGCCTTCGAGACCTGCCGCCACCGCCATGCCGAGACCGGCGGAAATGGAGGTGGAGGAATGGCCGGCGCCGAAATCGTCATAGTCGCTTTCCGCACGGCGGGTGAAGCCGGAAAGCCCGTTTTCCTGGCGCAGCGTGCGGATGCGGTCACGACGGCCGGTCAGGATCTTGTGCGGATAACATTGGTGGCCGACATCGAAGATCAGTCGGTCTTCCGGCGTGTTGAAGACCTTGTGGATGGCAATCGTCAATTCCACCACGCCGAGGCCGGCCCCCAGATGGCCACCGGTTTTCGACACGGCGTCAATCATCTCGTCGCGCAGTTCCCGCGCCAGTTCCGGCAGGTCGCGATCGTCGATCTCCTTGAGATCGGAGGGAAAATTCACCCGGTCGAGCAATGGTGTCTGTGGCATTCCGGTCAATCGTTCGGCCTTTTCTTGTCGTCAGCAGGGCGCGCCAGAGCGGCTTTCATGGTGAAAGCCAACGGTTCGGCCTTGCATGTCGTACACTTCTATAGAATTTCAACCTTCCGGCAAAGGGACAAACTCTTCTTCGTCGCCGGGAACGATGTCGAAGCGTCCGGTTCTCCACTCCTGTTTGGCCTGTTCTATGCGTTCTTTTGATGACGAAACGAAGTTCCACCAGATGTAACGGCGCTCATTCAGCGCCGCCCCGCCGAAGATCATGATGTGACAGCCATTGCTGCCGGCCTGAAGCGTGATGTCGTCGCCCGGCCGGAAAACGAGGAGCTGGTCGGCGGCGAAGATATCACTGGCCACATCCAGCGAGCCGGAGAGAATATAGATCGCCCGTTCTTCATGGTCGGCGGAAAAGGGAAACTTTACACCCGGTTCCAGAGTCAGGTCGACATAAAGCGTATCGGTAAAGGCCGAAACAGGGGAGGTGAGCCCCTCGAATTCACCGATCACCACCCGGCCGGACGCGCCCTTGATATCGATCAGCGGCATGTCTTCCTTGGCCGTATGGGCAAAGGCGGGTGCGATTTCTTCCATATGCTCTGGCAGGGCAAGCCATGTCTGCAGGCCGGACATGGACAGCGGATGGCCGCGCAGGTTTTCCGGCGTGCGTTCCGAATGCACGATGCCACGCCCGGCCGTCATCAGGTTGATGTCGCCGGGGCGGATGACAAGCTCGGTGCCGAGACTGTCGCGATGCTTGATTTCGCCGTCGAACAGATAGGTAACGGTGGAAAGGCCGATATGCGGATGCGGCTTCACATCAAGCGCCTCACCGGCCTTCAGGATCGCCGGGCCCATGCGGTCAAAAAAGATGAACGGGCCGACAAGCCGCCGCTGCCGGGTCGGCAGCGCACGCCGCACCGCAAAGCCGCCAATATCGCTGGTGCGGGGAATGATGAGGTTCTCGATGGCGTCGCAGGCAAAAGCATCACCCGCGACGGGATCGTTACCGGGAAAGAAGGACATGGCTTGCTCCTCGTATCGTCAGTGGCGGAGTTTAGCATAACCGAAGGTCTGGGGAGCATAGCGATATAGAACGCAGTGTTAACTGACCCGAGGGAACACGAGATTGTGAGATGCTTAATTCACGCGATCATCGCTGACAAAGATTTGCAAACCTCTCCTCCGTCGTCCTCGGCCCTGTGCCGAGGATCTAACCACGTCGAATAAAATCAATCGGTTGCAGATAACAGGGACAAGCCCGAGGATGACGTCGAGTGTGCAGATCGGGGACGTGGCCGCGTGTGGGGCCACATCAAAACGCTCCCGCTAAACGCGTTCACTCCCCGTCGAGCGGCTCCACACCCTGCGGCTTGCCCGCCCGGTCAAGACGGATTTTCTCGATGCGCTTTTCGGCGGCATTCAGCAGCGTCTCGCAATGTTTCTTCAGGGCTTCGCCGCGCTCATAGATGGCGATGGATTCGTCCAGCGCCACGTCGCCGCGTTCCAGACGTGCGACAATGCTTTCCAGCTCGGCGACGGCTTTTTCGAAAGAATAACCGCTGACATCGGCTGTGTTGGCATTTTCCGTCATGTTCAACCCTTCATCATTCTCAAAATATGCATGGCTGCCGATTCCGCCAGCCCTTCCAGATCATAACCGCCTTCAAGCAGGCTGACGACCCGGTTGGAGGCGTATTTGTCGGCCATTTCCAGAAGTCGGCCCGTCGCCCAGTCGAAATCCTCGCCCACCAGATTGATCTGCGCCAGCGGATCGCGGTGATGCGCGTCGAAACCGGCGGAGATGAGGATGAGATCAGGCGAAAAATCGGCAATCGCCGGCAGCACGCGCGACTTGAACGCCTCGCGGAAATATTCGCTGCCGGTGTTGGGCGAAAGCGGGGCGTTGACGATATTGTTCTTCACGCCGGTTTCGTTTTTATCGCCGCTCCACGGGTAAAGCGGCATCTGGTGGGTGGAGCAGAACAGCACTGACGTGTCGTTCCAGAAGATGTCCTGCGTGCCGTTGCCGTGATGCACGTCCCAGTCGATGATGGCGATGCGTTCTGCGCCGTGCGCCTTCTGGGCATGGCGGGCGGCAATCGCCACATTGTTGAAGAGACAGAAACCCATGGCCTTGGCTGTTTCGGCATGGTGGCCGGGCGGACGGGCCGCGACGAAGACATTGTCGGCCGAGCCGGTAAACACGTCATCCACGGCCGCCATGGCAGCGCCAATGCCGGTCAGCGCCGCCTGCAGGCTTTTTGGCGAGAGATAGGTGTCGGACTCGATCCGGTTGATCTCGCCATCCTCTTCGGGCACCTGCCGCATGACGGCAAGCAGATGCTCTTCCGGATGCGCCAGCAGCACCGCATCCTCATTGGCCTGCGGTGCTTCCTTCCGGTCCAGCCGCTCGAAATTCGGATGTTCAAGCGCGATGTTCAGCGACCGCAGACGGTCCGGCCGCTCGGGGTGGCCTTCCGGCGTGATATGCTCAAGGAAGATCGGATGTTCGTAAAGACGGGTCGCCATTCTTTTCCTCCCGGAGGCACGGTATTCAGGCGCGCTGCGGCAGAAGCGGATAACCGGCCATCACGGCGCGGCCGGCCAGCGCGGCAAGAACGGCCTTCAGCGCATCGCCGGGAATGAAGGCGAGCGAACCCATGAAGGCCTTCTCAAAACCAAGCCCGACGACCAGCGCCAGATAGGTGATGCCGAAAGCATAAAGCACCACCACGCCGCCGATCAGGCTGGCGACGAAGAAGCCGACGCCCTGCGTCAAAGCGGATTGGCCGCGATGGACGAATTTTTCCGAGAGCGTGCCAGTCACGAAAACGGCTGCAATCCAGCCGATCAGGAAGCCCGTCGTTGGCGTGGTGAAAATCGAAAGACCACCGCGTCCCCCCGAAAGCACTGGCAGGCCGATGGCGGCAATCAGGATCGTCAGCAGCACCGCAAGCGTACCGCGCTTAGCGCCCAGCACGACACCCGCCAGCATGACGCCGAGCGACTGCGCGGTGATGGGCACCGGAATGAAGCCGAGCGTGATCGGCGGCAAAAGCCCGAGTGCGATGATGATGGCGGAAAACAGCGAAATCAGCACGAGGTCGCGGGTTGTCATGGCTCGGAAACTCCGGATGGTTATCTGGCCGTCAGCTTTGGCCTCTGAAACCGCGCGCGTCAATGGCGTCGGCAATGGCGTCCGCATCCTTCAACGTCATAATCACCAGCGGCACGATGATGGTGGCCATCCGCACGGGCAGGCCGCGCGCCCGGTGCGCATCGCGCACCGCATGGTAACGATTGACGATCTCAGGCACGAACCGCACCACCAGCCCGACGGCAAGCCCGATATCGGCGGCCTTCACCAGCCCCAGCCTTTCAAGCGGCGAAGCGGAAAGGGTGATCTCGTCCATGAACTGCGAAATACTGACGGTGATGGTGACGGCGGTTGCAAGCAGCGCCAGCGCCGTCAGCCGCAAAAGATTGACGCTGGCGTCATGGGCCGGAAGCAGGAGAAAACTGAAGGCGGCGACAAGGAAGATGGTCAGCATCACCGGCCGCAGCCGCAAAGCGATCTCGCGGAAGGGCAGCCGCGTAGCGCCCAGAATAAGGGCGGCCAGAACCGTCGCGCCTGCGAGAACCAGCAGATCGCGGGTGAGGAACAATGCGATGCTGAAACCCATGAGCGTCAGGAGCTTGAGGCGTGGCGAGACGCGGTAGAGCCAGCCGGTGCCTTCCACATGCAGCGATTTCATCGCGATGCCACCTCCAGATAGCGCGCCACCGCTTCTTCGGGGGCGGCGTCGGCAACCAGTGCGCCTTCATGGAAAACCAGCACCCGGTCGAAACCCGCAACCAGCGGCAGATCGTGGGTGATGACAACAAGCGCCTGCGACAGCGCCGCCATGGTCTTTTCCACGATGGCGCGGTTCTTGAGATCAAGCTGGTTGGTCGGCTCGTCGAGAATGAGGATTTGCGGTTCGGTAATCAGGAGCGCGGCCAGCGCCGCAAGCTGTAATTCCCCGCCGGAAAGCTCATGGGCGCGTCGTTTCTCGAGATGTGCGATACCAAGCCGGGCGAGAACGGCCTTCACCTTGATTTCCGTGTCGGCCTTATTGAGACCAAGCCGTTTCAGACCGAAGGCAACATCGTCGCGTACGATCGGCAGGATGATCTGGTTCTGCGGATTCTGGAAGATGAAGCCGACCGTCTGCAAGACCGCCCTGGCGTCCGTCACGGTATCGAGACCGTTCACCGAAACCGTGCCTTCGCTCGGTCTGTTCAGCCCGTTGATCAGCCGCGCAAAGGTAGTCTTGCCGGAACCATTAAGGCCGATCACGCCGACACGCCGTTCGGTCAAGGTCAACGACAGCGGCCGCAAGGCCTGCCGGCCCTCGAAAGCGACACCGGCGGCGTTAAAACGGATTTCCAAGCTTACATCCTCACGCTCGTTTCCGGTTCTATACCCCGTCATCAACAGAAGTGAAACAAGGAACAAAAAAAGAACATTGCAATCCTGAAAAAGCCGTTCTACCTTCGCCACCATGGCGATCAAGGTTTCGAACGAAGCGGCAAGACGAATTTTTCTGGCGCGGCAGGGGCTTTCCTCTCCGCCCGGCAAGGCGCTTTCCAAGAGCGACCTGTTGCAGCTCATCACC
Source organism: Agrobacterium sp. ST15.16.055 (assembly GCF_027956555.1). Lineage (NCBI taxonomy): Bacteria > Pseudomonadati > Pseudomonadota > Alphaproteobacteria > Hyphomicrobiales > Rhizobiaceae > Agrobacterium > Agrobacterium sp. ST15.16.055. The sequence continues at coordinate 395,689 of NZ_JAQKGN010000003.1, forward strand.
GATATCGGTTTTGTGCAGGTGGATAGCATCGGCACGGTGGAGCGCGCCCACCACCAGATTATTTTCTCCCGCAACCAGACCTACAGGCGCGGCCATCTGACCACGCTCTTGGAAAAGGACCGGGCGCTTTTCGAGCACTGGACACATGACGCCTCCATCCTGCCGACGGAATTTTATCCCTATTGGAAACATCGCTTCCGGCGCCGTGAGCCGATCATTCAGGAGCGCTGGCGCAAATGGCATGGCGAGGGTTTCGATGCCGCCTTCGGCGAGACGCTTCAGCGCATTGCCGCAACCGGTCCGGTTCTGGCGCGGGAGTTGAAGGAGGAGGGGCACCAGTCCGGCGGCTGGTGGAACTGGCATCCCTCCAAGACCGCGCTCGAATATCTCTGGCACACCGGCAAGCTTGCCATTTCCGGCCGCGTGAATTTCCAGAAGGTCTATGATCTCGCCGAACGGGTCATTCCCGGTGAGCATCACGAGACCGAGGTGGAGCACGCCGAATTCGTTGACTGGGCCTGCCGCGAGGCGCTGAAGCGGCTGGGTTTCGCCACCCATGGCGAAATCGCCGCCTTTTTCGATCTCGTCACCCCGCAGGAGGCGAGGGACTGGGTCAAGAGCAACCGCGACGAGCTATGTGAGGTGTCGCTTCTCGCCCGCGACGGCACGGCCCGCCCGTCCTATGCCTTTGCCGGTTTTACCGCTGACCTGACTGACGTGCCCGAACCCTCCGCCCGCGTTCGTGTGCTGAGCCCCTTCGATCCCCTGTTGCGAGACCGCAACCGTATGGAACGGTTGTTCGGATTTTATTACCGCATCGAGGTCTTTGTGCCGGAGCCGAAGCGGCAATACGGCTATTATGTTTTCCCGCTTCTGGAGGGTGACAGGCTTATCGGCCGCATCGACATGAAGGCGGATCGCAAGCGCAGCACGCTGGATGTACGCCGCCTGTGGCTGGAGCCGGGCGTGCGCGCCTCGGCTGGACGGCTGGAGAAACTCGATGCGGAGCTGGTGAGGCTGGCGCGATTTACGGGGGTGGAGAGCGTGAATTATCTGGAGGGCTGGCGGGCGGAAAGCTGAGGTTTTTTGCTCAAGGATATTTTGAGACGGCTTCGCCCCGCACTCGAATATCGCCCTCGACGAAGCACGGCGTCGCCGCGTGTTTCTTCTCCCTGCGGGGGAGAAGGTGGCCCGAAGGGTCGGATGAGGGGGCAAGCTCTCCGAAATCCGGCAAGGGCGCCCCCTCATCCCGCTGCCGCGGACTTCTCCCCCCGGGGAGAAGAAACAAGGGGCACCCACTCGCTTCACAATTGCCCTGGAAAACCAAGGCAAACCCCGGAAATCAGCAGATATCCGTCGCCGAAATCTGGATGCCGAACCCTTCCAGCCCGACATAATGCCGCTCGCGCGTCGTCAGCAACTTGATGGAGCTGATGCCAAGGTCTTTGAGAATCTGCGCGCCAAGGCCGATTTCCAGCCATTCGTTTTCGCGAGAACGGGCCTGTGCATGCGCTTCATCCGGGTCGCGCGCCTTGCGGCGTCCAGCTACCTGGCCGACGCCAACGGAGCCTTCGCGCAGATAGACGATGACACCGCGGCCTTCTTCGGCAATCTTCTGCATATAGTGCCGCACCGGCTGGCGGTCGCCGAAGACGTCATCGGCAACGTTTTCCGGATGCAGGCGCACGGGGATGTCGACGCCGTCGCGGATATCGCCAAAAATCACCGCCATATGCTGCATCGGGTCCCAGGGCAGCGAATAGGTCTGCGCTTTCGCCGGCCCGAAGGGCGTCTCGATGGTGAAGGAGGATTCCATCTCCACCAGCGTTTCCTTGCGCTGGCGATAGGCGATGAGATCGGCGACCGACACGTGCTTCATGCCGTGTTTTTCGGCAAAATCCAGAACCTGCGGGCCGCGCATCACGCTGCCATCGTCATTCACCAGCTCGCTGATGACGCCGATGGGCGGCAGGCCGGCGAGCCGGCAGAGATCGACGGCCGCTTCGGTATGGCCGGAACGCATCAACACGCCGCCTTCGCGGGAAATCAACGGGAAAATATGGCCCGGCCGGGTGAAATCGGAAGCGCCGACATTCGGGTTGGCGAGATTGCGAACCGTCAAGGTGCGGTCATCCGCTGAAATACCGGTCGTGGTGCCGTGCTTGAAATCGACGCTGACGGTGAAGGCCGTCGTGTGGGCGCTGTCGTTTTCCGCCACCATGGCGTTGAGGTTCAGCCGCTTGGCCTCCTCGCGCGGCATGGGCGCGCAGACGATGCCGGAGGTGTGGCGCACGATCAGCGCCATTTTTTCCGGCGTGCAATGAACCGCCGAAATGATCAGGTCGCCTTCGTTCTCACGGTCGTCATCATCGGTCACGACGACGATTTCGCCGGCTTCGAAAGCGCGGATGGCGTCGACAACGCGTTTCTGGTCATAGGCCATGGCGGTTCCCTCTATTTCAAGCGGCCGGTCTGGCCGCGGTCTCGCAGATAATGGTCGGCAACGGTGCAGGCGATCATCGCTTCACCGATCGGAACGGCGCGGATGCCGACGCAGGGGTCGTGGCGGCCCTTGGTGCGCACATCGACATTGTTGCCATCGGTATCGATGGACAGGCGCTCCGTCAGAATGGAGGAGGTGGGCTTGATGGCGAAGCGGGCGATGACAGGCTCACCTGTCGCGATGCCGCCCAGAATGCCGCCGGCATGGTTGGACAGGAAAATCGGTTTGCCGTCATTGCCCATGCGCATCTGGTCGGCATTTTCCTCGCCGGAAAGCTCGGCCGAGGCAAAACCTTCGCCGATCTCCACGCCCTTGACGGCGTTGATCGACATCAGGCTGGAGGCGATATCCTGATCGAGCTTGGCATAGATCGGCGCGCCGATGCCGGCCGGAACGCCTTCCGCCACAACCTCGACCACAGCACCGATGGAAGAGCCAGCCTTGCGGATGCCATCGAGGTATTCTTCCCAGACAGGCACCATCTCGACATCGGGGCAGAAGAATGGGTTCTGGTCGACCTGATCCCAATCCCAATTGTCGCGGTTGATCTTGTGCTTGCCGATCTGCACCAGCGCGCCGCGAACGTTGAGGCTGGGCACCACCTTGCGGGCGATTGCGCCGGCGGCAACACGCGCCGCCGTTTCGCGTGCGGAGGAGCGACCGCCGCCACGATAATCGCGAACGCCGTATTTCAGGTCATAGGTGAAATCCGCATGGCCGGGGCGGAAACGTTTCGCGATCTCGCCGTAATCCTTGGAGCGCTGGTCGGTATTTTCGATCAGCATAGAGATCGGCGTGCCTGTCGTCGTCATCGTCTCGCCGTCCTCATCCAGCATCACGCCGGAAAGAACTTTCACGATGTCGTCCTCGCGGCGCTGGGTCACGAAACGGCTTTGGCCCGGTTTGCGTTTGTCCATCCAGTACTGCAGCTCGGCAAGGGTAAAGCGGATGCCGGGCGGGCAACCATCCACCACACAGCCGAGCGACGGCCCGTGGCTTTCTCCCCAGGTGGTAACGCGAAAAAGGTGACCGAAACTGTTATGCGACATCGTTCTCAAGACCGGAAACAGGGCGCCTGTGGACGGCGCCGTTTAAAACAAGCGGATTTGTCTTAGTGGAAAATCCGGGCAAGGCAAAAGCCTTTCTTTCATCGCAAACGGGATATGGAGGTGACGTACCGTTCACGACTGGTGAAATGACGAAAAACGACAGTCCCCGGGATGGGCGGCGCAAAGCGATTCGACGGTTTCAACGGATTTCCGAGATGACGAAATTGTAAAGGGACGGAGGTTTTCCACCTTAAACCGGAGTTTTCCAATATTGCCGGAAAATGCGGTGTAAAAACCACTAACGGCTTGAACAGGATTTGAAATCCGTTCATCAATTGGGCTGAAAATGTCATGGTTGCGGGCAATTTCCGCCACATTCGAAAGGCAATTCTTCATGCATGTAAGGTTTTCACGCAAATCCACGAAAGCTAGATCGATGCGTATGATGATTGCCGCCCTTCTGGCCACCGCCAACCTCCTGATGCCTATTAACGGCTACGCCCAGAGCGTCGATGTGGAAGGCACGATCAGCAAGATCGATGCCAATGGGCTGAGCATTACCTTGAACGACGGCAAGACCTACCGCGTGCCGGAGGAGTTCAATTTTGAAGGTTTGAAAGCGGGCGTGAAGGTCGTGGTTTTCTACACGGAAGTGGATGGAAAACGCGTGGTCGACGACCTTCAGGTCGTTGAGTAAGCTCCAGGCCTTATGCCAAACCTTCGTTGCGAGACGAGCGGGTGTCGCGTGTTTCTTCTCCCCGCCGGGGAGAAGTCCGCGGCAGCGGGATGAGGGGGCACGGCTAGAGGGATTCGGCGACGTCGCCCCCTCATCCGACCCTTCGGGCCACCTTCTCCCCGGCGGGGAGAAGAAACGAGCCGCGATGTCCTGCCAGTCTTAGCAAACCTTGACAGCCCTCAAGAAATCCACTCCGCACTATTCCTGTCGATCTGAACCTTCAAGATCTGGTCCTGCGGGATCTGCGTTCTCGACGCCTCGTCCTTGTCCATGCCAGAAACCAGCCGGAAGATCGAGCGGATCACACCGCCGTGGCAGACGCAGACGGATTGCCTCTCAACCGAAGAAAGCCATGCGCCGATGCGCCAGGAGAGGATTTCATAGCTTTCGGCGTCCTGGCCGGGCGGAATGAAATCCCATTTATTGGCCTTGCGCGCCTTCACCCGGTCCGGAAACTCTTTCTTCAGCTCCGGCAGGGTCTGTCCCTCCCAGTCGCCGAAAGAGACTTCGATCAGACGATCGTCGGTGCGGTAGGCAAGAGGGTCGAGGCCCATCGCGCCGCGCATCAGTTCCATGGTCTCGCGCGTGCGCCCGAGCGGGCTCGCCACATAGTCGAAATCCGTGGCCTGTTCTCCCAGCAGCTGCGCGAGGAGCTTGCCGTTTCCGACCGCCTGCTGGCGGCCGAAATCGTTGAGCGGAATGTCTTTCTGGCCCTGAAGCCGGCGTATCGCATTCCAGTCCGTTTGTCCGTGCCGGATCACATAGACGAGCAAGGCGATACCCCGTTCTTACACTTTTCAGGCTTAGTCCTTCACCACCGAGATGTCAGGCGCATCCACGGCCTTCATGCCGATGGTGTGGTAACCGGAATCGACATGGTGGATTTCGCCGGTCACGCCGGTCGAAAGGTCGGACAGCAGGTACAGCGCCGACTTGCCGACTTCCTCGATGGAAACGGTGCGCTTCAGCGGCGCATTGTATTCGTTCCACTTCAGAATATAGCGGAAGTCGCCGATGCCGGAAGCTGCAAGCGTCTTGATCGGGCCGGCGGAAACGGCGTTGACACGGATGCCGCGATTGCCGAGGTCGACGGCGAGATAACGCACGCTGGCCTCGAGAGCAGCCTTGGCCACACCCATGACGTTGTAATTCGGCATGACCTTTTCGGCGCCGTAATAGGTCAGCGTGATGATCGAGCCGCCGTCATTCATGACCGGCTCGGCGCGCTTGGCAATGGCGGCCAGCGAGAACACGGAAATATCCATGGTGCGGTTGAAGTTGTCGCGGCTGGTGTCGAGGTAACGGCCGGTCAGCTCGTCCTTGTCGGAGAACGCAATAGCGTGCACGACGAAGTCGATCTTGCCCCAATGCTTTTCCAGCGAGGCAAAAACGGCGTCGATCGTCTCGAGATCGGTCACATCGCAATGACCGGCCATGAAGGCGCCGAGTTCCTGCGCCAGCGGCTCTACGCGCTTCTTCAGCGCATCGCCCTGCCAGGTCAACGCAACTTCCGCGCCCGCGTCGGCACAGGCCTTGGCGATGCCCCAAGCGATGGAACGATTATTGGCGACACCCATGATGAGGCCGCGTTTGCCAGCCATGAGGCCGGATGCCTGAGCCATTTTGTGCTCCCTAGTACTTATGATCGGTCCTGCCTATGGCATAGGCTGCAATCCTGTTCAAGATTGCCAAAGATCATCAACTGTTAGGGAGCGTAACAAAGGGTGCGTTGTCCCGGCTATTCGCAAAACTTTCACAAATAAAGGCCTTCGCGCATGTGCCGCATCAGGTCGGTTACCTTTTCATCGGGCTTTTCCAAGAGGACGATGCGCAATTCGACGACGAGATCGCCGGAGCCGCCCTTGCCGTCGGCAAGGCCCTTGCCGGCAAGCCTCAGCACACGGTCTGAGCCGGACCAGGCCGGAATGGTGATGTTTTCTTCGCCGAGCGGTGTCTTGACTTTCGTTTCACACCCCAGAACCGCGTCGCTGAGCGATATCGGCAGGGTCGTGTGAATATCGAAGCCACGAAGGGAGAAAGCGTCCTCTCGGTCGGTCAGCAATGTCACGGCAAGATCGCCGCGCGCGATGTTGGGAAGCTTCAGCCCCTGTCCCTTCAGCCGCACCACATGTCCGTCGGTCATGCCGGGCTCGAGCTGGAACCGAACTTCCCGCTCATCGGCAAGAGAAATGGTAATCCATTTTTTCTCCAGCAGATCGGCGACCGTGACGGTGGCCTCAGCGGTGATGTCAGGCGCTTTTTCCGGAGTCGGCTGCGGCGCACGGAACCGCCGCACCAGCGCGCTGAAAAGATTGGCGGCAAGCGAGGCGGGTGACGTCTTGTCATCGCCGGTGGCGGTGGCTGCGGGTATATCGCCTTTTGCAGCGCTCGCGGCCGCCTTTGCGGCTTCCGCCGCCTGCTGCACCTTGGGATCGTTCTGGGCATCGGCGCCAAAAATGCGCTCGACGATGTCTTCGGCGCTTTCCGGTTTGCTATCGGCTTTCTGGCCGGTCTGCGCCCGGTTGCGGGCGTCCGCACGGGCCAGTTCCTCCATCAGCTTTTCGGCGGCCTTGGCGCGCTCGGCAGCCTCGCGCGCGGCTTCTCGCTGCTGCATGATGGTTTCGCCGCGCTGTTTCTTTTCGGCCGCCTTGCGGGCTTGATCGTAGAGATCGCGCTTTTTCGGGTCTTTGAGAAGATCGTAAGCCTGCCCGATCTCGGCAAAGCGCGCCGAGGCGTCGGGATCGTCGCGATTGGCGTCCGGATGGACGGTTTTCGCCTTCGTGCGCCAGGCGGCCTTGATGTCCTCGTGGCGGGCGTCACGTTTCACGCCGAGGATGGAATATGGATCGCGCATGCGAAACACCAGTTACGTTGGCTCAGGCACGTGCTGCCGCTCATGGCGCAATCCTGAAACTAACCCCTCCGAAAAGGGATGCCCGCGATCATTCGCCAGCACGCCCTCGGTTTAATCAACGTCGACTGTTGCAATAAGTTGCTAATCACTCCTTTACGGAGGAGACGTACTGCACCCGGGCGGGCTCTATTCCATATTTAAGGGTAAACAGATTATTTCTGCTCGAAGCGCGTCAGCAGCCATTCGCCGGTTTCCGACAGGCAGGCCTGTCCCGAATAGCTCGCCACACCCTCGAAGGAATGGCGTGTCGTCCTGAAATTGCGGCAGACGAAGCCGCTGGACTTGTCTTCGTGAATGGCGGTGACGACGCCGGCGCTGCCGGTGGCGGCATTGGCCCAGGGCAGAGGCTGGTCGGCGAGCTTGGCGAGGTCGGCCGATGTGACCGCATTGCGGATCGTCGCATCGTCCGTCTGCGGCGCATTGTTCGGCTGGTTGGGAACGGAGGCCGTGGAAAGCGAGCGGTCAACCTTGTCTCCGCCGAACAGGTCGAGGCTGACGCAGCCGCTCAGCACCGCGAGCATTGACACGACGGCGGAAACTTCCGCTATCGACGAAAGGAGGCTCTTTGTTCGACTGTTCGACTTTGCTATGACGGTCACCATCTTTCACCGGAGATCATCTCTGGCGTCCAAATCAGCTCGGGAGCATTTTATTCAATATGTCGGAAACGGGGTTAACATCCAGTGACTTCACGGAAGAAAATGAACCGTTCACGCTTTTTGCCGAATGGCTGAAGGACGCGACGGTTTCCGAAATCAACGATCCGAACGCGGTGGCGCTCGCCACCGTGGACGAAAATGGCCTGCCGAACGTGCGCATGGTGCTTCTGAAAGGCGTCGATGATCGCGGTTTCGTTTTCTATACGAATTTCGAAAGCCAGAAGGGTCAGGAGATCCTCGGCCAGAAAAAAGCGGCCATGTGCTTCCACTGGAAAAGCCTGCGGCGGCAGGTGCGTCTGCGCGGCGAGGTGGAGATCGTGAGCGACGAGGAGGCGGATATCTATTACGCCTCTCGCCCACGCGGCAGCCGCATCGGCGCCTGGGCATCCAAGCAGTCGCGGCCTTTGGAAGGCCGTTTTGCGCTGGAAAAAGCGGTAGCCGAATATACCGCCAGATATGCGATTGGCGATATTCCGCGCCCATCCCACTGGTCCGGCTTCCGCATCCGGCCACTCAGCATCGAATTCTGGCACGACCGCAAGTTCCGCCTGCATGATCGCATCGAATTCCGCCGCGACACCCCTGACGGTGCCTGGTCCAAGGTCCGTATGTATCCGTAACACCATCCGGGCAGGCCGTCTCGGCCTGCCTATTTCAGCAACTGGTCAAACAGCGGCAGGCCGATGACGGCGGAAATCGCGATCAGGCCGTAGCAGATGCGCCGGAACGCCGCCTCATCGGCAAGCCCGTGCAGTCGCGCACCGGCATAAAGACCGAGCCCATAAAAGGGCAGGGCCAGCAGGAAAAACACGAAGACATCGACGGTAAACAGGCCGCCAAGAAAGTAGCTGGCGATGGAGAATACCGTTGAAACCGCGAAATAAAGAATGACATTGGCGCGCACGAAAGCGCCTTTCAGCGCGCCGCCCAGCCAATAGGCGACGACGGGCGGGCCACCCAGCTGCGCGGCCCCTGAAAACAGCCCGGCCAGCAGCCCTGTAAAAAGGGTGAGCGGCGTCTTTGGCCGGCCGCTGTAACGCCAGCCGGACACCAGAAATACCAGCAGCACCACGACCACGCCCGAGATGAGCCAGCGTAGCGTCAGTGGATCACCCTTGGAAAGCAGCATTGTGCCGACGGGCACGCCGACAAAGGCGCCGGCCGCCATGGTGAAGACTTCGCGCCGGTCCGCCAGGCGAAAGGCGGGCGGTATCATGCCGAGCGTCAGCACGCCGTCCACCACCAGCAATACCGCCGAAGCGATACGCGGCCCGACGATGGCGCTGGCCAGGGGAACGAAGATGAGTGCCGCACCGAAGCCGGAAAATCCGCGCGCAAGGCCGGCAAGAAAGGCGGCACCCGCAAACATGGCGAGCAGCGCCGGGCTGTGCGCGGTGACGAGTGACGACAGGAAGTCGAGATGGGGCATGGGCGATGGCACGTTTGTTCGAATATCTTTTCTCTATCTCGCTTGCATGCGCATGTCTCGGAAATTTCCGTTCATGGCTGCATGACGCACTGACGGGTCGACGCGGTCAGAGAATCATGATTAGAGTTGTGATGCGTGAACAAAGGATGAACAAATGTTTGCTGACATGATGCGTCGGTTTGAAGAGGCGTCGCAAAAATATGCCGCTGAAAACGGAATATTCCGCGACCCGGACTGGTACATGCTGAAGCTTCAGGAAGAGGTTGGCGAGATGACGCAGGCCTGGAACCGGCTGACGGGACGGGCACGCGTTAAGGGCAGGAGCAAAGAGGAGATGAAGCGGGATCTGGCCGACGAAACCGCCGATCTCCTCGGCCATGTGCTGTTGCTGGCCCATTACAACGGTCTCGATATTGAAGGAGCGATCGAGCGTAAGTGGCGCTTTACGCCGTCAAAACCCTGAAGGCTCCAGCTTTTCCAACATGGCCACCACCGCATGAAGGTCGCTTGCAACCGCAACGCATTTCTCCCGCATTTCCTCGGTCGGCGGCGCGACATCGGGAACCATGATCGTCATCATGCCCGCCGATGTGGCCGAGCGCACGCCGGAATAGGAATCCTCCAGCGCAAGGCAGCGACCCGGATCGCGGGAAAGTCGTCCGGCTGCGGTCAGATACGGCATGGGCGCCGGTTTCGGCTCGGTATAGTCGCCACGCGCGACGATGGTGTCAAAGCGCTTGAGAAGATCATAAGGGCCGAGATGGCGTGTGACCGAATCGTGCCGCGATGAGGTGGCGATGGCGCGGCGGATATCGAACCGGTCGAGAAGATCGAGGATTTCGATGACGCCGGGTTTCAGCGCCACTCCCTCCGCCATCATCAGGCCGAGATGCCGGAGCCAGGCATCACGGAAGGTCGCCATCGGAAAATCGGCACCATAATCGGCAAAGATGGTGCCGGTGATGACATCCCAGGGGCTGCCGCAGACCTTTTGATAGGTCTCGACCTTCATGCCATGGCCGCCTTCATCCGAGGCCGCCAGAAACGAATCGCGATAGAGCGCCTCGCTTTCGATCAGCAATCCGTCCATGTCGAAAACCACGGCGTGCGGCAGAAAAGGCAGCATGGTCGCTCAGCCGAACCGGAAGGGACGTTCGCCAAGGCTTTCGAACGGGCGGATCAGATAGCCATCGGGATCTGCGACGATAAATTGCCGGTTGCCCACTTCGACCGTGCCGCGCCTGTACCATTTTTCCTCCAGCGGCATGACGAGGTCGATCGATGATCGCTCCAGCCGGGAAAGAATGGGTTGCAGGGAAGGAACGGCGAGCTGCAGGTTCATGCCGCGGCCAAACGGCGTATCGAGCGAGGCATTGCCCGCCACGAAGGTTCGGGTTGCGCCGATCTGGTCGATCATCAGTTCTGCGTCGCCTAGCGCCAGATAGGTGAAACCCTCTTCGGGGCGCTCATAGACCACATGAAAACCGATCAGGTCACAATAAAAAGCGCGGCTTTTCTGCCAGTCGCTGACGGCAAGTTCAGGAACGAGGGCATTTCGTATGATGGTCATGGTCTCCTTTGCCGCGCAGGCCCGGGATGGGAGGAGGGGCCTGCCATAAGGGGTGATCTTAACGTCTTCCCGGCCGCACGCCAGAGGAAACCTCATCATGGCAGCCATGTGCGGGGTCATGGGCTGGGATGGCGACGCTATGGGTGAAGGACTGTCGCGGCAGGTTCGATGTTTCCCGCAACCGCCCATGCGCCGCGGAACTAGGCCTTGGTACCGCCGACGGTGATCTGATCCATGCGCAGATGTGGCTGACCGACGCCGACAGGCACCCATTGTCCGGCCTTGCCGCAATTGCCGATGCCGGTATCGAGCTTGGAATCGTTACCGATCATCGAGACGCGCTTCATCGCATCCGGCCCGTTGCCGATCAGCATCGCGCCCTTCACCGGCGCGCCGATCTTCCCGTTTTCAATGAGATAGGCCTCGGTGCAGCCGAACACGAATTTGCCGGAGGTGATATCCACCTGGCCGCCGCCGAAGGAAACGGCGTAGATGCCCTTCTTGACGGAGGCGATGATCTCTTCCGGCGTTTTATCGCCCGAGAGCATGTAAGTATTTGTCATGCGCGGCATCGGCACATAGGCGTAACCCTGCCGACGGCCATTACCCGTGGGCGTCGCACCCATCAGCCGGGCGTTTTGCCGGTCCTGCATGTAACCGACCAGCCTGCCGTTCTCGATCAGCACGTTATAGCCGGAAGGCGTACCTTCATCGTCGATGGTCAGCGACCCACGCCGGCTGTCGATGGTGCCGTCATCGACGACGGTGACACCGGGTGCTGCGACCATTTCGCCCATCAGACCAGCGAAGGCAGAGGTCTTCTTGCGGTTGAAATCGCCTTCCAGACCGTGCCCCACAGCCTCATGCAGCATGACGCCCGGCCAGCCGGAGCCGAGCACCACATCCATGGTGCCAGCCGGCGCATCGATGGCGGTGAGGTTGACGAGCGCCTGGCGCAGCGCTTCATCCGCGCCGCGCTGCCAGTTTTCCGTGGTGATGAAATCGCCAAAGCCGACGCGGCCGCCGATGCCATAGGAGCCGCTTTCCTGCCGGTCGCCTTCACCCGCCACCACCGAAATGTTGATACGCGTCATCGGCCTGACGTCGCTGACACGGTGGCCGTCGGCGCGCAGAATATCCACCACCTGCCAGCTTGCGGAAATCGTCGCCGTCACCTGCCGGACATTCGGATCCTTATCGCGCAGATAGGCGTCGATATCGGTGAGGAGCTTCACCTTCTCCTCGAAGCTTGGGCTGCCGATCGGATTCTCGTCGCCGTAAAGCTTCTTGTTGGTGCGCTGGGGTGCTGCGGCATAGGAGCCGGAATAACCCTTGGTCACCGCGCCCACCGCATCCGAAGCGCGCTTCAACGCGCCTTGCGAAAGCTCGCCCGCATGGGCGTAGCCCACCGTCTCCCCGGCAACGGCGCGCAGGCCGAAACCTTGGTCGGTATTGAAGGAGCCGCCCTTGAGCCGGCCATTGTCGAATGTCAGCGATTCGGCCTGGGCATGTTCGATGAAGAGCTCGCCATCGTCAGCGCCGGCGAGCGCCTCGCCGACGAGCTTGCGCAATTGCGTCTCGTCGCAATCGAAGAGTTTTACAAGATCGTCGGTCATGGGAGGCTCCAGTCATTATCGTTCAGTGACCGATTTAGGCACTGGAGCGGACGGACGCAAGGCTGTCCGGCAATGGCGGGCTTTAAGGAAGCGCGTCGTAGCCCTCGGCAAAGCCGGAAAGCTCGATCGGAATACCGACGCGATCCTGATCCACGGCTTCACGCAGCGCGAAAACCGCATTCTTGCCGGCGCGCAGAACCTTCAGCAGCTCGTCGTCAATATCCACTTCCACATAGCAGCCTTCGGAGAAGCAGCGGGTGAAATAGGCGCGGCCGATATTATTATTGTCGATATAAAGCTCCATGCCATCCTTCAAAAGCACGCCAAGCGGCGCGAGGATGCGCAGGATGCGCGACTTGCGGTCGGCCGTCTTCAGCACCACCACCGAAAGCCCCACTTCCGGGCGGTCGTCGGCGATCACGTTCTGCATCAGCGCGCATTGTTCTTCGGATGCGCCTGCCGGCTTGTCGCAGATGACCGACCATGCTCCGTGCGTCGACTTCGGCGTGCCGGGCGGCTGCTGTTGCGCCAGCGCCGCGGCAGCGGGAGCGATGATTGCAAGACCGGCGGCGGCAAGAAAAGTGCGCGCGAGCGGGGAAAGACGCATGGATACCTCTGGGATTCGAATCAGTGCGGCTATTTTGACGCCATAATCCGGAAAAAAAAGCCTAGCGACTTCAATTCCAGCGGAGTTGGGCGGAAATAGGACCTGTTGGCGCTCATAGCCGTCTGATTTGTCCCGCGCGTCATTCGTTATCCGGCATTCAAACCGGCTGGAAGACGGGGCTTTGTCGCATTTGGGCTGCTCGAAATCGCGCTCAGTGGGTCAGCTCGGACACAGGGTGCGGGAAAGTCGGTCGTGGATTGATCAATGGCAAAATTGGGGCGCATCCGTGTCCCGACGCATATTGCGGCAGAGGGCAAACTGTGGTTTTAAGTTAGTACCATAAGCATGGATTCTGCGTCTGTGATTGATCTGGATCAGACGCGTGAGGGAGAGGGTACCGTGACGAATAGGATTTACGCAGCACTGGCGGGGATGACCTGTCTGCTCACGGCTGTCGGCGCCCACGCCGATCAGCCGGTGCATTGGCAAATGGGCATGCAGGAGGCCGCCACGCCGATCATGCACGAAATACGCTGGTTTGAACAATATACGCTCTGGTTCATTGTTCCGGTTACGCTTTTCGTTCTCGCGCTGCTCATCGTCGTCGCCCTGAAATTCCGCGCCGCGAAAAATCCGGTGGCTTCCAAGACCAGCCACAACACGGCGATTGAGGTTGTCTGGACGCTGGCGCCGGTGCTCATTCTCCTGTTCCTCGCTTTCCCCTCGTTCAATCTTTTGAACGCGCAGCTGACGCAGCCGGAAAACCCTGACCTGACGCTGAAGGCGACCGCCACGCAATGGCTGTGGAGCTATGAATATGCCGCAGCCGAAGGCGCCGAACCGCTTTCCTTCGACAGCTATCTGCTGAAGGATCAGGATCGCGCTGCTGCCGGCAAGGAAGACAAGGCCCGCTATCCACGTCTTCTCGCGGTTGACAATGAAATGGTCGTCCCCGTCGGCAAGACCGTTCGCCTTCTGGTGACGGCGGCGCCGACGGATGTCATCCACGCTTTCGCCATGCCCGCTTTCGGCGTCAAGATCGACGCTGTTCCGGGCCGCCTCAACGAAACCTGGTTCAAGCCGGAAAAGGAAGGACTTTATTACGGCCAATGTTCCGAGCTTTGCGGCAAGGACCACGCCTTCATGCCGATCGCCATTCGGGTGGTTTCCGAACAACAGTACAATGCCTGGCACGCCGCCGCCGCTTCCGATCTGAACGGCGCGAACCGGGCGCTGATGGCCTCCGTCGATGGCGCTCCGCGCACGGTTGACGTTGCCGCCAACGAAACCAACTGACTGGAGTGACGACAATGGCTGGACCTTCCGCACACGACGATCATCACTCGCATGGTCATTCCGCTCATGACGATCATTCGCATGATGCGCATCATTCCCATACACCGGGCTTTTTCGCCCGCTGGTTCCTGTCCACCAACCACAAGGACATCGGCACGCTCTATCTGATCTTCGCCATCATGGCGGGCATCATCGGTGGCGGGCTTTCGGTTGTCATGCGCATGGAGCTGCAGGAGCCGGGCATCCAGATTTTCCACGGTCTGGCGTCCATGGTTTACGGCTTCGAGGGCGACGCTGCCATCGACGGCGGCAAGCACATGTTCAACGTGTTCACCACGGCGCACGCGCTGATCATGATCTTCTTTATGGTCATGCCCGCGATGATCGGCGGTTTTGCCAACTGGATGATCCCGATCATGATCGGCGCGCCTGACATGGCTTTCCCGCGCCTCAACAATATTTCCTTCTGGCTAATCGTTCCCGCCTTCATCCTGCTGCTTCTGTCGCTCTTCGTCGAAGGCCCGGCGGGTGCTTATGGCGTGGGTGGCGGCTGGACCATGTATCCGCCGCTATCGACGAGTGGCATGCCTGGGCCGGCGGTCGATCTTGCGATCTTCTCGCTGCACGTCGCCGGTGCATCCTCGATCCTCGGCGCGATCAACTTCATCACCACGATCCTCAACATGCGCGCGCCGGGCATGACGCTGCACAAGATGCCGCTTTTTGCCTGGTCGGTTCTGGTCACCGCATTTCTGCTGCTGCTGTCCCTGCCAGTTCTGGCGGGTGGCATCACCATGCTTCTGACCGACCGTAACTTCGGCACGGCATTCTTCTCGCCGGAAGGCGGCGGTGACCCGATCCTCTACCAGCATCTGTTCTGGTTCTTCGGCCACCCGGAAGTGTACATCCTGATCCTGCCCGGTTTCGGCATCATCAGCCACATCGTGTCCACCTTCTCCAAGAAGCCGGTTTTCGGTTATCTCGGCATGGCCTACGCCATGGTCGCCATCGGCGCCGTCGGCTTCATCGTCTGGGCCCACCACATGTACACGGTCGGCCTTTCGCTCGAAGCGCAGCGCTACTTCGTTTTCGCCACCATGGTGATCGCGGTGCCGACGGGTATCAAGATCTTCTCGTGGATCGCGACGATGTGGGGCGGTTCGCTGACCTTCTCGACACCGATGGTGTGGGCAATCGGCTTCATCTTCCTGTTCACGGTCGGCGGTGTCACCGGCGTCCAGCTCGCCAATGCCGGTCTCGACCGTTCGCTGCACGACACCTATTACGTGGTGGCGCACTTCCACTACGTTCTGTCGCTCGGTGCCGTCTTTGCGATCTTCGCCGGCTGGTATTACTGGTTCCCGAAGATCACCGGCTATATGTACAGCGAGTTCGTCGGAAAGCTGCATTTCTGGGTCATGTTCGTCGGCGTGAACCTGATCTTCTTCCCGCAGCACTTCCTCGGTCTTGCCGGCATGCCGCGCCGCTACATCGATTATCCCGATGCCTATGCCGGCTGGAACATGGTATCGTCTTACGGTTCCTATATCTCGGCCGTTGCCGTGGGCATCTTCCTCTTCGGCGTCTGGGAAGCCTTCGCCAAGAAGCGGATTGCCGGTAACAACCCGTGGGGTGAAGGTGCGACGACGCTCGAATGGCAGCTGTCTTCGCCGCCGCCCTACCACCAGTGGGAACAGCTACCGCGCATTCGCTGATGCGCGGGCCGGAAGGCGCGGCAGGGTTCGCGAATTCCGGACGCTCAGAACAAGGAACGGTGCGGCCTTGGCCAGCGCCGTTCCCTTGGAGCATTTCCAGGAAAAGTGGAACCCGGTTTTCCGTCCGGAAATGCCTCGAAACAAAGAGTTGGAGTGTTTTCGTGTTTCGAAGAAACGCGAAAAAGCTCTAGGCAGGCAATGCCCGCTGCCGCGTGACATTTTGTCCAAGCGAAGCATATCGTCCGACATGATACATGCCCCGGACGTGATAAATGCCAAGTCTGGCCTTTATGTATGAGCAGCGCAGACGAATGGCGGGATGGGCGCGGTCACAGGCCGGGCAAATGAATGGTATCGGTTCTTCCGGATATCGCCCATGCCGGGACGTTCGGGCCAATGAATTGACGCATCGCGCATGCCGGAAATCACATTCGTTTTTCGGGCCGGTGCAGGGGATGTCGCGACAGGCGGCACCTGAAGGAAAACAGGACAGGAAATGAGCATTATCGACAATCGCGACATGCTGGGCGTGGAGGGCTCCGAACTTTCGGAAGCCGGCGCGCGCGATTATTTCGAATTGCTGAAGCCGCGCGTCATGTCGCTCGTCGTCTTCACGGCTTTTGCGGGTCTCGTGCTGGCGCCGGGTGAAATCAACCCTGTGCTCGGCATCATCGCCATTCTCTGCATCGCTGTCGGCGCGGGCGCATCCGGTGCCCTCAACATGTGGTACGATGCCGATATCGACGCCGTGATGAGCCGCACCGCCCGGCGACCGATCCCGTCCGGCCGCATCGCGCCGCGCGAGGCGCTGGCCTTCGGACTGACGCTCTCGGCCTTTTCGGTGGTCATCCTCGGCCTTGCGGTCAACTGGTTCTCGGCAGGTCTGCTCGCTTTCACCATCTTCTTTTACGCCGTCGTCTATACGATGTGGCTGAAACGCTCGACGCCGCAGAACATCGTCATCGGCGGCGCCGCCGGCGCTTTCCCGCCCATGCTTGGCTGGGCCTGCGTCACCGGCGGCGTTTCGCTGGACAGCATCATCCTGTTCCTCATCATCTTCCTGTGGACACCGGCGCATTTCTGGGCGCTGGCGCTGTTCAAGATGCGCGATTACGGCGCCGTCGGTATTCCGATGATGCCGAACGTGGCCGGCGAACGCTCCACCAAGAACCAGATGATCGTTTATGCGGTGCTGACCGCGGCGGCGGCCGTCGCCCCCTATTTCACGGGTCTGGCGAGCGCCGGCTACGGCATTTTCGCCGCCGTCCTGAGCGCCATCTTCATTTACTGTTCGCTCGATGTCCGTCGCATGCCTGAAGGCGACGAGAAGATGCTGCCGGCCAAGAAGATGTTCGCCTATTCGGTGCTTTACCTTTTTGCGATTTTTTCCGGCCTTCTGGCCGATCATTTCGCGCCGGCCCTGAAGGCCGCCATGTCGGGAGTCCTGTGATGGAAACGGTGGAACTAAGCACGGCGCAGAAAAAATCGAGACGCGGGCGCAACATCGCTCTCGGCGTCCTGCTCGCCGGTCTGGTGGTGCTGTTCTATATCATCACCATCATCAAGATCGGCTCGCATTGATGCGCTGATTGAGGGGAGAGGAGGAGGACATGGCGAATATGGAAGCGCAGACAGCAGAAACCGGCAGACAGAAGGTGAGCAATCGCTCTATCCTCGTGCTTTGTCTCGTGTTCTTCTGCGCCATGATCGGCATGGCCTATGCCGCCGTGCCGCTTTATACGCTGTTTTGCCGTGTCACCGGCTATAACGGCACCACCCAGCGCGTCGAGCAATATTCCGACGTCATCCTTGACAAGACCATCAACGTGACCTTCGACGCCAACACCTCGAACGGCCTCAATTGGGATTTCCAGCCGATCGACAGGAAGGTCTCGCCGAAGATCGGTGAAACGGTGCAGGTCATGTTCAAGGCGACGAACCGCTCATCCGTGGCGACCACGGGCACGGCCGTCTTCAATGTCACACCGATGGAAGCGGGCGCCTATTTCAACAAGGTGGAGTGCTTCTGCTTCACCGAAACGACGCTGCAGCCGGGTGAAACGCTGGAGATGCCGGTGGTTTTCTTCGTCGATCCTGACATCGCCACGGCGCGCGAAACCAAGAGCATTCATACTTTAACGCTGTCCTATACGTTTTATCCGGCGAAAACCGAAAAACCGGTTGCGTCCTTGCCGGTAAAGACTTCATCTGGCGAAAGTAAATTGTGAGAGGAGATCTGGCCTTTTATCCGAGGCCGGATCAGGGAAGAGACATTCGGGGATTGTCGCAATGGCAGATACGCATCAGAAGAACCACGACTACCACATTATCGATCCAAGCCCCTGGCCGCTTCTGGCCTCGATCGGCGCCTTCATCCTGACATTCGGTGGCGTCTGTTACATGCGTTACCTGTCGGGCGGCTCTTTCAAGCTGTTCGGCGCGGAACTGGCCAATCCCTGGCTGTTCTATATCGGCCTCGTCATCGTGCTTTACACCATGTACGCATGGTGGTCCGACACGATCAAGGAAGCCCATGAGGGCAGCCACACCCGCGTCGTCTCGCTTCACCTGCGTTACGGCATGATCATGTTCATCGCCTCGGAGGTGATGTTCTTCGTGGCGTGGTTCTGGGCCTATTTCGATGCCAGCCTCTTCCCGCACGAGGCCATTCAGGCGTCGCGCCTCGAATATACCGGAGGGCAATGGCCGCCCAAGGGCATCGAGGTGATCGATCCCTGGCACCTGCCGCTCTACAATACCGTCATCCTGCTTTTGTCGGGCACCTGCGTCACCTGGGCGCACCATGCCCTGCTGCACAATGACCGCAAGGGCCTGATCAGCGGTCTGCTGCTCACCGTCGCGCTCGGCGTCCTGTTCTCCACCGTGCAGGTTTACGAATACATGCACGCGCCGTTCGACTTCAAGAATTCGATCTATGGCGCGACCTTCTTCATGGCCACCGGTTTCCACGGTTTCCACGTCTTCGTCGGCACGGTTTTCCTGCTGGTCTGCCTGTTCCGCGCCATTGGCGGCGGTTTCACACCCAAGCAGCATTTCGGCTTCGAAGCGGCTGCCTGGTACTGGCACTTCGTTGACGTCGTCTGGCTGTTCCTGTTCTTCGCCATCTATATCTGGGGTGGCTGGGGCGCGCCGCTGCACGGCTGATTGGATCGGATAGAGCCTCGCCCCAAGCAGGGCATGGCTTGTCGAGCGAGCGGGTCTCACTTGTTTCTTCTCCCCGCCGGGGAGAAGTCCGCAGCAGCGGGACGAGGGGGGCAAGGGTAGAGATTGACCGATAGCTAGCCCCCTCATCCGACCCTTCGGGCCACCTTCTCCCCGGCGGGGAGAAGAAATACGAGGCACCGTCGAGTAACAAACAAGTGCCCGGGTTTTGAGGCAAGCTTCCAAGAGACTCGACGTCACCCTCGGGCTTTGGCCAACTTCGCAGGAGGTCATCATGTCTGAACCATCAAACGGCAACTTCGCGCCGGTGGACCCTATCAAGGTGGGCTTGAAGGGCTGCTGCCCGCGTTGCGGAAACGGCCGGCTGTTCGATGGCTTTCTGACCCTAAAACCCGCCTGCAGCGCCTGCGGACTGGATTACGGTTTTGCCGATGCGGGCGATGGCCCGGCGGTTTTCGTCATGCTGATCGTCGGTTTTCTGGTCGTTGGGCTGGCGCTCTGGTTCGATCAGCGTTTTTCGCCCCCCGTTTGGGTGCATATCCTGCTGTGGTTGCCGTTTACGGTGATTGTCTCCCTGGTGCTGCTGCGCAAACTCAAGGGCATCATGATCGCGCTGCAATACCGTAACAATGCAAGCGAAGGCAGGCTTGATCGTGAATGACGTTTCCCACATGAAGGCGGCGGAAAGGCGGGTCTGGTTCGCTGCGCCGCTGGTGCTGCTGGCGCTTGCCATTCTTCTCGGGCTCGGCACGTGGCAGGTGAAGCGTCTCTACTGGAAAGAGGCGCTGATTGCCGATATCGAAGAGCGGCGGAGCGCGAGCCCGGTGCCGCTCTCCGACATAGAGGCGATCGCGAAAAGCGGCGGCGATATCGAATACCGCACGGTCAGACTTTCCGGCACCTTCGATCACGCCCGCGAGCGACATTTCTTCGCCACCCATCAGGGGCGAACCGGCTATTACATCTATACGCCGCTGACGCTTGCCGATGGCCGCATTCTCTTTGTCAATCGCGGCTTCGTGCCCTTTGAGATGAAGGAACCGTCAAAACGGCCCGACGGGCAGGTTGCCGGTGAGGTGACGATAACGGGGCTGGCGCGCGCGCCGCTGGTTGCAAAACCGTCCTCGATGCTGCCTGATAACGATATCGCCAAGAACATTTTCTACTGGAAGGATCTGGCGGCCATGGCCTCCAGCGCCGATATCCCGCCCGAGCGGCTGGTCAACCTCTTCGTGGATGCTGACAGCGCGCCTAATCCGGGCGGTTGGCCGCAGGGCGGCGTGACGCTGATAGATTTGCCCAACAATCACCTGCAATATGCGATAACGTGGTATGGGTTGGCGGCGGCCCTTGTCATCGTCGCCGGTTTTGCCTATTTCCGGAACGGCAAGGCGCAGGGTGAATAAAGCGCAGCCCGCCCGGTAAGGCAGCTTGTCGGGCAAGGCCATGACGTACGGCCCAAGGAACAGGCCAAGGAGCTGGAATGAACATCGCCGTTTCCAAACCCCCTTTGACGATAAGGCTGTGCGGACCGCGCGGCTTTTGCGCGGGCGTGGACCGGGCGATCCAGATCGTCGTGCTGGCGCTGAAGGCCTATGGCGCACCCGTCTATGTCCGCCACGAAATCGTGCATAACCGCTATGTGGTGGAAGGGCTGGAAGCCAAGGGCGCGGTTTTCGTCGAGGAACTGCATGAAATTCCCGCCGAGCATCGCGAGCAGCCGGTGGTTTTCTCGGCCCATGGCGTGCCGAAATCCGTGCCGGAAGATGCGCAGGCGCGCAACCTGTTTTATCTCGATGCGACATGCCCGCTGGTCTCCAAGGTCCACAAGCAGGCCATGCGCCACCAGCGGCTTGGCCGCCATGTGGTGCTGATCGGCCATGCCGGCCACCCCGAGGTCATCGGCACCATGGGCCAGCTTCCCGAAGGCGCTGTCTCGCTCATCGAGACGGTGGAAGATGCGGACCGCTACGAGCCACTGGACCGCGAAAATCTCGGCTTCGTCACCCAGACGACACTTTCGGTCGATGACACGGCCGGCGTCATCGCCAGGCTGCAGGAACGTTTCCCGGCCATGCAGGCACCCGCCGCCGACAGCATCTGTTACGCAACCACCAACCGTCAGGACGCGGTGAAACAGGCGGCCCCCGGCTGCGATCTCTTCATCGTCGTCGGCGCGCCCAATTCCTCCAATTCCAAGCGGCTTGTGGAAGTGGCGCTGCGGGCCGGTGCACAGCGCTCCGTGCTGGTGCAGCGGGCCTCGGAAATCGACTGGAATGAAATCGGCGATATCCGCACCGTCGGCCTTTCGGCCGGCGCATCCGCACCGGAGGTCATCGTCGATGAGATCATCGAAGCCTTCAAGGCGCGCTTCGATACGACGCTCGATCTCGCCGTGACGGTTGAGGAAACGGAACATTTCCTCGTCAATCGCGAGCTGCGCAGCATTGAGCTGACGACGGACGACATGGCTTTCGTGAACGGCAACGCCAATGATGCGCTGCCGCCGAAAACCGCCGCCGGTATCTGAAGCGGGATGGCGCGGAATGCGGGCGGTTTCCGTCTCTCCTGCGTCATGTCCTCTCGAGATTTCCACTCCATCCTTCATCAAGAGATTTGAAATTGGCAGTTTATACGGACATCACCGAAGATGATCTGAGGAATTTCCTCACGCAATATGACGTCGGCAGCCTCACCTCCTATAAGGGCATTGCCGAAGGCGTCGAAAACTCCAATTTCCTGCTGCATACCACCAAGGACCCGCTGATTCTCACGCTTTATGAAAAGCGCGTGGAGAAATCCGATTTGCCCTTCTTCCTTGGCCTCATGCAGCATCTGGCCGCCAAAGGCCTGTCCTGCCCCCTGCCGCTGCCGCGCAAGGATGGAGAGTTGCTGGGAGAGCTGTCGGGCCGGCCGGCGGCGCTCATCTCCTTTCTCGAGGGCATGTGGCTGAGAAAGCCGGAAGCGAAACATTGCCGCGAAGTCGGCAAGGCGCTGGCCGCCATGCATCTGGCCGGCGAGGGGTTCGAGATCAAGCGGCCGAACGCGCTCTCCGTCGAAGGCTGGAAGGTGCTGTGGGACAAGTCCGAAGCGCGCGCCGACGAGGTGGAGAAGGGCCTGAAGGACGAGATCCGTCCTGAGATCGATTATCTCGCGGCCCATTGGCCGAAAGATTTGCCGGCTGGCGTCATCCATGCGGATCTGTTCCAGGACAATGTGTTTTTCCTCGGTGACGAACTCTCCGGCCTGATCGACTTTTATTTCGCCTGCAACGACCTGCTCGCTTATGATGTGTCGATCTGCCTCAACGCCTGGTGCTTCGAAAAGGATGGCGCTTACAACGTCACCAAAGGCAAGGCGTTGCTGGAAGGTTACCGGTCGGTGCGGCCGCTCAGCGAAGCAGAGCTGGGGGCGCTGCCGCTTCTGGCGCGCGGTTCGGCGCTGCGTTTCTTCCTCACCCGCCTTTATGACTGGCTGACGACGCCGGAGGGCGCGCTGGTGGTCAAGAAGGACCCGCTGGAATATCTGCGCAAGCTGCGGTTCCACCGTTCCATCGCCACTGTCGCCGAATATGGGCTGGTAGGCGAATGAAGCACGTCGATATTTTTACCGATGGTGCCTGCTCCGGCAATCCCGGTCCGGGCGGCTGGGGTGCGGTGCTGCGCTACGGCGAGGTAGAGAAGGAACTCTCTGGCGGCGAGGCGGAAACCACCAACAACCGCATGGAGCTGATGGCGGCGATTTCGGCGCTCAATGCGCTGAAAAGCCCCTGCGAGGTCGATCTTTATACCGACAGTGCCTATGTGAAAGATGGCATCACCAAGTGGATTTTCGGCTGGAAAAAAAAAGGCTGGAAAACCGCCGATAACAAGCCGGTCAAGAATGTCGAGCTATGGCAGGCGCTGGAGGCGGCGCAGGAACGTCACAAGGTCACCCTGCATTGGGTAAAGGGCCATGCCGGCCACCCGGAAAACGAGCGCGCCGACGAGTTGGCGCGAAAGGGCATGGAGCCCTTCAAACGCCGGTAACGCAGGCCTGCTCTATTTCGGGCCGGGTAAATCCGCGCCAGCGGCCCTTTTATCGGGGGTTGTGAAAACCGAAACCCGACCTATCTTGTCGTCAAGGGGCGCTCCGTTAGCGCCAAACGGAGGAGAGAAATCCGGATGATCCTGCATTGTGTATTTCTACGCTTCAAGGCTGCAACGGCCTCTTCTGAGAAACAGGCGATATTCGAGGCGATTGCCGCCCTGAAGGATGTGATACCCGGCATCATCGATGTGAAATACGGCCAGAATGTCTCGCCCGAAGGCTTGAATGGCGGTTTCGTCGATGGCTTTATCGTCACCCTGGAAAGCCCCGAGGCCCGTGACGACTATCTCGCCCATCCGCAGCATCTCGAAGTGGGGGAACGTTTGGTGTCGCTGACCGATGGTGGCCTTGCCGGGCTTCTGGTGTTCGACATGAATGTCTAAAGCCAGGCGGCCCGTCAGAAAGTTATTTTCCAACCGGTGCGAACCCACAGGTCTGGATCGCCGCCCTCGCTGGTGACGTTGAGGTTCAGCGACGCTGTGCCGCCCGCCACATCGAATTCCGCGCCAATGCCGCCGCGTAACCAGAAGCGGTCGATATCCCGTCCGGAAAAGGAAAACCCCATCAGCCCGTCAATGGCGCCCGTGGTCGTTGCCGTCTTCTTTTCCAGCCGATAGACCGCCTCGGCGCGTGCCATGATGCGGATTGAGTCGCTGAGATCAGTTACCCCATCGAGACCGGCGCGAATGATGGTGGATTGCTCGCCGCTCGCATCAAAAAGCGCTGGGAACGCGCCACCGGTTTCCGCATAGGCGCCCATCTCGGCTTTGGCATAGGTCGCCCCTGCATAAGGCGTCAGCTTCCATCCGCCGATTGAGAACGCATCCAGCCAGTCGAAGCGTAGTTTCGCCGCCCAGACATTGAGATCGGTTTCGCCCCGCGAATAATCCATCGCGCCGCCATTGAGGTAGCCGCGTTCGATCGACATCCTGCCGGGTGCATAATAGCCGCCAACGGTGGCGTAGAGGCCGCCAGCGAGCGGCATGCTGATTTCGGGTGCGATGTAGAAGCCCCTGTGAATGAAGTCACCGCCGGTGTTTATATCACGCTGGTCGTAGAGGCCGCCGAAGGCGATGCGCGCGGTTGCATCACCTTCAAGCCCGATGCCATAGCCGATATCGGCAACACCGAAACCGCCAGCCGTGTCGCGACCGTCGTTGTGCCCAACATCGCTCACGATGGAAAAAGATTGCCGGCCCGGCTCCAGAAGACTGCGCATCGGCGCGCCATGAGCACCGTCAAGAACGGTATTGGCAATGTCGAGGCCAATACCGGCATTCGGCCTGGCTGCCAGCGTCCGGGCATATTGATCGAGATCGATGATACCGGAACGCGCGGGAAGGACGGAATGGCCAGTCTTGGCGGCGGAATCGGGTGGGGAAACAGAAGATGCAGAAGGTGCAGAAGGTGCAGCAGATGCAGCAGATGCAGAAGGTGCAGCAGATGCAGCAGATGCTGGCGCTGCCAAAGATGTCGCGGTTGTGGGAGATGTGGACGCATTGGAAGAGCCGGAGGGCTGGGCGGACGTTGACGACGTAGATGGCGTTGACGACGTAGGTGACGTAGATGACGTAGACGACGTAGACGATGGAGAGGAGGCGCCGGACGATGTCGAAGGAGTAGTCGAGGTGCCCGACCCGCCGGTGAGATCGATTCCCCGCGGTTGTCTGCCGCTACTCCCTGAATCTGTAGATGTTACCGTATCCACGTCGCTCAGATTGGTGCGCGGTTCCACCGTGCCGGTGTCCGCAAGCACGATACGGGCGATGTAAGGCGTGTTGTTTTTCGTCTGGCCGACAATGATATTGCCGTCGGCGCTGACGCCGGTGGCATTGTGGGTGAAATCGGCAACGACGGTGACGCCGTTGCCGCGCAGCCAGTCCTCGACGGAAACCATGCCTGTCGCCTCCGTCCAGCGGAAGCCGCGCTGCCGGCTGCCGGCCTGCGAAGCGCCGACGATGACGGAGCCGTCGGCGTTCATGGCATAAGGGCTGGAACCGCCGCGGCCGCCAATCGCGCCGAGGGGCTGCATGACGCCGGTGGTTGCGTTCCAGCGGAAGCCGCGCCATTCGTCCACGGAAATTATATCGCTTCCGAACGAAAAATCGTCCCGGGAAAATGGGAAAGACGATGAGGTATAGCCGTCGCTCATCCTGTCTTCCAATTCATCGAAAGGGGTACCAACGACGAATCGCGACTCTCCTGCGACAAAAGAACCATCGGCGCTGACGGCGACGGCACGGGCGTCGAATGAGCCGGGCAGGGTTCCCATGTCGTGTGCGATGCCGGTTGCCGCAGTCCAGCGGAAAGCATGGGTGCCGATCGCCGTATAATACTGGCCGACTATGACTGAACCGTCAGCATTGACTGCATGGGCAACGGATGAAACCGTATCAGGGGGCATATCAAGCGCGGTCATGGCGCCTGTCGCCGCCGACCAGCGAAACGCTTTCTGCGTCTCGTTTGCCCCCGACCCGCCGACAACGACGGAACCGTCATCACTGACGTCCCTTGCGGTGGATTGGCGGTCCGCACCGAGTGCGCCGAGGTTCCACGCTCCCGTTGACGCGCTCCAGCGAAAAGCCTGGCCGCTGCTCAGGGTGCCGATAAAGACCGAACCATCGGCATTCACCTTCTCGGCGCGGCCTCGGCTTGTACCGGTCATGTCGTTGACATAGAACAGGCCGCCGCTCGCGGTATCCCAGCGGAAAGACCGTGGTCCGCTGCTGGTACTGGAGTATCCAACCGCGATAGACCCATTGGCGCTGATGTCGCTGACCGTGAAACTTCCGCTCTCTCCCAGCCGGCGCACATAGGGATAATCCTCGGGATCGCCGGCATTTGCCGTCTGGCTCCATCCGGCTGCGATCAGCATTGCGATCATACCGGAAAGATATCGCGAAAGATCGATTGCGCTGGTCGGACAGGATCGGGCCCCACTTTGTGCAAATGCCCTCAAGTGGGCAGCAAAGCGACCGTGATTTTTGCGCGCAAATATGCGTCGATGTGCAGAAAAACGATTTCTCCGGGTCAGATCGCCAAGTCTACCGCTGAAAAAAGGGGCCGATCCGGGGCGTTTCTCAGACATGGTTGCTCCGCGCCACCGGTGCTGTAATCCGTCGCATCAATACCCCTGAAGATTTTTATCTACGTGATGCGGGTGGATATTAAAGTAAGTATAATTCGCATCAGTTCAGATATATGAATATAATAAAAGCAAAATATTCTTATGAACTAAAATTAAACATGTAAATATTTGCTTTTTTCCAAGTATAATTTTCATTATTGGCGCATGATTCGTCAAGGCCCGCGAAAGATAAGTTCGCGGGCCTGCTTAATATTTGATGTATGAATTTGTGTATTTAAGAATAAGCTTCTTAAAGCTGCTCGATCATTGCAGCGGCGGCCGATACGGTCGCCTGGCCGGGGTTTTCTTCGACGTTCAGCGACTTCACCACGCCGTCTTCCACCAGCATGGAATATCGCTTGGAGCGAACGCCGAGACCGCCGCCGGAAAGGTCGGCATCGAGGCCGAGCGCCTTGGTGAAGGAAGCGTCCCAGTCGGCGAGGAAGTGGATCTTGCCCTGGCCGCCCGACGCTTGCGCCCAGGCGCCCATGACGTGCCAGTCATTGACGGCGACGACGGCGATATCGTCCACGCCCTTGGAGAGAATGGCGTCGCGGTTTTCAAGATAGCCCGGCAGATGGTTCAGCGAGCAGGTGGGGGTGAAAGCGCCGGGAACGGCAAAGAGAACCACCTTCTTGCCGCCGAAAAGCGCGTCAGTGGTGGTTTCCACCGGGCCATCGGCCGTCTTTTCCTTGAAGGTTGCGGAAGGCAGTTTATCGCCGATCTTGATCGTCATGTCCGTGCTCCTGTGGCCGTTCGGTTTGCGCGACTATAGAGCAGGGACATGAAATCTGTCATGCGGTTTTCAATTGAAATGTCGACTGTCGGACATCCGCTCAGGGCTTGGGAAAATTCAGTATCGTTTCCATTGCCCGGTCGCCGGATTTGACCAGGATTGGCCAGCTGTTGCCCGGCACCTGATAGGTTTTCGGCAGGCCCTTTATGTTCATGTAGAAAGAGAGCTTGCGCTTGTCGCGCACTAGGTTCTGCGGCTCGTAATAGGCAAAACCGGAAGGGCCTGCGATGAAAATCTCGGTCTCCTTGGGTGCATTTTCCGGGAGCTGCAGCTGCACACCGAGCATGGTCTTGTCGGGCGTGATGTGAAAATCAATGACCTTGAAATCGTCGGAGGCCGCTTCGGGCAGGGTCTCGCGTGCCTCTTCGAGAAGACGACGTTCCTCGCTGTCATCATCAGCAGAAGCATTGCCGCGGTTGATTGAAAATTTCGCCTCGAACGGAATACAGATATTCTGACACACGCCGATGAAGGCGGTCAGGTTGATCGTTCCGCTCGCCGCCGGGTCCGTGGCCTTCAGCTGAAAGGGCAGGCTGACCGCGTGGTCATAACCGATATCGGTGATACCGCCGTTTTCGATCAGTTTCGGGACAGGATAGGCCATCGTTGTCAAGCTGACGCCGCTTGCCGGGTCGGGCGTGATCTGCGGCGGTATGCCGGCTTCGCCCGGTTCGCGCCAATAGGTTATCCAGCCGTCCTTCGGCTCGATCTGCAGCACGCCGCGCACCACGCCGTCCGCATCCATGGCAAGGCTTGCCACGCGCATCTGGCCGCCCTCGCTTCGCGCCCAGTCGGTAATTTCGGCCCGGGCGGCTTGTGCGCCGCCAAGGAAGGCGGCAAATACGGCCGCAAGGCGAAGAGGTGAAAATCGAAAGAATATCCTGAAGCTCATGCTTCCCGTCTAACCCAACATGGCACTCCGGACCAGTTACGAATTCGTGCGGTTCATCATTTTCGGTTGATTGATCGGGCGCTATGTCGCATCCTGTCCGCTGTCGAAGTGCGAACGCCGTCTTTCGTTCAATGGCGAAATTCGGTCTGCTGGAGGCACCTGTGAGCTTTTCTACCCTGATGGACAAACGCGAACGTGGCTTTCTCGATGGTCAGTTCCTCATGGCGATGCCGGGACTGGAGGACGGCAATTTTGCCCGTTCGGTGATCTATATCTGCGCCCATTCGGATGCCGGCGCCATGGGTTTCATCATCAATCGCCCGCAGCAGATCACCTTCACGGATATCCTGCTGCATCTGAAGCTGGTGGATAGCAACGATGCCATCATGCTGCCCAACCGCACCCGCGAATTTCCGATCCAGTGCGGCGGCCCGGTTGAATCCGGTCGGGGTTTCGTGCTTCATTCGGACGATTACTTAAGCGAATCGTCCATTCCGGTCAGCGATGATATTTCGCTGACGGCGACGCTCGATATCGTCCGTGCCATCTCCAACGGCCGCGGCCCGCAAAAGGCGACCATGATGCTCGGTTATGCCGGCTGGGGGCCGGGCCAGCTGGAAAACGAGATCGCCAATAATGGCTGGCTGAATTGCCCCGCTGCGGAAGAGCTGATCTTCGACCGTGGCCTGGACGATAAATACGAGCGGGCGCTGGCCCTGATGGGTGTTGATCCCCGTATGCTTTCCACGGATGCCGGGCACGCCTGAGCCCACTTTGTTCTCGATAGTTTTTTACTGGAACCAAATCCTGATCCCCAACGTTACTCACCCGAAAAGCCGTACAGAAAGTACGGCTTAACTAGGGAGAAGTAATATGGGTAGCACATCTGACAAGATCGCCGGTAAAGCCAATGAAGTTGCTGGCAAGGTGAAGAAGAACGTCGGCGAAGCCACGGGCAATGATGAATTGCGTGCCAAGGGTGCCGCTCAGGAAACCAAGGGCAAGGTTCAGTCCTCCGTTGGCAAGGCGAAAGACGCTGTCAAGGGCGCTGTCGACCGCATGTAATATTGCATGAAATGATGCGCCCCTCCCACAATAGGGCGCGTGGAGCGCATGTGTTTCCGCACATGCGCTCTTGTCGTGCGTGGGCCAAGGCTGACTCGTTCGTCACGCCGGTATTTATGTCTGCCTTCCTCCTCCGACCATAGCAAGGGTGTCACCCGTGAAGCTTTTCTCCTGCGCGTCCTGCGGCCAGCCTGTTCATTTCGACAATCGCTTCTGTGTCGCCTGCGGCCATCGTCTGGCTTTTGTGCCGGAACGGCTGTCCATGGAGGCGCTCGCACCTGCGGGTGAACCGAACTGGCAGATAATTGCTGAGCCACAAAAGCTGGTGCGGTTCTGCGCCAATGAGGTGAACGATATCTGCAACTGGTCGGTGCCGGCGGAAAGCGCCAGCGCCTTTTGCCCGGCCTGTAGCCATAATCGCCTGGTGCCAGACATTGCCACGGAAGAGGGGGTCGAGCAGTGGCGCGGTCTCAGCCAGGCCCAGCGGCATCTGTTTTATTCGATCCTGAAACTTGGCCTGCCACATCCCAACCGCGATGCTGATCCCGCCGGCGGTCTCGTTTTCGACTTTCTGGTGGATGAGGTGGCGCCCGATGGCTCCATCATTCCCGCCATGACCGGTCACGACGAAGGCCTGATCGCCATCCGCGCCGCAGAAGCGGATGATGCGACGCGCGAACAGGTGCGCGCCAATATGAATGAGCCCTATCGCACCATGCTCGGCCATTTCCGCCACGAGGTCGGGCATTTCATCTGGAACAAGCTGGTGCGGGACGCGAACCGGCTGGAAGCCTGCCGCGCCGTCTTCGGCGACGACCGCGAGGATTACGCCGCCGCCCTGCAACGCAATTACGAACAGGGACCGCGTCCCGACTGGCAGGAGAATTTCATCAGCTCCTATGCCTCGGTCCATCCGTGGGAAGATTTCGCCGAATGTTTCGCCCATTATCTGCATATCGTCGATACGCTGGAGACAGCACGCGCCTTCGGTGTGGCGATAGACCCCGACGGACACGAGGAAATGGCGGCGGAGGTCACCTTCGATCCCTACAATGCCCGCAGTGCCACGCAGCTGGTCAAGGCCTGGATACCGCTCAGCGTCGCCATCAATTCCATCCAGCGCAGCATGGGGGAGGCGGACCTCTATCCCTTCGTGCTGACACCGCCTGTGGTGGCGAAGATGGAGTTCGTTCATGACCTGCTGCACGGGAACGTGGCGGTTGATGCGCCGCAGATGGCGATGGGTCAGTGACCGTTTGGCGTGAGATCCAAGACTTTTGAAGAGAAGGAATAATCTCTCCAATGGTCATTTTAGGATGCGTGATTAGATCCTCGGGACGAGCCCGAGGATGACGTCGCACTCGTCCAGGGTAGACACATCACCGCCCCCCTTCGCTCAGGAAGCCCGCTTCGTCGGCTGGAACCGCTCGCGCAGCAACTTCAGCGCCGCATCGCCCGAAACCGGGGTGCCGAACAGGAAGCTCTGGCCGAAATGACAGTTCATGCGTGCCAGTTCGGCCGCATCTTCAGGTGTTTCGATGCCTTCCGCCACGACCTGCATGTCGAGCGCCCGCGCCATGGCGATGACGGAGCGCAACAGCACATTGCGCTTGTCGCTGGTATTGGCCACCAACGCCTTGTCGAGCTTGATCGTGTCGAAGGGGAAGCGGGTGAGATAGGCGAGCGACGAATAGCCGGTGCCGAAATCGTCCATGGCGAGGCTGATGCCCGTTTCCTTGAGCTTGGAGAGCACCAACCGCGCCTGCTCCGGGTTCTCCATCACGACGGATTCGGTCAGTTCCAGCTTCAGCTGTTGCGGATTGCAGCGCGTGCGGGTCAGCATGCCGCGGACGTCGTTATAGAGTTCGTTGTTCAGCAACTGCGCACTGGAAATATTGACGGAAATGAAGATCGGCATCTTGTCGATGGCATGCTGCCAGTCCATCAGGTCGGTCGCGGCGCGCTCCAGCGCAAACATGCCGAGCGGTTCGATCAGTCCGGACGCCTCGGCAATCGGAATGAACTCGCTTGGCGGAATATTGCCGCGCTTGGGATGCTCCCAGCGCATCAACGCCTCGAAACCGGCCAGTTCGCCATCGTCAAGCTTGACGATCGGCTGATAGGCGAGCGACAGTTCCTTGCGTTCAATAGCCCGGCGAAGGTCGCTTTCCATCTGCAGGCGGTCGGTGCCGGACGTGCGGAAAGCGGGGCGGAACGGCTCGACGCGGTTGCCGCCGGCGCGCTTGGCGCGATACATGGCGAGTTCCGCATCGCTGAGCAATCCGGCCGCACTTTCCTGCTGGTCGATCCACGAGACGAGACCGATGGAGGCGGTGAGGATGATTTCGCGGTTGGCGAAGTTGATCGGCACCATGATCGCCTTGTTCACCGCATCGGCAAAATCCGCGACACGCTGCGGGTCACGCTCCGAGGTCAGGATCAGGCCGAATTCATCGCCGCCGAGACGCGCCAGCGTATCCTGCGGTTTCAGCAGGCGGCGCAAGCGCCGGGTGAGCGCGATGAGGATATTGTCACCGGCGGCGATGCCCAGCGTATCGTTGACCAGCTTGTAGCGGTCGATATCGATCGCCATCACGGTCGGGCGCACACCCTCGCTGTCGGGGGAGAGGTTGAGGATAGATTGCAGCCGGTCGAGAAAGACCTGCCGGTTCGGAAGCCCGGTCAGATTATCGTTCATCGCATCCTGCAACAGCCGTTCCACCGAATTTTTCTGTTCGGTGATATCGGTGATGGTGCCGACGCAGCGGATGATCTCGCCGTTGGAGCCAAGAACCGGACGGGCGCGGATTTGCAGCCAGTGGAAATGCCCGTCTTCGGCGCGAATGCGGAATTCGTGGTTCAGACGGCCCTTGCGATGGTCGAGCAGCACGTCGAGCGTCGCCTTGAACCGGTCGCGGTCGTCAGGGTGCAGACGCGGCAGCCAGTTGCGGGCAGCGCCGTGCATGGTGCCGGGCTCCAGCCCCAGCCGGTTGGAAATGTCGGGTGTGGTGACGATGCGGTCACGCGTCACGTCCCAGTCCCAGACGGTGTCGCCGCTGCCCGTCAGCGCCAGCGATTGCCGCTCCAGATCGGAGAACAGCCCCTGCTGATAGGCGCTGCCGGCAAAGGCGTGCTGAATGACGGTGAAGCCGATGAGAAGCACGATCAGTACCAGCCCGCCGCCAAGGGCAGGCTGGACGATGTCGTTGTCGAGCTGCCCGGTGACGGTCAACCAACTGCCGAACAGCCAGACGAGGATCAACGCCCAGGATGGGACGAGCAGGATTGCCCGGTCGTATTTGTTGAAACCGAGATAGATGATGAGCGCGATGCCCGCCGTCGCCGTCAGCGCGAAGGAAACGCGCGCAATACCCGACGCAACCGATGGATCGTAGATCGCCACGCCGAACAGCAGCGCCAGTCCCACCACCCAGGCAAAGGTCGCATAACCCAGATGCGCATGCCATCGGTTCAGGTTGAGATAGGTGAACAGGAAGACGACGAAGCTGGAGGCGAGCGCCACTTCGGCGCCCGCCCTCCATATTCGTTGATCGCTTGAGGTGACGGTAATGAGTTTTTCAAGGAAGCCGAAATCGACGCAGATATAGGCCAGAACCGCCCAGGCGAGCGCTGCCGAGGCTGGCAGAACCGAAGTACCCTTGACCACGAACAGGATGGTGAGCAGCACGGCCAGTAGGCCGGCGATGCCGAGCACGATGCCGCGATAGAGCGTGAAGGCGTTGATCGTGTCCTTGTAGGCTTCCGGTTCCCAAAGATAAATCTGCGGCAACTGCGGCGTCGAAAGCTCGGCGACGAAGGTGATGACGGAGCCGGGATTGAGCGTGATGCGGAAGACGTCAGCATCCGGGCTGGGCTGCCGGTCGAGCGCAAAGCCCTCGCTCGGCGTGATCGCGATGATGCGCTGCGAGCCGAGATCGGGCCAGAACAGCTTGGAATTGACGAGGCGGAAATGCGGCGCGACGATCACGCGCTCCAGCTGCTCTTCGGAGACGTTGGCAAGCGCAAAAACCGCCCAGTCACCCTGATGGTCTTCGGAACTGGCGCGCACTTCGATACGGCGGCGGATACCGTCAGGGCCGGGTGCGGTCGAGACCTGAAAGGCTTCGCCCTGATTGGCATAGATATCGGTCGTCGCGGTGAGATCGAGCGCCGTGTCGTCACGGGAAATCTTCACCGGTTCGAAGGCGTAGGAATAGGAAGAGAAAAGCAGGAAAAGCAGGAAAATCGGCGCAGCCAGCACGATTGCCGCCAGACGTTTCGCAAGGCGAGGCGCAGTGTGATTGTAGGTCATGTATCGTACTTCGTTCCGCCGGAGCTTTGCTTGTCGGCAAGAAGGGAAAACATCATATGATCCCGCCATTGGCCATTGATTTTCAGATATTCCCGCAGAAGGCCTTCCCGCTGGAACCCGGCATTTTCGAGAAGCCGGATGCTTTTGAAGTTTTCCGGAATACAGGCTGCCTCGATACGGTGCAACTGAAGTCCGTTAAAGATGTATGGTATTACCAATTTTAATGCGGCAGACATATGGCCTTGGGCGGCGTGCCGCTCGCCGATCCAGTATCCGATCATGCAGCTTTGCGCCGCACCCCGGCGGATGTAACCGATGGTGATGCCGCCGACCAGCAGCGTCTCTTTCTCGAACAGCAAAAAGGAAACGGCGGTGCCGGAGGAAAATTCCTGGCCGTTGCGTACCACGCGCGTGCGGAAAGCGCTTTCCGTCAGCTCGTCCGGCCGCCAGGTCGGCTCCCATGGCTGCAGAAAGTGGCGGCTTTCCGAGCGCAGCACATGCCACTGCTTGAAATCGCCATAACGCGGCAGTCTGAGAAGGTGATTGGCGCTGCGCAGTTCGGGCGTGTCGCTATGTCGGGAAAGAAAACGCAGCATTCACGATCCCTGTTCGGCAGATTTCGCCACCCGCGGGCGGGGTGGCGAATGATGTGAGCGGTCTCCGCCTTTAAGTCCCGCTCTCATAGTGGTTTATCCGTTCGCCTTTATCCTTGCAGGCTGCTGCGCGGAAAGCGCGGCAGTCATGTCTGAGAGAGGCGGCAGATGTTCGAGCGGACCAATGGCGGAGAGTGTCGGTACTGTCTCGAAAAACAGCCGTCCTGCAAGATCGGTCAGGCGTTCACGGGTAATGTCCTCCAGGCGCGTCATCATCTCCTCATTGGGGATGGGGCGGCCATAAAGCATCATCTGCCGGGCAATCTGGCCGGCGCGGGCTGCCGGGCTTTCCTGTCCCATCAGCAATTGTGCCCGAATCTGCGCGCGGGCACGGTTGATTTCGTCCTGATGGATGATCTCCGAAGACTTGCGCAATTCATCAACAATGACGGGCATCAGTTCCGGCAGGTCGTTGCCGCCGGTCGCCGCATGCACGCCGAAAATGCCGGTATCGGAAAAGCCCCAATGGAAGGCGTAGACCGAGTAGCACAGGCCACGGGACTCGCGCACTTCCTGAAACAGGCGCGATGACATGCCGCCGCCGAGAATATTGGCGAGGATTTGCGAACAGTAGAAGTCGCGGGCGTGATAGGCCTTGCCCTCGAAACCCAGCAGCACCTGCGCATCCATGAGATCGCGCGTCTCGCGGATTTCGCCGCCGGTATAGATCGCCTTTTCCATGACAGGCGTTGCCGCTGGCACGAGCGGCAGCGAGGCGAAACGCTCTTCGACCTGCTTCACGAAGCTTTCGTGATCGACTGCGCCGGCCGCCACGACGAAGATGCGGTCCGTCGTGTAGTTGCGGGCGAGATAGTGCCTGATCTGGCCGGTGGTGAAGGATTGGACGGTGTCCGGCGTGCCGAGGATCGGGCGGCCGATGGTCTGGTCGCGATAGGCGATACCGGAGAAATTGTCGAAGATCACGTCGTCGGGCGTATCGGTGGCGGCACCGATTTCCTGCAGAATGACGTTTTTTTCCCGCTCCAACTCGTCTTCGTCGAACAGCGATTCCGTCAGAATGTCGGCAAGGATATCGACGGCGAGGGGGACGTGGTCTTTCAGGACGCGGGCGTAGTAGGAGGTCGTTTCCGTCGATGTCGCGGCGTTGACTTCGCCGCCGACATTTTCGATCTCTTCGGCGATCTGCCGGGCGGTGCGGCGCGCCGTGCCCTTGAACGCCATATGTTCGAGAAGATGGGCGATGCCGTGTTCGGCAGTCGTCTCGTTGCGGGACCCGGATTTGATCCACACCCCAAGAGCAACGCTTTCGAGATGTGGCATTCTTTCCGTAACAACGGTCAACCCGGACGAAAGCCGGGTCACATTAACTTTCATACTCAACGTCTTTCCGCGTCTCTATTTGCCGGCGCGTGCATGTTGGCCGATGAAGGTTTCCACGGCCTTCAGCTCTGCGTCCAGAATGTCGAAACGCTCCTCCCGGTTCATAATATCGGCTAGCCATACTGGAAGCGCAGGCTCGATTGCGCAAGCGGATTTTACAGCGGCCGGGAATTTTGCCGGGTGGGCGGTAGACAGAACCACCATCGGGCTTGACGCTTTTTCGTGTTTCTCAGCCACGAAAACGCCTGTCGCCGTATGCGGATCGATCAGGTAGCCGGTCTTTGCAAGCGTGTCGCGAATGGTCGCCGCCACCTGCTTTTCGGTGGCGCGGCCGGCACGGAAATCCTTTTTGATGAATTTCAGTGCCTTCGGCGGAATTTCAAACGCGCCGGACTGCTTCAGGCCGTCCATCGACGCCTTTACCGCAGCGGAATCGCGGTCATAGGCTTCAAACAGCAGGCGCTCGAAGTTGGACGAAATCTGGATGTCCATGGAAGGCGAGGTGGTCGGCTTGACGCCGCGCATCTCGTAACGGCCGGTCTTCAGCGTGCGCGCCAGAATATCGTTGTCATTGGTGGCGATGACAAGCTTGTCGATCGGCAGACCCATCTTCTTGGCGACGTAACC
This sequence comes from Agrobacterium sp. ST15.16.055, assembly GCF_027956555.1. Classification (NCBI taxonomy): domain Bacteria; kingdom Pseudomonadati; phylum Pseudomonadota; class Alphaproteobacteria; order Hyphomicrobiales; family Rhizobiaceae; genus Agrobacterium; species Agrobacterium sp. ST15.16.055. Next base: position 431,868 of record NZ_JAQKGN010000003.1, read on the forward strand.
GGCGAAGATATCGCCGAAATTGCCTGTTGGAACCGTGAAGGAAATTTTCCGGTCGGGACCGCCGAGCGAGAGAGACGCGGTGAAATAATAGACCACCTGCGCCATGATGCGCACCCAGTTGATGGAGTTGACGCCGGAAAGCTTCACGCCGTCGCGGAACTTCACGTCGTTGAACATTTCCTTCACCAGCGTCTGGCAATCGTCGAAATTGCCGTTGATCGCCAGCGCGTGCACGTTCGACGCGGTGGAGGTCGTCATCTGGCGCTGCTGCACCGGCGAAACCTTGCCATTGGGGAAAAGGATGAAGATATCGGTGCGCTCGCGGCCGGCAAAGGCGTCGATCGCTGCGCCGCCCGTGTCGCCGGAGGTGGCGCCGACAATGGTGGCGCGCTCGCCGCGCTCAGCCAGCGTATAATCCATCAGACGGGCAAGAAGCTGCATCGCCACATCCTTGAAGGCGAGCGTGGTGCCATGGAAAAGCTCCAGCACGAAGGTGTTCGGCCCGGTCTGCGTCAGGGGTGCTACGGCCGGATGGCGGAACGTCGAATAGGCGTCGTCGATCATCGCCCTGAACTTGTCGGCCGGAATTTCACCGCCGGTGAAACGGTAGAGAACCTCGAAGGCGACGTCCTGATAGGATTTTCCGCGCAGGTTGCGGATTTCCTTTTTCGACATGGAGGGCCATTCGCGCGGCACGTAAAGCCCGCCATCACGGCCAAGGCCCGCCAGAAGCGCGTCGCAGAAACCAAGCGAAGGGGCCGCACCCCTGGTCGATACATATTTCACGAGATAGTCCCTTGTCGTTTACCGGTCTGTCCGTGCCGTTGCCGGCTCTTTATCAGCAGCATCCCGCCGGAATGAGGCGATTGGCGAGGTAATGAAGGGCTTTTTTGAAAATTCAAGCAAAACCGAACATGCCAATCGATTTTTTCCGGCGTCGCTGCTATAGACCATCGCCAACCTGCGTGAAAGGTCAATAAACAGCGTCTCCGGTTCGGTTCCGGGACAATGGAGAGGGAATTAGAAGAGTGTCAGGGAATTTCTTGCGTTTGTCCGCCGCGATGTCGCTTCTGGCCGTTGTTGCAGGATGCAATTCATCCAACCCGTCGGACTCGCTTGCCGTCAATCCTCCAGCCGCGCAGGCCAATGCCGTGACCCCGGTTGTGCAGGCCAACTGCCCGACGGTGACGGTTCTCGACGCCAATGCCGTCCATCGCGTTTACGCCGGTGGCGCCAAGGACGATCCGCAGAAACTCGCCTATCAGGTCTCGCTGTCAGACACGACACGCTCCTGCACCGCCAATGAATCGACACTGACTGTGAACGTCTTGGCGCAGGGCCGCCTCGTTCCCGGCCCGATGGGCAAGCCCGGCCGCGTGACCGTGCCGATCCGCGTGACGGTGAAGGACGGCGACGGCGAGATTTTCGGCGAAACGACCAACTTCGCCATCGATCTCCCCGCAGGCGGTGCTGGCACGCAGTTCATCTTCAACAACGACCACGTCGCCATCCCCAACGGACCGGGCGGCGCGCCGCGGTCTGTCAGCGTCTATATCGGATTTGCCGAGCAGGGTGCGAAGGCCAAGACCAAACGCCGGTGATTTGACGGGCTAGATGTGAAAAACCGGGGCTGCTTTTGCGGGCTCCGGTTTCTTTTTGAATGGCAACGAATTTAAATGCCTGCTGCCTTTCGCAAGGCCTCGTTGATGCGGCTCTGCCATCCTTTGCCACCTTCGCGAAAACGCTCCACCACGTCTTCATCGAGGCGTAACGTCACCTGTTTCTTCGGCTTATCCACCGGCGGACGGCCACGCGTCTTTCTGTATTTATCAATTGCTTCGAAGAAAGCAGGAGGCAAAACGTCTCGGGCGGGGCGTGCATTTGCCAGTTCCTGATCCGTCATTTCCGGGAAGTCGACGGCGTCCCAGTCCGCTTCGGTATAGCCGCGTCCGGGTTTGAATTCTTTTAGTTTTGCAACTTTGGCCATGGCAACCTCCTTCTTTCCCTGGAACTCGCCCGTCGGAAGCTGATGATGGATATTGCTTCTGTCCCGACAGTCGCAAAAACAACGGCCATAGTCCCGTCCCGGAAATATCCGATCGCTTTGAAGCGCGAACTTCCCGGTTCGGTCAGGCTTTCCTTGATGATGGCGTTCTCCCAATCAAACCCATCGATATCTTCAAAATCGAAGCCGTGCTTCTCGATATTGGCGAGCCGCTTGTGCTCATCCCATATGATTTTCATGAATTAATGTAGCTACATTTATTAAAATATCAATGCTGCCACTCAGATCACGAAAGAAGCCCCTTCACAACTAAAAAGCGCCTTCCCACTCCGCCATCGCCGCGATCACGGCCGGCAGGTCCTGCATGCGCGAAATCACCGTTTCCGCACCCGCATCCGTCAGCCGGTCGGCGTGGCTCGGATAGGTGTGGGATGCGCCGGTAAAGCCGATGACGCGCATGCCGGCGGCCTTAGCGCCGTGGATGCCGTGCACGGAATCCTCGACCACGACCACGCGGTCGGGGGAAACGCCGAATTGCGCCGCACCGTGCAGGAAGATGTCGGGCTTGGGCTTCACGCGGTCGGCCCCAAGGTCCTTGGCGGAATAGATATGCGGCGCGAAATAGGGCTTCAGCCCCACCTTCGTCAGCATCATGTCGAGGCGGTGGCTCGATGAGTTCGAGCAGATGCAGCGCGGTGTCGTCAGGCGCGAGAGGGCGAATTTGACGCCCTCGATGACCTTCACGTCGCGTTCCAGCCGCATGTCGAGCAGCTTTTCCGACTTGTCGAGCAGCGATGCCGACAGCGGAATGCTGGCTTCGCTTTCCACCTGCAGGAGAATATTCTTCCAGGTCATGCCGGCGAAACGCTCGCCCATTTCCTCGACGGAGATCGGATATCCGGCTTCGGTCAGGAGACGCGATTCCACCTGCGCCGCGATGATTTCGGAATCGACGAGAACGCCGTCACAGTCGAAAATAATGAGGTCGAAGCCGCTCATGGGCGCTCCCTGTATCGAATTTGGCTGGAAGAAGATGATGCCGGGCTTTTAGACCATGTCCGCGCCAAGCTCAACCGGCTCGCCCGCAGAGGTCGGTCCCATCAGGCTCATAGCTCGGTCGGCCTGTGTAAGCGACTGCGTCGCCTCGAATATTTGGTTTGGCGTTCCTCTTTCGCGCAAAAACCGCTACACACGGCCGCGCCATATGCGTTATGGGATGTTATGCCCAAGACAGTGAAGAATACGCCTGAAGACACCATTGCCGCGCGCATCAGCCGCACGCTTGCCGAGCGTATCGTTCGCGGTGAGCTGTCACCGGGCGAAAGGTTGCGGCAGGACCACATTGCCGCCGAATTCGGCGCCTCGCATGTGCCGGTGCGCGAGGCATTCCGGCGGCTGGAAGCGCAGGGACTGGCGGCCAGCATTCCGCGCCGGGGTGTCCGGGTGGCGGATTTCGGCCTTGACGATGTGCGCGAGGTGGCGGAAATGCGCGCCGCCCTTGAAGTTCTGGCGCTGCGCCACGCCATTCCCAACATGACTTCAGCCATTCTCGACCAGGCGGAGGCCGCAACGCTCGAAGGCGACAGCGCCGTCGATGTGCAGCATTGGGAGGAGGCCAATCGTCGTTTCCATCGCCTGATCACCGCGCCCTGCAACATGCCGCGCCTGATGGAGGCGATTGACGGATTGCATGCGGCGAGCGCCCGCTTCCTGTTTTCTGCCTGGCGCGCCGGCTGGGAGCGTCGTACCGATACCGATCACCGCGCGATCATCGACGCGCTGCGCGGCGGCCGCGCCGAAGAGGCGGTGCGTATCCTCGACGGGCATGTGCAATGGATCGGCCGCAAGGCGATCCGCACCTCGTCCGGCTCGGTGCGCGACGCCTTCGCCATCGTCGGATAGGACGGGCCCGTGACCGTCCGTCTCCGCCCCCACCATCTTCTCTGTATGCTGACCTATGTGGGCAAGGGATATACGTCCGGCTTCGTCGAAAATTATGACCGTGTCGCCGCCCGGCTGAATGCGGGCGAGGATATCGAACTGGTGGAAGGGGCGGACGATATCTGCGAAGGTCTGCTCTGCGAAAGCCACGCCCACTGTTTCAACGAAGGCATTGTCCAACGGGACGAGACGGCCCGTCTGTCGGTGTCGGCGCTTTTGGGCGAGGCACTGGCCGCCGGTAAAAGGCTGCGGGTGACGCCGGATTTTCTCACCAAGATGCGCTTGGCTTTTGTCGCTGGAGACATCCGGCAGGCCTGTCGCGGCTGCCAGTGGATCAGGCTGTGCGACCGCATCGCGGCCTCGGGATTTGCCGGCGTGAAAATCGGCGCGCCGTTGCAGGTGGTGCCGAAGGATGCGGCGGGTCTTTCCAGCCATCCGATGCTCAGGCCCAAATACGGGCCTTCCGGCCGGAAATCGTGATGTTCTAAATTCCGCCGGCCCTCATCCCTGTGCTTGTCACAGGGATGAGGTGAGAGGAAGCAGGGAACAAGCGCCCCGCCGCAATTACTCCGCCACCGTCGTCTCGGTCCGCTCCGCCGCCTTGACCGTCGCCTTGATTTCCTTCGGCTCGCGACCGGATTTCTTGTCGTAGCTTACCTTCACCGAATAATCGCCCGGATGCAGGGTTTCCTGATGTTTCGTGCCGTAACGACCGGAAATCTCCTTCTGCGTGCCCTGAAGATCCTTGGTCGTTTCGACGATATCGATCCGTTCAGCACCAGGGGCGGTGATGGCGAGAACGCCCGCATCGAGATTGACGGTAATTTCCGTGCGTTGTCCGGCAGTCATGGTGAAGGGCTGTTCCACCGTCACCTTGCCGAGACGGGCGCGCATGACGAAATCCCCGGCCGGCATTTCCATCATCTTGCCGGTGCCGTAAATGCCGTTGATGGTCTGGCGCGTGCCATCCAGCGTTTCCTTGGCCGACATGGCCTCGAAGCGGATATCGTCCGTTTCGACGGCCCTTCCGCCTTCCGCATAAACCGCCTTGGCAACGACAACGCCACTTGGAATGACCAGTTCGTGGCTGATCTTATCGCCGGCCTTGATGGCAAGGGTTTCCTCAGCCCGCGCCGGGCCTATGCTGCCGGTAAGTGTGATCTCGCCCGCCGGCACGAAGACGGTATTCTGGCCGTAGACACTGTCCTTGAAATCGCCCTTGGTGATTTCGGTTTTCGCCTGCGTCTCCACATCGCCGCCGGCGCTGCGCTTCGGCACGACGGTTAATTCGGCCGCATCGAAATTTACTTTCGGCCTCGCGACGCTTCCGTCCTTGACCTCGAACGACACTTCGCGGGTCACATTGCCGAGCGCCGCGACCCCGACATATTTGCCCGCCGGCAGTTTCGCCTCGAAGGTGGCGTCATAGGACCCGCCGGCATTGTCGTCGGTGCGGCCGCCGGAGCGGTCTGCCTTGTAGAAATCCCAACGCACCCTGTCGCTGTTGCCGAGCGAGGGGCCGCCATCGAACAGGACCGCATCGGTGACGACGTTATATTGCGGGGCCGGTTGCTGCGCCTGCGAGGCCGCCGGCAGTGCCGTTGCAAAAAAAGCGGCACAAACGACACTCATGGAAAAAGAAGCCATTTTCATCACGGACCCCATTGCGGATTACCCCCTGCCATCATGGCTCCTCCCGCCGCGCCGATATGCGGGGACAGGAGAACCCATTGTGCACAACGTTTTTGCCCGGCTTCGGGTTCCCCCACCGGCCGCCGCAAATCGCGCCTGCGTGCCGCGACAGCGATTTATTTCGCATTTTCCGTGACTTGTTCAGGCTTTGATAACCATCTTCGGTAACCATAAGCATCAGTAGAGAGTAAGCGTATGGAGCGAGTACCAATGGCAGCAGTTTTTCCGCTGGCCGATTTTCGGCGTGCCGGTTTTGATCGTGCGGGTGAGAGTGACGCCTGGAAAGACAGCATCATCAAAGGTGATTGTGTCGCTGCCTTGGATGCCCTACCGAGCCAGTCGGTGGATGCGATTTTCGCCGATCCGCCCTATAATCTGCAGCTTGGCGGCACGCTGCACCGTCCCGACCAGTCGCTGGTCGACGCCGTCGATGACGAATGGGACCAGTTCGCCTCCTTCGAGGCCTATGACGCCTTCACCCGCGCCTGGCTGCTCGCCTGCCGCCGTGTGCTGAAGCCCAATGGCACCATCTGGGTCATCGGCTCCTATCACAATATTTTCCGCGTTGGCGCCATGCTCCAGAACCTCGATTTCTGGATCCTCAACGATATCGTCTGGCGCAAGACCAACCCCATGCCCAATTTCAAGGGCCGCCGTTTCCAGAACGCCCATGAGACGATGATCTGGGCGAGCCGCGATCCGAAAGCCAAGAGCTATACCTTTAATTACGATGCGCTGAAGGCTTCCAACGACGATGTGCAGATGCGCTCGGACTGGCTGTTCCCGATCTGCAGCGGCAATGAGCGGCTGAAGGGCGAGGACGGCAAGAAGGTGCATCCCACCCAGAAGCCGGAAGCCTTGCTGGCGCGCATCATCATGGCGTCCACCAAGCCGGGCGATGTCGTGCTCGATCCGTTCTTCGGCTCCGGCACCACGGGTGCTGTTGCAAAACGTCTCGGCCGTCACTTTGTCGGCATTGAGCGCGAGCAGGATTATATCGACGCGGCGTCCGCCCGCATCGCCGCCGTCGAGCCGCTCGGCAAGGCGGAACTGACCGTCATGACCGGCAAGAAGGCCGAGCCCCGCGTTGCCTTCAACACCTTGCTGGAAAGCGGCCTCGTCCGCCCCGGCCAGGTGCTGACGGATGCGAAGCGCCGTTATAGCGCCATTATTCGTGCGGATGGTACGCTTGCATCCGCCGGAACCGCCGGCTCCATCCACCGCCTCGGCGCGAAGGTGCAGGGTCTCGACGCATGCAACGGATGGACGTTCTGGCACTTCGAAGACGGCGACGACCTGAAGCCGATCGACGATCTCAGAGCCATCATCCGCAGTGAAATGGCAAAGGCCGAATAGTCGAAAGTCCAAAAGGCTGAAGACGGACGATCCACCGCCCGCCCTTGCCAGCATACGTCTCCGTCCGGTTTAGTACCTTCAGTCCCGGATGGAGAACGACCAACGCCCGGCACCTCGGTGTCGGGCGTTGGTATTTTCGAATATATTATTTTAGTCAGGCAAGTTTCGCGCAAGAGACGAACAATACTGTCTCAAATCAGAGCAATGGTTGTGAAAATCCGGTTCGGAAAGCTCACAAAAACATTGCGTCCGATGCCGCTTGCGGCAGGACTGGCGCAGGCCGGAGACCGCCATTTCCGCCTGCGCCAATTTCTTTTCCTGATCTGTGCATGATTAAACCTCCACCCCAAAAGCATGCAAATCCTGCTTCAGTTTCTCGGCGCCGGTAAAATGCACCGCCTGCCAGCCGGCTTCTTTTGCGCCTTCGACATTTGCGAGCGTATCGTCAATGAAGATGCTAGCGGCGGGGTTAAGGCCGAATTCCCTGGCGTGCAGCTCATAGATCGCCACGTCAGGCTTCAGCAGCTTCACATCGCCAGAGACGGTGACGCCGCGCGGCAAGGTGAGGAAGGGAAACATCTTCTGCGCCTCGCGAAAAGTGTCGGAGGCGAAGTTGGTGAGCATCGTCACGTCATGGCCGCTGTTGATCAGCCCGACCATGATTGCGACGCTGTCGTCGTAGGAATGCGAGACCATCTCATGCCAGAACTTGCGGAAGGAGCGGATGTGCTCTTCCCGGTCCGGGAATTTCTCAACCAACAAGGCCTCGGCGTCCTCCCAGCGGCGGCCGCGATCCTGTTCGAGGTTCCAGTCGTGGGTGCAGACATTGTCGAAGAACCATTGGCGCTCGTCGGCATCGGGGATAAGGCGGCTATAGGGAATATGCGGATCGTAGTGGATCAGCACTTTGCCGATGTCGAATACGATATGCTCAATCTGGGTCATCGAAATTTCCTGCTTTTATCGGATATTAGAGCGTCTGAAAAACGCTCTAAAACTTTGAGTTGCGCATCGTTCCTGTCGAAAATCGATTCCGATTTTCGGGCCGATGCGTGGATGGAATAGCCTGCGCGATGACTTTCTTCATCACCGTTGGCAGCGCCTGCGCGTCAAGATTTGTAACCGGCTCCCACCATCCGTCATCCGGGCCGGTCTGAAGCCTGTCCGGCACCTGCGCGCGATAGACTGTCAGCCGCAGTTCGAAATGGGTGAAGACATGCACGATGACGCCCGCCGCCTGCCAGTCGGCGGCAAAGGGCGCGTGGCTCACCTCCGTGCCGCCATCCAGACGGGCGGTCCATGCCGTTGTCGGCACCTCGGTCATGCCGCCCAGAAGCCCGCTGTCGATGCGCCGCCGCAACAGGATTTCACCTTCTGTATTGACGGCCACAAAAGCAGCCCCGAGCCGCACCGGCTTTGCCTTTTTCGCGGCTTTCACCGGAAACCGTTCCGGCTCGTCTTCCGCAAGCGCCAGACAGACGCCATTGAACGGACAGAGCGCGCAGGCCGGCCGCTTCGGCGTGCAGATCGTTGCGCCGAGGTCCATCATCGCCTGGGCAAAATCGCCGGGTCGGTCTGCGGGCGTCAGTTCGGCTACCTTCATTTTCATCGCTGGCTTGGAGCCGGGTAGGGGCGCATCGATGACAAAGAGGCGCGAGATGACGCGCTCCACATTGCCATCCATGACAGCAGCCTGACGATTGAATGCGATGGCAGCGACGGCGGCCGAGGTATAATCGCCGATACCGGGCAATTGCTTCAGACCCTCTTCGGTATCCGGAAAGACGCCGCCATGTTCGCGCGCGACGGCTTCCGCGCATTTTTTAAGGTTGCGGGCGCGGGCGTAATAACCGAGCCCCGCCCAGGCGGCCATGACATCCTCGACCGGTGCCGCCGCCAGATCGTCAACACGCGGCCAGGCGGCCAGAAACTTCAGGAAATAGGGTTTGACCGCCTGCACCGTCGTCTGCTGTAGCATCACTTCGGAAAGCCAGACGTGATAGGGATCGGCACGTTTTCCCTGCGCCGCCATGGCCGGGGAGGTGCGCCAGGGCAATTCGCGATGATGCCGGTCGTACCATGCGAGCAGCATCTGCGCATAAGACGACGAGGCGGTTTTTTGAAGCATGGTTTGCCGTTTCTGTTCGATTTGGCCTATAGTTGGGACATAAGAAGCGGGCGATCAAGAACATGCGGATTCGCCGGCTCCCAAAACGTGAGTGAAACATGCGTTATCCCCAGAAGGGCGTTCAACAGAGGAAAGGCGTCGTCCAGATCGCCGAAGTTGCCAATGGCATCATGGACCCGGTCCTGTCGAAACGCGCCGGCATCAACACCGCGCTGCTCGGCTCCTGGGACGAGATTGCCGGCGACGATTTTGCCGATTGCACACGGCCCGAAAAGATCACCTGGCCGCGCCGCGACGAAGGCCCGGATCGCGGTGGTTATCAGCCCGGCGTGCTGACGATTGCCTGCGAAGGCGCGCGCGCCCTGTTTCTCACCCATGCGCAGGGCGAACTGATTGCCCGCATCAACGGCTTTTTCGGCTTTCCGGCGGTGCGCCAGATCAGGATCGTGCAGAAGCCGGTGTCGCATGCCATCACCCGCCGGCGCAAACCGCAGCCCCTGCGCGGCGATGCGGCAAAACGTCTCGATGACATGATGGAAGGCATCGAGAGCGAGGCATTGCGCAAGGCGGTGGAACGGCTCGGCACGGCGGTCTTGCAGAAGAAGCCGCGCGGCCGAAGCATTTGATCGATGCGGTTGTCCTTGACTGGTCACAATTCTTTGACAAGAAGAGTCCAAAACCCCGCTTGTGATGAACAGGCCGTCGCTATATCGGAATCAACGGACAATAGAGTCTATTACCAACAGGTGCTTTCATGCATTTTCCCGAACTGACCATTTCCCGTCGCAGCCTTCTCGGCGGTGTTGCCCTTGCCGCCGTTGCCACGGCTCTGCCGTTTGCCTTCACGCCCGGTATTGCCGAGGCGCAGGAATTGCCTGAATCCACCGGTGATGTGGATATGGCTGCTGTCATGAAGCCCGGCCCGCTGCCGGAAGCAGCGCTCGGTGATGCCAACGCACCCGTCAAGATCGTCGAATATATGTCGATGACCTGCCCGCACTGCGCTAACTTCCACAACAAGACCTTCGAAGAAATCAAGAAGAAGTACATCGATACCGGCAAGGTCTATTTCGTGCTGCGCGAATTCCCGTTCGATCCGCGCGCCGCTGCCGCCTTCATGCTGGCGCGCTGCGCACCGGAAGGACAGTATTTCCCCTTCGTTTCCATGCTGTTCAAGCAGCAGCAGAGCTGGGCGACCGCCCAGGATGCGCGTGCCGCCCTGCTGCAAATGTCGAAAATGGCCGGTTTCTCACAGGAGTCTTTCGAGGCCTGCTTGACGAACCAGAAACTTCTGGATGATGTGAACGCAACCATGCAACGCGGTGCGACGGAATTCGGCGTCAACTCCACGCCGACTTTCATCATCAACGGCAAAAAATACGCAGGAGACATGTCGGTTGAAACCATGTCGGCTGTCATCGACAAGCTGCTCTGATCACCGAAGCCTGAAAGATACGGGCGGCGGATATTTCCGCACGCCCGTTTTTTATTGCCCGTCTTCTTGCCTGGGTGTGACGGCATGAAGTTCAACAAGCTCCGCGTCGTCGGTTTCAAGTCCTTCGTTGAACCCTCCGAATTCATCATCGAGCCCGGTCTGACCGGCGTTGTCGGCCCGAACGGCTGCGGCAAGTCCAATCTGGTCGAAGCCCTGCGCTGGGTGATGGGCGAAAACTCCTACAAGAACATGCGCGCATCCGGCATGGATGACGTCATTTTTTCCGGCTCCGGCAACCGCCCGGCCAGAAACACCGCCGAAGTCGGCCTTTATCTCGACAATTCCGACCGCACCGCGCCCGCCGCCTTTAACGATGCCGATGAAATTCAGGTGACGCGCCGCATCGAACGTGAAAACGGCTCCGTTTATCGTATCAACGGCAAGGAAGCGCGCGCCAAGGATGTGCAACTGCTGTTTGCCGATGCCTCCACCGGCGCACGCTCGCCCTCCATGGTGGGGCAGGGCCGCATCGGCGAGCTCATCAACGCCAAGCCGCAGGCCCGTCGCCAGCTGCTGGAAGAGGCGGCCGGCATTTCCGGCCTGCATTCCCGCCGCCACGAGGCCGAGCTTCGCCTGCGCGCCGCCGAAACCAATCTGGAGCGGCTGGAAGATGTGACCGCCCAGCTGGAAAGCCAGATCGAAAGCCTGAAACGCCAGGCGCGTCAGGCCAACCGTTTCAAGATGCTGTCGGCGGATATCCGCGCCCGCGAGGCGACGCTTTTGCACATCCGCTGGGTGGAGGCAAAGGAAGCGGAAGGCGAGGCGGAAAGAGCGCTTAATCAGGCGACCAACATCGTCGCCGAAAAGGCGCAAGCCCAGATGGAGGCGGCCAAGCAGCAGGCCATCGCCAGCCTGAAGCTGCCGGAACTGCGCGAGGACGAGGCCCGCGTCGCCGCCGCCCTGCAACGCCTGCAGATCGCCCGCACCCAGCTGGATGACGAGGCGAACCGCCTGCTGCGCCGCCGCGACGAGCTGGCCCGCCGTCTCTCGCAGCTTGGCGAAGATATCGTCCGCGAGGAACGGCTGGTCGCCGATAATGCCCAGATACTCGCGCGGCTTGATGAAGAAGAGGCCGAGCTTCTGGAAATCCTCTCCGATTCCGGTCGCCACGCGGACGAGATGCGCGAGGCCTTCGAGGCTGCGGCCATCAAGCTGTCGGAAAGCGAAGCCATCTTCACATCAATCACCGCCGAGCGCGCTGAGGCGGCGGCCGGCCGTCAGCAACTGGAGCGGGCGATCCGCGAGCTTTCCGACCGCAAGCTGAGGCTCGAGCGGCAATCGCAGGAAGCATCCGCCGAGATTGACGCCATCGACGAAAAGCTCTCCGGCCTTCCCGATCCTGCGGAGCGGCGCGAAGCTGTAGAGGCGGCTGAGATCGCGGTCGAGGACGCTTTGATTGTCGTGGAAGAGGCCGAGGCCGCCGTTGCCGAAGCGCGTTCCGCCGAAGCACTGGCGCGCGGGCCGCTGGAAGCCGCGAAGAACCGGCTGAACGCACTGGATACCGAAGCACGCACCATTACCAAAATCCTCGCCTCCAGTGCTGCTGCCAATGGCAGTTTCACGCCGGTGGCGGAAGAAATGACGGTGGAGCGCGGTTATGAGGCCGCATTGGGCGCGGCGCTGGGCGACGATCTCGAAAGCCCGCTCGATGCGAGCGCCCCCGCCTATTGGGGCGGAAATGGCGACGGCGCTGGCGATCCCGCCCTGCCGCAGGGTGCCGAACCGCTTCTGAATTATGCGCAGGCGCCGGATGCGCTTAGACGTGCCCTTGCACAGATCGGCGTCGTCGCAGACGTTTCGGAGGCCCGTCGCCTTCTGCCTTTGCTGAAAGCTGGCCAGCGACTGGTCACACGCGAGGGCGCACTGTTCCGCTGGGACGGGCATATCGCCAGCGCCGATGCACCGGGTGCAGCAGCACTTCGCCTGTCGCAGAAGAACCGCCTCGTTGAAATCGAGACAGAACTGGATGAGGCCCGCTCCATTCTGGAAGAGGCCGAAGACCAGCTTGCCGCGAAAACCGAGGACATCAGAAGCAGCGAATTGCGGCTTTCGGACGTGCGTGACCGGAGCCGGCTTGCGACCCGACAGCTTGCCGAGGCGCGTGAGGCGCTGACTTCAGCCGAACGGGCTTCGGGCGATCTGCTGCGCCGCCGGGATGTCGTTTCCGAAGCGCTGAACCAGATCGGCGCCCAAATCGACGAGATCGCCGTTCAGGAAGAAAATGCCCGTATCGAAATGGAGGATGCGCCGGATCTTTCCGTGCTTGATCTCAAGCTGCGCGAAAGCCAGCTCGAAGTCGCCACCGACCGCGGGCTCTTGGCGGAAGCGCGCGCCCGCCATGAGGGCGTGAGCCGCGAGGCGGAAAGCCGCCAGCGCAGAATCCAGGCGATAGGGCAAGAGCGTTCCACTTGGCAATCGCGGGCGGCAAGTGCTGCCGATCATATCGCCACGCTGCGCGAACGCGAGGAAGAGGCGCGCGAGGAAATCGCCGAGCTGGACATTGCACCCGAGGAGTTCGACGAGAAACGCCGCAACCTCCTCAGTGAATTGCAAAAGACCGAAGACGCCCGCCGCTCTGCCGCCGACCGGCTGGCCGAGGCGGAAAACCTGCAGCGCGCCGCCGACCGGGTGGCGGCAACGGCGCTTTCGGAACTCGCCGAAGCCCGCGAGAAGCGCGGCCGTGCCGAAGAGCGGCTGGTCTCCGCCCGCGAAAAACGGCAGGAGGCGGAACATCGCATCCGCGAAACGCTGAATACCGAGCCACATATGGCATTTCGCCTGACCGGCCTTGGCCCGGATCAGCCGAAGCCGGATATACGCGATGTCGAGCGTGATCTCGACCGGCTGAAGATCGAGCGCGAAAGGCTTGGCGCCGTCAATCTGCGCGCCGAGGAAGAGCAGGCCGAGCTTTCCGCCAAGCTCGAGGCGCTGATCAAGGAGCGGGACGACATCATCGATGCCGTGCGCAAGCTGCGCGCCGGTATCCAGAACCTCAACCGCGAGGGCCGAGAACGGCTGATCGCCGCCTTCGACGTGGTCAATTCGCAGTTCCAGCGGCTGTTCACCCATCTCTTCGGCGGCGGCACAGCGGAATTGCAGCTGATCGAATCCGACGACCCGCTGGAAGCCGGCCTTGAAATCCTCGCCCGCCCGCCCGGCAAGAAGCCGCAGACCATGACATTGCTTTCGGGCGGCGAGCAGGCGCTGACGGCCATGGCGCTGATCTTCGCGGTCTTCCTGACCAACCCCGCACCAATCTGCGTGCTGGACGAGGTGGACGCGCCGCTCGATGACCACAATGTCGAGCGCTACTGCAACCTGATGGACGAGATGGTGGCCTCCACCGAAACCCGCTTCGTTATCATCACCCACAATCCCATCACCATGGCGCGCATGAACCGCCTGTTCGGCGTCACCATGGCAGAGCAGGGAGTGTCGCAACTCGTCTCCGTGGATTTGCAGACCGCCGAACAGTTACGCGAAGCCGTCTGAGGCGGCTTGTTGGGGGATACGTTCCCGACTTTTGCTCAATGGGAATTTATCGCGCTGTCTCACCCATTTGGGTGAGCGACTTCGCGCGGCATTTTGCTATGTATTGGTCACAAGCTTAGGGTTCTCTCCAGACCCCACCATCCGGTTTCCTGTACCGGATGGAATGCCTTGCGAGGCCGCTGCCGTGGCCTCGCAAGGCTTTCTTTCTAGGGGCCACACGCCCCTTTTTCGCTCATTCCTGTGCTCGTCACAGGAATCCAGCCGGCGCGCGTCTGCGCGGCGACAGGAGCCCTTCCAGCCTAAGGACTTGGGCTGGCTAGATTCCTGTGACGAGCGCAGGAATGAGGGAATGCGGATGCTGTGCTTTGCGGAATTCGAACGATATGGCGCAGGCTTTCTCGGCATCTGCTCGCATCAAAATTTAAGCCTCAAACCTCACCCCGGCACCAGCCGCAGCCGCGTGCCCCAGGGGTCGATCGCTTCCACGACGTTATTCTCCATCTCCACCAGCACGCAACCGGCGGCCCGCAGCCGTGTCTTCTGAGCTTCGAGATCGGCGGGATTGCGAACGGTAATTGAAAACCAGTCGAGGCCGGTTTCGGAAGCGTTGCGTGCCTTCGCACCCCTGCTGTTCCATGTATTCACCGCCAGATGATGGTGATAACCGCCGGAAGAAAGGAAAGACGCGTCCGAGCGCGCATCCTGCGTCGGTCGCAGGCCGATGGCCTCTTCGTAAAAAGCGCGGGCGGCGGCGATTTCGCCGACCCGTAGGTGAACATGCCCGATACGCATCCCCGCCGGGGCAGCCTCATAATCGCTTTTTCTGGTATCGGTCAGCGTCACGAGATCATCGACATCGAGCGGTTCCGTGCCCATTTTCACCACGTTACCGTTCCAGACCCATGTGTCCTTCGGCCGGTCGCTGTAAACCTCGATACCGTTGCCCTCGGGATCGTTGAGATAGATCGCCTCGCTGACATTGTGATCGGCAAAACCCGTTAGCGGCACCTGCTTCAGCGCTGCATGCACTAGCCAGCGGGCCAGATCCTTGCGGGAGGGCATCAGATAGGCGATGTGGAACAGGCCGGCGGAAGTGGGGCTCTCGAAATCCGCCGCCGGCTTGTGCACGAGATCGAGCAGCGGCACGTTGCCGATACCGAGCGTCACACCCCTTGCCGTGCGTTCCACCTCGTTCATACCGAGCACCGAACGGTAGTACTCGATCATCTGATCGAGATCGCGCACACGCAGCGCCGCCTGACCCACATGCATCGGTGTCGTTAAGGCGAAGGGCAGGGTGGCATTTGCGGGAGTTGCACCCCCTTCCGCTTTGAGCGCCCCGGCAAGAGCGGTGGCGGCACAGGAAATTCCGGCAAATTTCAACGTATGGCGGCGGGTAAATTGCATGAATAATCTCTTTGCAGCGATTTGAATGGCTTAGGCAACACTCCGTTTCAGCGCACTACACGAATGCGTCAATCATGCCGTATTTGGCCTTTGCGGCAATTCTTGCGCGCAATTCGCCGCAATTATGCTGCACTGCGATGTAAACTGCACGTTGCGGCGTTCCCAACATGCTGGCAATGCTGTAGATGATAGAAAAATGACAACGCTTCTGGGTGGAGAGCGTGGAATGAAAAAATGGGTTTATACCTTCGGCAATGGTGCTGCCGAAGGCAGGGCAGGTGACGTTGCTATATTGGGCGGCAAGGGCGCGAACCTTGCCGAAATGGCAAGTCTCGGCCTACCCGTTCCCCCCGGCCTCACGATTATCGCCGATGCCTGCGCGCTTTATCACAAGAATGGTCGCGATCTTCCCGAAGAGCTGAAACTGCAGGTCATGGCCGGGCTGCACGGCATGGAGATCGTCACCGGCAAGACCTTCGGCGGCAGCCAGTCGCCACTGCTCATTTCCGTCCGCTCCGGCGCCCGCGCCTCCATGCCCGGCATGATGGACACCGTCCTCAACCTCGGGCTCAACGACCGCACGGTCGAGGCGCTTGGCCACGATGCGGGCGACGCCCGTTTCGCCTGGGACAGCTACCGCCGTTTCATCCAGATGTATGGCGACGTCGTCATGGGCCTCGATCATGAAATGTTCGAGGAAATCCTGGAGGACGAAAAAGGCCGGCTTGGCCATGAATACGATACCGACATGTCGGCAGTCGAATGGCAGCATGTCGTTTCGCTCTATAAAAAGCTGATCGAGGACGAGCTTGGCGAAGCCTTCCCGCAGGATTGTCATGTCCAGCTCTGGGGTGCCATCGGCGCGGTTTTCGCCAGCTGGACCAACCACCGCGCCGTGACCTATCGTCACCTGCATAATATTCCCGGCGACTGGGGTACGGCGGTCAACGTTCAGGCGATGGTCTTCGGCAATCTTGGCTCGTCCTCGGCAACCGGCGTCGCTTTCACCCGTAATCCCTCGACCGGCGAGGCGGAGCTTTACGGCGAATTCCTCGTTAATGCGCAAGGGGAAGACGTGGTTGCAGGCATCCGCACGCCGCAATCCATCACCGAGGCTGCGCGGCTGGTATCGGGTTCCGACAAGCCTTCCATGGAAAAGCTGATGCCGGAGGCGTTTTCCGAATTTCTGGCGATCTGCAAGCGGCTGGAAACGCACTATCGTGACATGCAGGATCTGGAATTCACCATCGAGCGCGGCAAGCTCTGGATGTTGCAGACCCGTTCCGGCAAGCGCACCACCCGCGCCGCCATGAAGATCGCCGTCGATATGGTGGAGGAGGGGCTGATCTCGCAGGAGGAAGCCGTCTGCCGCATCGAGCCCTCATCGCTCGACCAGCTGCTGCACCCCACCATCGATCCCGGCATTTCCCGTCCCATCATCGGCTCCGGCCTGCCGGCTTCACCGGGTGCGGCAACCGGCGAGATCGTTTTTACGGCGGAAGAGGCGGTCGCCGCCGAAGCGGAGGGACGCCGCGTCATTCTGGTGCGCATCGAAACCAGCCCGGAAGATATTCACGGCATGCATGCCGCCGAAGGCATTCTGACGACGCGTGGCGGCATGACAAGCCACGCCGCCGTGGTGGCGCGCGGCATGGGCATTCCCTGCGTCACCGGCGCCGGCTCCATGCGCGTCGATATGCGCAACAAGGTGCTGATCGGCGTCGGCTGCATGCTGAAACGCGGCGACATCATCACCATCGACGGTTCTTCCGGCCGGGTACTGAAGGGCGAAGTGCCGATGACACAGCCGGAACTTTCGGGCGATTTCGGCAAGCTGATGGAATGGGCTGATAGCCTGCGCCGCATGACGGTGCGCACCAATGCCGATACGCCTGCCGACGCCCGTGCCGCCCGCGCCTTCGGTGCCGAGGGTATCGGCCTCTGCCGCACCGAACACATGTTCTTCGAGGGCGACCGCATCCATGTGATGCGCGAAATGATCCTCGCCGAAAGCGAAAAGGGCAGGCGGGCAGCGCTTGACGAGCTTCTGCCGATGCAGCGATCGGATTTTACCGAACTGTTCCAGATCATGCACGGCCTGCCGGTAACGATCCGCCTGCTCGACCCGCCGCTGCACGAATTCCTGCCGAAGACCGATGGTGAGATCGTCGAGGTCGCCGCCGCCATGGGCATGCCGCAGACGGTGTTCCGCCAGCGGCTGGATGCGCTGCACGAATTCAACCCCATGCTCGGCCATCGCGGCTGCCGTCTGGCCATTTCCTATCCGGAAATCGCCGAAATGCAGGCACGCGCCATTTTTGAAGCGGCCGTCGCTGCGGCGCGCATCACCGGCGCACCCGTCGTGCCCGAAATCATGGTGCCGCTGGTCGGCCTCCGCTCCGAGCTGGACTACGTGACTGCGGTCATCGATGGTGTTGCCGCAGCCGTGGCGCAGGAAACCGGCATGGAGATCGAATATCTCACCGGCACCATGATCGAGCTGCCGCGTGCGGCACTACGCGCCCATGTCATTGCGGAAGCCGCGGAATTCTTCTCCTTCGGCACCAACGACCTGACACAGACGACCTTCGGCATTTCGCGTGACGATGCGGCGCGGTTCATCAATACCTATCAGCGCAAGGGTATCATCGAACGCGATCCGTTCATCTCGCTCGATTTCGACGGGGTGGGGGAACTGATCCGCATCGCCGCCGAGCGCGGCCGCCAGACACGGCCGGAACTGAAGCTCGGCATCTGCGGCGAACATGGCGGCGATCCGGCCTCGATCCATTTCTGCGAAGATGCGGATCTCGATTACGTGTCCTGCTCACCCTTCCGCGTGCCCATCGCCCGGCTTGCGGCGGCGCAGGCGACGCTGGCTGCAAAGGCGAGAGAGGGCGAGACGCCAAGCAATGTCGCCTTCATTCCCGTCAGGGGTTCTGTTGGACGATGATGCGCCGCTCCACCACCACGGGGCGGTAGAACATGTCGCGGTTCATCTGCGCCTGCCAGGCGCGGTTATCGGCGCGGCGGTCCATCTCCAGATCGAGAAGGCAACCGGCCATTGGGTCCGTGCCGGGGCGGAAACCATAACCCCGGCATGTCGCCTCATCCCGCGCCCGGCGCTCTTCCGGTGTCAGCGTCTGGCAGGCGGTGAGCGCCAGCATGGCGGCAAGCGAACCGAGGACGATGGAAACACGCATTTTGTTTCTCCCTGATATGACAGCCGTACGGCAGTTTTATTGCCGCGATTGATACGCCTGTTTGCATTTGGGGAAAAGCCGCATCGGGGTGGAAAGTTGCGTTGCAAACCGGGCGGCCGCACGTCGCGACCGCCACAGCCGGCAGAGTACTCAGGCCGCCACTACCTCCCGGTCATCGAGTGCGTCGATGTCCTTGGCGTTGTTGTAGACGGCCTCGTTGAGAATGCCCTCACGCTTGGCGACGATGGTGGGCACCAGCGCCTGGCCGGCGACGTTGACAGCCGTGCGGCCCATGTCGAGGATCGGGTCGATGGCGAGCAGCAGGCCCACGCCTTCGAGCGGCAGGCCGAGGGTGGAGAGTGTCAGCGTCAGCATCACCACAGCACCCGTCAGGCCGGCCGTTGCAGCGGAACCGAGCACGGAAACGAAGACGATCAGAACATATTCCTGAATGCCGAGCGGCACCTGGAAGAACTGCGCGATGAAGATCGCCGAGATTGCCGGATAGATCGCGGCGCAGCCATCCATCTTGGTGGTGGCGCCGAGCGGCACGGAGAAGGCGGCATATTCGCGCGGCACGCCGAGGCTCTTTTCCGTCACGGTTTCGGTGACGGGCAGCGTACCGATGGAGGAACGTGAGACGAAGGCAAGCTGGATGGCTGGCCATGCGCCTGCAAAGAACCGCGACGGCTTCAGGCCATGCGCCAGAAGCAGCGCCGGATAGACCACGAAGAGTACCAGCGCCAGACCGATATACACGGCCGCCGCATACCAGCCGAGCTGCGACAGCGTCGTCCAGCCATATTGGTCAACCGCGCGGCCGAGCAGGCCGATGGTGCCGATGGGGGTGAGGCGGATGACCCACCACAGGATTTTGCGCACGATGGCGAGCAGCGACTGGTTGAAGGCGAGGAATGGCTCCGCCGCCTTGCCGGCCTTCAGGGCCGCGACGCCAAAGGCGATCGACACCACGAGCAACTGCAACACGTTGAAGTTCAACGAGGTGCTGGCCGCGCCGTTATTGAGCTTGGTAGACGCTTCGAGGCCGAAGACATTGGCCGGGATCAGCCCCCTCAGGAAATCCAGCCAGGAGCCGGTGGAAGAAGGTGCGGCCGCCGCCGTATTGGCAATCGCCGTATTGACGCCGGGCTGAATGACGAGGCCGAGCACGATACCGATGACGACGGCGATCAGTGCCGTGATGGCAAACCACAAAAGCGTCTGCCAGACGAGCTTCGCCGCATTGGAGAGGTTCTTGAGGTTGGCGATGGAGGCGACGATGGCCGTGAATATCAGCGGCGGCACCAGCGCGCGCAAAAGCTGCACGAAAATGCTGCCGATGGTCTGCAGCGTCACCGAAAGCCAGTTCGGGCTGCCGGCGGCATCGGGGCCGATGTTGCGCGCAACGAGCCCGAGCAGCAGGCCGATGACCATGGCGATCAGAACCTGAAAGCCGAAATTGCGGTAAAAGGGTTTAGGCCCGGAGGGGCCGGCGGACGTCGTTGCCTGTGACATGAGATGTCTCTTTATTGTGCAAAAAACGAGAATGTTGCACTTTTTACACGCATTCTCGAGGGAGGTCGCCGACAATACGCCGATTTCCTCAGCAATTAAGAGATGGACTTGCGTATTTGTTTCATTGTCGGGGAATTATTCCCTGGAACATGTGCGATGCGGAAAATTATTCCAGGCTCTCCGTCGTAGCGCAGATCGCCATTGTCCTTTGTTTTCCTCGTCGCAAATCCGGTCTATGACATCATATGCAGGTGATTCCCTGTCAGAATTCGGGTGCAACGCTTTTTAGCCAATGCGATCTAACGGATATCCGCTTCCATGACTGTGCGTTTCGTCCGGCCTTTTTCGGTTGCAGCCTATCTTTCCCGGTATCTGGGCCTTGCGGCGCTGGCGCTTTTTCTCATCGCCGCCGGTATCCACCGTTTCGGACCGTTGACGACGCCAGATCTTGTCGGGCTGCTCCTGATTGCCGCCGGTATCGCTCTTCTCGCTGTGCTTCTGGCGCTGATCGGCCTCGAGCGGCTTTGGACCAGGGGTGCGCGCGGCGGGCTTTCGGCGCTGGCGGCGCTGCTTCTCTCGGCCCTGCCGCTCGGCGTGGTCGGTTACGGCGCTTTTCTTTATTGGCAGCAGCCGAAGATTTACGACATTTCCACGGACCTGAGCGACGTGCCGGAGTGGCTGGCGGCACCAGCGGCCAACCAACAATGGCTGGTGCGGCCCGCCGTCATCACCAGGGCCGACCGCGATGCGCAGATGGAGGCCTATGCCAGCCTTGCCGGGCGCCGTTATGAAGGCGCAATCGACCGCATCTACACCGCCGCAAAAAAAATGGCGGCTGCCCAGTCCATCCGCATCACCCATACGAAGGGTGTGATCGGCGTGGAAGATGCCGCCTCCGTCGGGGTGCCGCCACAGGACAGGCAGCAGCAGCCCACGGAAGATGCGCCGGTGGAAGACCTGCCCTCCATCGTGCCGGTGCCCATGGCCCGCCCGACTGATGCGCCGTTACCCACCTTCTTCAACGGCAGCGGCGTGGTGCTGATGCAGGGTGAAACCCGCACCCGCATCTGGGGCCTGCGTTTCGATATCCTCATCCGCCTGAAGGAAGAGGCGGAAACCACCATCGTCGACGTGCGCGTCGCCTCCCGCTACGGCCCGCATGATCTCGGCATGGGTGCGGCGATTGCCGAGGCCTATCTCGATGCGCTGGATGCGGAAATGCAGGGTCTGAACGATAATTGATACGTTTTTTGGTGTGAGGTAGCGCATGGCGCTGCGGCATGTTTCTTCTCCCCGCCGGGGAGAAGGTGGCCCGAAGGGTCGGATGAGGGGGCCAGCTCTCCGGATAACTCTACCCTTGCCCCCTCATCCCGCTGCCGCGGACTTCTCCCCGACGGGGAGAAGAAACGAGTGGCACTCGCCCGCGCCATCAATGGGAGAGCGATGGCTGAGCCGATAGCAAGATTTGAAATGCTGCCTGTCAAAACCCGTCACGCCGGAAAATATTCGCCCGTGAGCGAAGGCGCGCCATCCGTCCGCACTTCGCCCTTTTCGATCAGATCCTCGATATGCGCCAGCACGGAAAGTGCGGCCGCGCCATGCAGGCGCTTGTCGGTGCTGGCATAGATCACCTTCACCATATCGGCGATCCGTCTGTCGCCGTCCCGGATACGCTTCAGAACCGCCTTTTCCCGCATGCGGCGGTGGGCGCGTAAGCCCCGCATGAAGGCGGCGGGATCGGTGACCGGGCCGCCATGGCCAGGCAGGAACAGCCGGTCGTCGCGGGTGAGCAGCCGTTCCAGCGAGGCCATGTAATCGCTCATCGCCCCATCCGGAGGTGCCACGATGGTGGTGGCCCAGGCCATGACGTGATCGGCCGAAAAGACGATGCCGCTGCCCTCAAGCGCAAAGGCGGCGTGATTGGCGGTGTGGCCCGGCGTATGTAGCGCCGTCAATGTCCAGCCATCGCCGGAAAGGCTCTGCCCGTCGCCAAGTGCGATATCGGGCACGAAAGCCGTATCGGAACTCTCGGCAAAGGGGTTTGTCTCGCCCGTGTGTAATGGTCGCGCGGCACGGTGCGGGCCTTCCGCCACGGTCACCGCCCCGGTCGCCTGCGCCAGCCTGCGGGCCAGCGGCGAGTGATCGCGGTGCGTGTGGCTGACGAAGATATGGGTCACCTCGCGGCCTTCGAGCGCCGCCATCAAAGCCTGAAAATGCGCCTCATCCTCCGGGCCCGGATCGATGACGGCAACGGAGCGCTCGCCGACGATATAGGAATTGGTGCCATGAAAGGTGAAGGCGGAAGGGTTATTGACGGTGAGGCGCTGGATCAGCGGGGCAACAGGAACCGCCTCGCCATAGGCCGGCTTGAAGTCGAGATCGAATGCCGGGTCCGCCATCGAGACCTCCTCAGTGAATGCCATGCCGCTCGTGCCGACGGCACCCGCCGCACAATCGCCAAGCCCTATCATGCCGCCTGCGGCCGGGCACCCAAAAAGCTTGTATTTTGTGAAAAAATTGGTCGCCGGGTCATTGCCGCGCCGGGCAGGCTTTGCTAATCAGGCGCGGTTCAGGCAGCGGCGTTTCGCTCTCGCTGCCCTGTTGGGGCGTCGCCAAGCGGTAAGGCACCGGTTTTTGGTACCGGCATTCCCAGGTTCGAATCCTGGCGCCCCAGCCATTTCTTCCAAAATCAGGACAGTGTTCGCAGGTCCCGGCGACCGTCAATGACGCGAACTATTTCCACGGAGCGTATGTTCTCACCATCGGTATCCGGCACGGTTTCGTAGAGAATGATGTCAGGCGCTTCAACCAGCATGCGGGCGGATGGAAAAATTTCCGGGTGGCGCTCGCCAAGATGGGGGTGGCAGATCAAGCGCTCCGCCTTGGCGCGAAACCGAGCGAAATACCGCTCCGCCGCAAGAGGCTGTGATTTACCAATGTCGATGTAGATTTTCTTCACATCGCGGCGAGCGCGGGGTGTCCAGACAAGCTTAATGGTCACGATTTTTCAACGAAGCCAGTTCTGCACGCGCTTCACTGAGTGTGTCGTCAAAATCCACTTCGGTTGAACTGCCACTGGCTTTGCCTTCAGTCCACAATGCGCGCAACTTGGCTATGTCATCGCGTCGCTGAACCCATTTCGCAGACCAGTCACGCATCGCTTCGCGGATCACCTCGCTGCTGCTGGCATAGGCCCCGCTTTCGACGGCATCACGCAAGATTTCGGCATGCTGGGGTGTCATCGAGACACTGATCTTTTCCACATTGGCCACGTCATTTCTCCACAAATAATTGGTAGGAATTATTACTACCAAATCATCTGCGATGCGAGGTATTTCATCATGCTCGGTCCGTCCCCGGCATCTGCGGCGGATCGATTTCATTGAGCTTGGCAGACCATCGGCAGAGGGCCAAGAAGATGCGGGCGGAGGTATAATCCAATAAAAACGCCGCGCATCCGGAGACACGCGGCGTCCAATCCTAAAAATCGCAACCAACCCTTAAAGCGCGATATCCGGCACCTTCTTCACCGGCGCACCTGCAGGCGCCGCACCGGCACCTTTCAGCGCCTCAAGGTCGATCTGCGGCGGGGTGGGCAGCTGCAGGTGTTCGGCGGTATAGGCCCATTCCTGCTGCACCTTTTCCGGGTCGTCATTGAGCTTCGTGCCATAGCTCGGCACGATCTGGCGCAGTTTCGCCTGCCATTCCGGCGTTACCACCTTGTCCTTGAAGACTTTTTCCAGAACGCTGAGCATGATCGGTGCGGCGGTCGAGGCACCCGGTGAGGCACCGAGCAGGCCGGCGATGCTGCCATCCTTGGCGGAGACGACTTCAGTGCCGAGCCGCAGCACGCCGCCCTTTTCTTCGTCGCGCTTGATGATCTGCACGCGCTGGCCGGCCTGCCACAGGCGCCATTCGCCCTGCTTGGCATTGGGGAAATATTCTTTCAGCGCGGCAAAACGGTCGTCATCCGACATCATCAGCTGGCCGGCGAGATATTCCACCAGCGGATATTCATCGATGCCCACGCGCACCATCGGCCAGGCATTGCTTGTTGTCACGGAGGAGACGAGATCGAAATAGGAGCCTTCCTTCAGGAACTTGGTGGAGAAGGTGGCGAAAGGTCCAAACAGGATGACACGCTTGCCGCCCAGCACGCGGGTATCGAGATGCGGCACGGACATGGGCGGCGAGCCGACCGAGGCCTTGCCATAGGCCTTGGCGAGGTGCTGCATCGTCACATCAGGGTTCTCGTTGATGAGGAACGAGCCGCCCACCGGGAAACCGGCATAATCATCAGCTTCGGGAATGCCGGACATCTGCAACAGATGCAGCGCGCCGCCGCCGGCGCCGATGAACACGAATTTCGCGTCCACCACCTGTTCGGCATCGGTTTTGGTGTTGGTATAGGTCACGCGCCAGCTGCCATCGGCATTGCGCTGGATGTCAGAAACCTCGCTATTGACCTGCAGGTCGAAATTCTGGTCGCTCTGCAGATGCGACACGAACTGGCGGGTGATTTCGCCGAATTCCATGTCGGTGCCGAGCGGCGACCAGGTGGCGCCGATCTTCTGGGAAGGGTCGCGGCCTTCCATCATCAGCGGCACCCACTTCTTGATCTGCTCGGGATCGGTGGAGAACTCCATGCCGGCAAAAAGCGGGCTGGTCCTCAGCGCCTGATAACGCTTTTCCAGATAGGCGACGTTCTCGTCACCCCAGACGAAGCTCATATGCGGCGTGTGGTTGATGAAGGAGCGCGGGTTCTTCAAAACGCCGTTCTTCACCTGCCATGCCCAGAACTGCCGGGAAATCTGGAAGGATTCGTTGATGTTGATGGCTTGGGCGATCTTGATGTTGCCGTTGGCGTCTTCCGGCGTGTAGTTCAGCTCGGCAAGCGCGGAATGGCCGGTGCCTGCATTGTTCCAGCCGTTGGAGCTTTCCAGCGCCACGCCATCCAGCCGCTCCAGCATCTGCATCGACCAGGTCGGTTCGAGTTCGCGCAGCCACACACCGAGCGTCGCGCTCATGATGCCGCCGCCGATGAGAAGCACGTCCACCTTCTTGGCGGCCGTATTGGCGAGGAGTGGGGAAGAGGGCAGCACCGCTGCGGCAATTCCGGCGAGCGCACCGCCCAGAACCTGTCGGCGGTTCAGCGGAAATGCATGGGAGAGATCAGTGAGCTGGGATTTGTCTTGATCGATGGGAGTCACGGCCATACCTGATTCTTGTTTTGTGTTAAAAACACTCCTCCCGCTCGCCCCGTTATAGCAAAGCGCAAAGCTGCACAACCCGACCTTCTTCACTCCGGTTCAAGCAGTTTTGCGGGGATTTTGCAGGAAATATGGTCGCAACGGCCAATTTTGCAGTCTTGCCGATCGTCATTTTTGTGACGGCGAAGATTAGCCGGTGCTTTCAAACGGTTGAAAGGGTTCTGAAAGCGGGGTGTCGCGGAAAGGCGCATATGACGCTGTTTCCGGCGCGTTGCGGGTCGCAGGGTGCGGCTACAGGCAAAAATTTTGCAGAAAAGTGGCAATAATCCCGAAAAAAATGAAAAAGCCCGCCAGTTCGGGCGGGCTTTGGGCATTCGGTTTATGGCCGAAGATCAATCTGCGGCGAGGAATTCCGCGCAATAGCTCGGGCCGTTAATGCCGGGGCGGTCGGAGACCGTGCGCACGGCGGTGATCTTGTAGTCGCTGGAAACGACGAGCTGCACGGTGCAGGAGAGCGAGGCGGTGCGGGCGGGCGAGATCTGGCGCCCCTTCTTGCCATCCTTGCCTTCTTCGAACCTGGCCGGAATGGTGGCCTTTCTGTAGCCGCCGCGCCAGTTATACACGGTGGAGCTGCCAGTTTCCGTATCGCTTTGCGGCGGGCCGAATTTTGCAAAGAAGACGCCTGCGGACTGGCCGACCCAGCGGGTCTCAACGGGGCTCTTCTGGGTGAAGGAGGGAGTGGAACCGCCCGTGGAGGTGGTGCAGGCCGAGAGCGCAATGGCAAACGCTGCGAGCGTTACGCTGCGAGATAGCATGGTGAAATGTCCTTTGTGCCGTGTCCGGCTTCCCGCCGGTCATTCCGTTCCCCTAGCAGATTTGGCGGCGGCGGGCAGGGGAGGTGTGCGGTTCGATGAAAATTTCCTGCCACAATTGCTTTTTTGTAACGTTTTGAGGCCTTCCAGCCGGCGGCGCAGGCGCTTGGCGGGGTTGCTTCAACGGATGGGAAAAACTTGTCACAAAAAATGCAATAAGCCGCTTGTCGAATGCCGGAGGCTGGTCTATAGACGCGCTGCTGGTCACGGAGTGTAGCGCAGTCTGGTAGCGCACCACGTTCGGGACGTGGGGGTCGGAGGTTCGAATCCTCTCACTCCGACCAGCTTGAAGTGTGTCCAGACCGGAGACATAGGTAACAGTTTGTACCTAAGACATAGGTGACAATCTCGTGCCGAACGGATTGTCGATTGTTTGCAGCGTTCTCTGTTCCAGGTCGATATATCCTAGATCGTAATGCAT
>NZ_JAQKGN010000037.1:0-738 GCF_027956555.1 Agrobacterium sp. ST15.16.055
TAGGGGAACCTGCGGCTGGATCACCTCCTTTCTAAGGAAGCTGTGGAACAGTAAGACGCCTGTCTTGAACAGGATGAACTTTCCCGTGCTTTTTAGAACATAGATGGCGCCAGTCAGGCGACCATCGAAACGTAATACGCCTGCAGATCTGCTACGCAGACAGCGGGTATGGCGAGGTTCGCCGTCCACGTTTCTCTTTCTTCAAGAAGACAAAAGCCGCATCGACCGGTACCGGAATGGGCCCGTAGCTCAGTTGGTTAGAGCACACGCTTGATAAGCGTGGGGTCGGAAGTTCAAGTCTTCCCGGGCCCACCATTTGCATATGCGAATGAGGGTTTGGGTTGAGACTGTTGGTTGATGCGAATTGTTGCCGCGCCTGGTTGATGAGACTTGGGTGATCGAGCTGGATGGGGCTGTAGCTCAGCTGGGAGAGCACCTGCTTTGCAAGCAGGGGGTCAGCGGTTCGATCCCGCTCAGCTCCACCATTTATTTGCGCTCACGGGTGAGCGGTCCTTCGGACCTACCCTCCGCGAGGGCGCCGAACGATCGGCGACGCGCTATCGCGCTGTACTGGAGAATTGATCCGGCGGCTGCGAATTGTCTTCTTTGAGGAAATAAAAGTTTGCATCGTCTGTAAGGACTGATGCCTGTTCTGAATACATTGTGAAGAGAAGATATGTCTGGAAGCGTCCAGGTGTTTTGGGTTTAGGCCCGAGACGTCCGAGCCCAGTCCCAGTG
>NZ_JAQKGN010000038.1:0-726 GCF_027956555.1 Agrobacterium sp. ST15.16.055
TAGGGGAACCTGCGGCTGGATCACCTCCTTTCTAAGGAAGCTGTGGAACAGTAAGACGCCTGTCTTGAACAGGATGAACTTTCCCGTGCTTTTTAGAACATAGATGGCGCCAGTCAGGCGACCATCGCAACGTAATACGCCTGCAGATCTGCTACGCAGACAGCGGGTATGGCAAGGTTCGCCGTCCACGTTTCTCTTTCTTCAAGAAGGATATAAACCTTTGGTTTGCGCTCACGTGCTGTTCGCCCTTTGGGCGGCACTGCGCGGGGGCGCCGGATGACCGGCGACGGCCTCTGGCCTGTATGGGTGTCCAGTTGGACACGTCATATGTTCGGTTGGATGGGCCCGTAGCTCAGTTGGTTAGAGCACACGCTTGATAAGCGTGGGGTCGGAAGTTCAAGTCTTCCCGGGCCCACCATTGGTTTGCTGAATTTAGCTGATCCCTGGCGGTTTTGCTGTCGGGTGTTTGCGATGGTTGGGGCTGTAGCTCAGCTGGGAGAGCACCTGCTTTGCAAGCAGGGGGTCAGCGGTTCGATCCCGCTCAGCTCCACCAATCGCTAACGCGGTTTGGGTGTGTAGCGCGGGAATATCCTTCTGAAGAAATAAAAGTTTGCATCGTCTGTAAGGACTGATGCCTGTTCTGAATACATTGTGAAGAGAAGATATGTCTGGAAGCGTCCAGGTGTTTTGGGTTTAGGCCCGAGACGTCCGAGCCCAGTCCCAGTG
>NZ_JAQKGN010000039.1:0-696 GCF_027956555.1 Agrobacterium sp. ST15.16.055
GCTGAACGATGTTCAGCGGGCGGCCCTGACAAAGGCCATCGAACGGGGACCGACGCCGTATCTCGACGGTGTCGTGCGCTGGCGTTTATGCGACCTGGCCCAATGGCTGTGGGAGGAGTTCCGTGTCACCGCCCACACTCTGGCCTCGGCTGGCTGACACCCGCCGAGTTCGCCCAAGACCATCAACCCGCGACGTGATGCGGTGCTGCGCAGCCGAAATGGCTCCGCACCGCCACCCGCCGCTACCGCCCCGAATACAGCAACCCAAAACCGCTGGAGCAAACTCAAAACTGGATAAAACTTGGGGGCAAGGTCACCATCGAAATCCCAACCCCGAACCGCGCCGCCGACTGGCGCGCAGACATGCCCGCCGCAGACGCTTTTAACACGCGTAGTCGAAGATCATCGCTCAGTGCTCGTCCCATCATCCACCTCTTTCGCAATGGATGTTGAATCAGCTTCCGCTCGCCCTGTCACTTCACAATCGATTCATCGACCACAGAATCTGCCCTAGCGTTGTGCTAGGGGTAAAAACGACTTCGGCCTCCCGAAGGAGGCCGATTAAAGTCTTGATAGTCATATAAGTTTTGGTTGCGGGGGCAGGATTTGAACCTGCGGCCTTCAGGTTATGAGCCTGACGAGCTACCGGGCTGCTCCACCCCGCGTTACCAGCGTAAATCCCTATGGGATTTATCG